>CALXEH010000068.1 GCA_944387285.1 uncultured Oscillospiraceae bacterium | reverse complement strand
GTCGGCATCAAGGAGACCCAGGAGACCGTCGTCACCGGCACCGAGATGTTCCACAAGACCCTCGAGTTCGCCGAGGCTGGCGACAACGTCGGCACCCTGCTCCGCGGCATCGCGAAGAAGGACGTCGAGCGCGGCCAGGTCCTCGCCGCTCCGAAGAGCATCCACCCGCACACCAAGTTCAAGGGCCAGGTCTACGTCCTGTCCAAGGACGAGGGCGGCCGTCACACCCCGTTCTTCAACAACTATCGTCCCCAGTTCTACTTCCGTACCACCGACGTGACCGGCGTCATCTCCCTGCCTGAGGGCGTTGAGATGTGCATGCCCGGCGACAACGTCGACATGGACGTCGAGCTGATCACCCCGATCGCCATTGAGAACGGCCTCCGCTTCGCCATCCGCGAGGGCGGCCGCACCGTCGGTTCGGGCGTTGTCATCGCCATCAACGAGTAATTAATGTCCAGGGGGGGATTCTTCCCCCCTAGATACGCGGCATAAATGCCGCGATACCCCCCTCGCCGGGCACTCCCCGGCGTCCGCGGGATAAGGTATCGGGCCGAGGCAAAGCCCCGTCCCGATGAAAAGACAGGGAATTGCCGTTTGGCAATTCCCTGTAGTTTTAAGTCAGGCCGTGCATGAAGCCGCCCAGAGCGGCGGAGTGGATATCGCCGCCTATGACGCGGCCCTTGTAAATGAACAGCTGGGCTATCACGCCCGTCTCGCCGCTCGGATAGCTCGTGAGGACGTAGGTGTAGCTCTCGCAGACCTCGCCGCAGTATTGGGAGAGGTCAAAACCCTGCTGCTTCTGCAGCTCGTTGTACTCCGCCAGGACGCCGCTGAGCGTCTCGGGCAGGACTATCTCCTTGGCCGTCTCGGACGAGGCGTCCACCTCCCAGCCGAGCGAGGCCAGATACTCGACACGCTTTTCGGTGGTGGTGAGCCCGGAGCCTGAACCGCCGGAGCAGATGAGTACGATGACCGCCAATACCACAGCGACGGCGATGATTATGAATACCGCGCTTCTTTTGCTGAGTTTTGATTTCGTCACGGGACATCCCTCCCGTTTAAGTATATTGAGAAGGGGGCCGCGATATGACAGCGGAACGCCTCGATAAGCTCATAGCCGACAGCGGCCTGTGGACGCGCAGCGAGGCGAGGACGCTCATCCGCGCCGGACGCGCCGCCGTGGACGGCGTCACCGTGCGCGAGCCTGAGCGCAAATTCCCGCGCGAGTCCGCCGTGAGCGTGGACGGCGAGCGCGTGAACTGCTCGAAATACCGCTACTTCATGCTGGATAAGCCCGCAGGCTGCGTCTGCGCGAACGAGGACCGGAACCTCCCAACGGTCCTGGAACTGCTGCCGGAGGAGTATAAGCGGCTGGGCCTGTTCACTGTTGGCCGGCTCGACAGGGACACGACGGGCCTGCTGCTGCTCACGAACGACGGTGACTTCGCCCACAGGGTCATCTCGCCGAAGTCCGAGGTAGAAAAATGCTACGCAGCCGTGATAGACGGCGAGACGACGCTGGAGGACGTGGAGCGCTTCGCCGCCGGGCTCACGCTGGGCGACGGCACGCGCTGCCTGCCCGCAAAGCTCGAGGGCCTGGGCCCCGGCAAGTGCCTCGTGAGGGTGCGGGAAGGGAAATATCACCAGGTGAAACGCATGCTCGCGGCAGTGGGCAAACCGGTGCTGGAACTGCGCAGGATTTCCATAGGTGAACTGAAGCTGAAAGAGGCTTCGCAGCCCGGATGCCTTGTCGAATTGGACAAAAACGACTTGTTGGCTGTCCTAACGCAATAATGACCGTTTGCATTTGCCTAATTTGTGCCATTTAACGAGGGAAATCAAAAATGTTCACAAAAAGAATACAATTTTCTATTGAAATTTGCACAGAAATGTATTATTATGTTAGGCACAAAATCGAGTAATATTGTGTATTATAACTAAAGCCGGCGCCGGACGCCGAGGGAGAGGGGACACGCCCGACAGGGCGTTTGCAGAGTAGCAGGGAGGATACAAAAAATGTCAAGCAGGGTGTTTCAGAGCGTAATCGTACAGATGAAAGAAGCGACGGACAGGTCGATCGGCGTAGTAGACGAGCAGGGCTTTGTGATAGCGTGCAGCGAGCTTTCGATGATAGGCTCGCATCTGGACGACATGCAGGCGGCCCTGGCAGACAACCCGGAACAAATTTTCACTTCAGCCGTCAGAACGTATAAGCTGCTGGGCGCGGCGGGCACGCGGTTTGACTATGCGGTGTTCGTGGCGGGGCATGATGCGGCGTCGAAGAGCATCTGCATCCTTGCGGCGGTAGCGATGAACGAGGCCCGCACGAACTACGAGGAAAAGCACAACAAGGCCACGTTTGTAAAGAACATAATATCGGACAACATCCTGCCCGGCGACGTGTATGTGCGGGCGAAGGAGCTGCACTTTGTGACGGACGTACCGAGGGCGGTATTCCTGGTCCGGCAGCTGGAGCGTTCGGACGTCGCCGCGCTGGAGGTCATCCAGAACCTCTTCCCGGACAGGCAGAGGGATTTTGTCCTGTCTGTGAGCGAGACGGACATAGTCGTCATAAAGGAGCTCACGCGGGAGGAGCGGCCGGAGGACATCATAACGGTCGCGGAGGAGATAGAGGCCGCGGTAAAGAGCGAGCTGCTGGTGAGGACGGTCATCGGCATAGGCACGACGGCGTATCACCTGAGGGAGCTTGCGGACAGGTACAAGGAAGCGCAGGTGGCCATAGAGGTCGGCAAGGTCTTCGACACAGAGAAGTCGATAATAAACTACGAGAACCTGGGCATCGGCCGGATAATCTACCAGCTGCCGACGACGCTGTGCGAGATGTTCCTGTCGGAGGTGTTCAAGAAGAACCCGATAGAGGCTTTGGATGCGGACACGCTGGAGACGATAAACAAGTTTTTTGAGAACAACCTGAATGTATCAGAGACAAGCCGCAAGCTGTATGTACACCGGAACACGCTGGTGTACCGGCTTGAAAAGATAAAAAAGATCACCGGCTTGGACCTGCGCGAGTTTGACCATGCCATAGTGTTCAAGGTCGCGATGATGGTCAAAAAATACCTCGACACGCAGAACACGTCAAAATACTGAGTCTCGGGGACAAACGGAGGATCGGTAAATGGTTCAGATGAACAACGTGAGGATGATCTACGACAGCAGCGGGACAGAGGCGCTCAACGGCGTAGACATCGAAATACACGAGGGTGAGTTCGTGTTTTTGGTCGGGCCGTCGGGCTCGGGCAAGACGACGATAATAAAGCTCCTCACCGGCGAGGTACAGGCCGCGGGCGGCGAGATAACCGTGAACGGCTTTGACATGCGCAGGATAAAGCGGCGGAAGCTGCCGAAGCTGCGCAGGACGCTGGGCGTCATCTTCCAGGATTTCCGGCTCATCGACAAGATGACGGTGTATGACAACGTTGCCTTTGCCATGCGCGTAGTCGGCGCAAAGAGCAAGGACATAAAAGAGCGCGTACCCTATGTGCTGGAGCTGGTGGGCCTGAAGGGCCGCGAGAAGCGGTATCCGCAGGAGCTCTCGGGCGGCGAGCAGCAGCGTGTGGCGATAGCGCGGGCGCTGGTGAACAGCCCGAGGATGATAATAGCGGACGAGCCCACGGGCAATCTGGACCCCGTGCGCAGCCTGGAGCTGATGCTCCTGCTCGAGAAGATAAACGAGCTGGGCACGACGGTGCTGGTCGTGACGCACGAAAAGGAGCTTGTGAACGCCTTCTCGAAGCGGGTCGTGGCGATAGACGGGGGCAAGGTCATAAGCGACGGAATGGACGGGTACTACAACTATGAATAGACTGGGATATCTGATAAAATCCGGCATAACGGGCATCTTCAGCCACGGTTTGATGAGCTTCGCGACGGTGACGATCATCATGGCCTGCCTTATCATCATGGGCAGCTTCGGGCTGCTGGTGGTGAATATAAACGAGATGCTCTCCGGCCTGGAGGACGAGAACGAGGTCGTGGCTTTTGTGGACGACGCGCTGACGCTGGAGGAGGCCGAGGCGCTGCAGCCGCTCATAGAGGCGGTGCCGAACGTGGCGGGCGTGGAGTTCATCACGAACGAGCAGGCGATGGAGGACTTCCAGGAGGACTACGACCCGGAGCTTTTTGAGATACTGGATTCCTCGACCTTCAGGCACAGGTATGTGATACACCTGACGGACATCAGCCTCATGAGCCAGACGAAGGCGGATCTCGAATCGGTGGACGGCGTTGCGGATGTGAACGCACACCTGGATTACGCGCAGGCCTTCATCACGGCGCGGAACATCGTGAGCATAGTATCGCTCATCCTTATCATCATCCTGATAGTCGTGTCGTTCTTCATCATGTCGAACACGATAAAGCTGGCGACCTTCACGCGGCGCGAGGAGATCGCGATAATGAAGATGGTGGGCGCGTCGAACGGCTTCATCCGCTGCCCGTTCATAGTGGAGGGCCTGGTGCTCGGCATACTGGGCGGCGGCCTGGCCTATCTCATTGAGTGGGGCCTGTACAATCTGGTGACCGGCAGGATAGTGACCGGCGTGACGGGCACGCTCATCAGCGTGGTGCCGTTCTCGACGGTGATGTACCCGCTGCTGGCGGCCTTCCTGGGCGTAGGCATCCTGGTGGGCGTAGTCGGCGGCTCGAGCGCGATAAGGAACTATCTGAAGGTCTGAACCGGCATAGGAGACACAGCATGAAAAAGAAAACGATATCCGCTATCTGCATAGCGCTGGCGTTCATCATGATAATAACGCTGGTGGTGTCGCTGATGGGCTCGTTCGGGGCTTTTGCCTCGGGCGGCCAGGCGGAGATAGACGCCCTGGAGCAGCAGAAGCAGGAGCTCCAGAGCCAGCAGCAGAGCATACAGACGAGCATCAACGAGCTCATGGCGCAGCAGGCTGACGTCATCGAGCAGAAGGCCGCGATGGACGAGAAGAACGAGCTGGCGCGGCAGGAGATCGAGCTCATAAACGAGCAGATCGAAGTCTACACGGGGCTCATAGCCGACAAGGCGAAGGAGCTGGAGGAAGCCGAGCGCACCGAGCAGGAGCAGTACGAGCTCTATAAGAAGCGCGTGCGGAACATGGAGGAGAACGGCAGCTATACATATCTGGACATCCTGTTCCAGTGCCGCAGCCTGTCGGACGTGCTTTCGGCGATAGACATGATCGGCGAGATCATGGCCTCGGACAAGCGGCTGTACGAGCAGTACAAGGAAGCCCGCGAGACAACGGAGCGGGTGAAGGCCGAGTACGAGCAGACGCTGGAGCTGCTGGGCGAGAAGCAGGAGACGCTCGAGACTGAGAAGGCCGAGCTGGAGGAGCAGATCGCCGCGGCGGTCGAGGTGATAAACCAGCTCGAGGAGGACATCGAGAAGGCGAAGGAGGAGTACGCCAAGGCCGCTGCGGCCGAGGCGGCGGCCCAGGCCTCGATAAACGCGATAATCGCGCAGATGCAGGCCGAGGAGGAGGCCGCGCGCCAGGAAGCCGCCGAGAGCGGCGAGGAATATACCGGCACGGGCTCCACGGCCACGGGGACGTATATCTGGCCCTGCCCCTCCTGCAACATCGTGACGAGCACCTTCGGCATGCGCGAGCACCCGCTGTTCGGCGACGAGAGGCCGCACACGGGCATAGACATCGGCGCGGCGGCGGGCTCGACGGTCATCGCGGCGGACAGCGGCACGGTGGCCGTGGCGGCCTACAGCTCGTCCTACGGCAACTATGTGACCATCTACCACTCGAACGGCGACTATACGCTGTATGCGCACATGAGCAGCCTGGCGGTGACTGCGGGGCAGAACGTGACCCAGGGCGACGTCATCGGCTATGTGGGCTCGACGGGCTGGGCGACGGCACCGCACCTGCACTTTGAGATAAGGGTGAACGGCTCGACGGTGAACCCGCTCAGCTACTTTACGAATTACGTCGTTTATGAATGAGCCTCGGCACGGGGCTGGGATACTGACTGCGGGCGGCCCGAATAAGGCCGCCCGCACAGCGGCATGTATGCGGATGGGAGGATAACCATGAAAAGCAGATTTGGCGGGCTCCTGCGCGCATTTTTCGGCATAAAGATACCGCTTCTTGCGTTTATAATCATCCTCGGGCTGGGCGTTGGCGTGACCTACGGCGTCACGGTGCGCAGCGAGCGCGACAAGGTGGGCAGCGGCGACAACTACAGCCAGGCGATGAAGTATCTGGAGATAAAGAACATCATCGACCAGAACTACGTCGGCGAGGTGGACGAGGAGACGGTGTCTTCGGCGGCGTTTGCGGCGATGGTGACGGGGCTGGGTGACAAGTGGAGCTATTACATGAGCCCCTCGGAGTACGCGGCGTACAAGCTGTACTCGGCGAACCAGTATACGGGCCTGGGAGTTTCGATAGACAAGGACGCGGAGACGGGCGGCTTCAAGGTGCTGGGCGTGAGCACGAATTCCCCGGCGGCGAATGCCGGGATGAAGGCCGGGCATATCATCATCGCCGTGGCGGGCAAGGACATCACGAACCTCACCGTGGGCGACGCCCGCAGCTTCATCAGCGCGAACCTGGGCAAGAGCGTGGCCGTGACGCTCATAAACCTGGACGGCAACCAGCAGGAGCTGACGGTGGACTGCACGCTGACCTATACGAACCCGGTGAGCTACGAGCTCAAGGACGGCGATATCGGCTATATCAAGATAGCGAGCTTCGACTCGGGCTCGGCGGAACTGGTGACGGCGGCGATAGAGAGCCTGCTGGGCAGCGGCGCGCAGCGGTTCGTGTTCGACGTGCGCTCCAACCCGGGCGGGCTGTACGAGGAGATGACGCAGGTGCTGGACTATCTGCTGCCGAGCGGCGACATCCTGGTGGCGGTGAACGAGTCCGGGGAAGAGACGGTGGAGCGCTCGGACAACGTGTGCCTGAGCATGCCGATGGTGGTGCTTGTTAACTCGGACACCTACGCGGCGGCGGAGTATTTCGCGGCGGCGCTGCAGGATTACCGTTGGGCCGGCGTCGTGGGCGAGCGGACGACGGGCAAGGGCCGGATACAGACGACGATAGAGCTCTTGGACGGCAGCGCGATACACATCTCGAACGGCAAGTACCTGACGCCTAACCGGGTGGACCTCACGGAGCAGGGCGGTCTGCGCCCGGACAACGAGGTCACGCTCACGAGCAGCGGCGACGCGCAGCTGGACGCGGCCATGGCCGACGTGCTGCTCAGATAAGGACAGAGACCGAACCGGGCATGGCCCGGAAATCAATCATAATTTGAGAGGAAGATAACGATGGCAGCCGACAACAGCAAGTACAAGATGAGTCAGGAGCGTTACGACGAGATAAAGAAGGAGCTGCACTATCTCGAGACGGTCAGGGAGAAGGAGGTCTCCGAGCTCATAAAGGAGGCGCGCTCCTTCGGCGACCTGTCGGAGAACAGCGAGTACGACGAGGCGAAGACGGAGCAGGGCAAGCTGTATTCCAAGATAGCGGAGCTCAAGGCGCTCATAGAGAAGGCTGAGATAATAGAGAAGACCGAGCTTGACGGCGGCACGGTGGCGCTGAGCAGCCGGATAAAGCTGCTGGACGTGGACGAGAACGAGGAGCTGGAGTACCAGATCGTCGGCTCGCAGGAGGCCAACCCGATGTCCGGACGCATATCTGACGAGAGCCCGATAGGCCGCGGCCTGCTGGGGCACAAGGTTGGCGAGACGGTGACGATAGACGCGCCGGCGGGCGAGATAAGGTTCACGATCCTGTCGGTGGAGAACGCATAAGAGAGGTTCAGGGGGATATATGAGCGAGGAGACCAGGGTAGAGGAGCAGGAGCTCTCCGAGATACTGCAAATACGCCGCGACAAGCTCTCGGCGCTGCAGGAGGAGGGGCGCGACCCCTTCAAGCTGACGCGCTTTGTGAGGAGCGCGTGGTCGAGCGAGATAAAGGGCGATTACGAGCGCTATGAGGGCAAGACCGTGCAGGCGGCGGGCAGGATAATGTCCAAGCGCGGCATGGGCAAGGCCATCTTCTGCCACATAAAGGACGACAAGGGCCAGATACAGCTCTATGTGCGCTCGGACGCGGTGTCGGAGCAGGAGTTCGCGGACTTCCGGAAGTACGACATCGGCGACATTATCGGCGTGTCGGGCTATGTGTTCAAGACCAAGACGGGCGAGACCAGCATCCACGTCGAGAGCGTGACGCTGCTGTCGAAGAGCCTGCGCCCGCTGCCGGAGAAGTTCCACGGCATGACCAATGTGGAGCTCAAGTACAGGCAGAGGTACGTGGACCTCATAATGAGCGACGAGAGCCGCCGGAATTTTGAGATACGCTCGAAGTTCGTGAGCTATGTGCGGCGCTTCCTGGAGGAGCGCGGGTATATGGAAGTCGAGACGCCGGTGCTCAATACCATCTCCGGCGGCGCGACGGCGCGGCCTTTCATCACGCACCACAACGCGCTGGATATCGACATGTACATGCGCATAGCGACGGAGCTGCATTTGAAGCGGCTCATCGTGGGCGGCATCGAGCGCGTGTACGAGATAGGGCGCATCTTCCGCAACGAGGGCATGGACACGCGGCATAACCCGGAGTTCACGACGGTGGAGCTGTACCAGGCCTATGCGGACTTCAACGACATGATGGACCTGTTCGAGGACCTGCTCTCGGGCGCGGCGATGGAGATACTGGGCACCTACGAGGTCGAGTGGCAGGGTGAGAAGGTCTCGCTCGCGCCGGGCTGGCCGAGGCTGACGATGGCCGAGGCGGTGAAGCAGCACCTGGGCGTGGACTTCATGGCCATAGACAGCGACGAGGAAGCCGTCGCGGCGGCGAAGGCCGTCGGGGTGGACATGGACGGCGTGGAGCCGACCTGGGGCCACGCGCTGTACGAGTGCTATGACCAGAAGGTGGAGGAGCTGATGGTGCAGCCGACCTTCATCACGATGCACCCGGTGGACGTGTCGCCGCTGGCGAAGCGCAGCCCGAAGGACCCGCGGCTGACGGAGCGCTTCGAGCTGTTCATCTGCCGCAGTGAGATGGGCAACGCCTTCTCGGAGCTGAACGACCCCATCGACCAGAAGCAGCGTTTTGAGAAGCAGGTTGAGCTGCGCGCGAAGGGCGACGACGAGGCGGGCATGATGGATACGGACTTCATAAACGCGCTGGAGTACGGCATGCCTCCGACGGGCGGCCTGGGCATAGGCATAGACCGCTGCGCCATGCTGCTGACGGGCTGCGATTCGATACGGGACGTCATTTTGTTCCCGACGATGAAGCCGCTGGACAAGACGGAGCCTGCGAAGACGGAGCCTGCGAAGGCCGAGGCGCCGGCGCCGGTGGAAAAGGCGCAGGAGCCCGTGGACTTTTCCAAGGTCGAGGTAGAGCCGCTGTTTAAGGACTATGTGGACTTTGCGACCTTCAGCCGTTCGGACTTCCGTGTAGTGAAGGTTAAGGCCTGCGAGGCGGTGAAGAAGTCGAAGAAGCTTTTGAAGTTCGTCGTGGACGACGGCTCCGGCGAGGACCGGGTGATACTCAGCGGCATACACGAGTATTACGAGCCCGAGGAGCTGGTGGGCAAGACCTGCGTGGCGATAACGAACCTGCCGCCGCGCCCGATGATGGGCATAGACTCCTGCGGCATGCTGATAAGCGCCGTGCACCACGAGGAAGGCGAGGAGCGCCTGCACCTGCTGATGCTGGACGAGCACATCCCCGCCGGCGCAAAGCTGTATTGATATGAAGATCCCGCAGGGCCGCAAAAGCGATCCTGCGGGATGCCTGTTTCAGGGCGTGTTTGACAATAATCGACAGCCGTTGTATAATGCAGCCATTCATGACGGATGCTAAAAGAAGTGAGCCGTCTGCTGCAACAGAACGGCTCACGGTTTTGAGAGCTGAGCTCTCCATCCGGTAAGTTTTATGTTTGTGGCGACCGTCTGGGTTTCCACGTTTTTATTATAGTCGGCGCGGCGGCACTTGTCAAGTTCGTGCAGATACGGGGCCGCGCAGGTGGAAAGGAATACGCGCATGAGAGCATTAGTGGTAGTGGACGTACAGAACGACTTTGTGACGGGGTCGCTGGGGACGGCGGAGGCCCGGGCGATGCTGCCGGGGCTGGTGGAGAAGCTGCGCGGCTTTGAGGGCGCAGTGTACTTCACGCTGGACACGCACGACGCCGGGTACATGCAGACGCAGGAGGGCAGGAAGCTGCCCGTGCCGCATTGCGTGAAGGGCACGCCGGGCTGGCAGCTCGCGCCGGAGGTCGAGGCCGTCCGGCAGAGCCTCGGCGCCAAGGCCGTCGAAAAGCCGACCTTCGGCAGCGAGGCGCTCGTCGAAGAGCTGAAGGCGCTGTACGAATCGGGAGGGCTGGAGTCCGTCGAACTCGTCGGCCTGTGCACGGATATCTGCGTCGTGTCGAACGCGCTGCTGCTCAAGGCCGCGATGCCGGAGCTGCCCATTTCGGTGGACGCAGCCTGCTGCGCCGGCGTGAGCCCGGCCTCGCACGAGGCGGCCCTGACGGTCATGGAGTGCTGCCAGATAGAGGTAAAACGATAAACGAACGCAAACGGGTCCGTTGCAAAACAAGCCCATAAAAAACAAGCGAGGTTTGGAGCCCGAAAGGGTTTCCAAACCTCGCCGTTTGC
>CALXEH010000067.1 GCA_944387285.1 uncultured Oscillospiraceae bacterium | reverse complement strand
TCACTAGTGGGCTCGAGCCTGCCGAAGAAGAATCGCAGCGAGCTCGGCTCCTCGACCCAACGCAGGCCGCCGACGAGCTCGCGGTTTTCGTGCAGCCAGGTTATGCGGTCGACGGCGTAGAGCACCTGGCTCATGGTGAACACGCGCCTCGGCAGGGCCAGGCGGAGCAGCTCGACGTCCGCGATGGGCTCGGTGCCGTCCGGCTCGCGCTGCTCGGAGAGCGTGCCGCGCTCCATGCCCCTGACGCCGCCGGCTAGGTATACAGCCGCCGCCAGGGCGCCCGCCGGGTACTCGTGGTCGTCAACGTGCGGCAGGAACTCGCGCGCGTTCAGGTGGCAGCCCAGGCCGCCCGCCGGGGTCACGACCGGCACGCCGCGCTTTTGCAGCTCCCTGCACATAAAGTCTATGAAGATGGGGCCCTGCGAGATGACGTCCTCGTCCATGGTCTCCTCGAGGCCCACCGTGATGGCCTCCATCTCGCGCACGCTCATGCCGCCGTAAGTCAGGAAGCCCTCGAACATCGGCACCAGCTCGCGCATCTGCTCGCAGAGCTTCTGGTCGCGCATCGCTATGCCGCCGCCGCGCGCGAAGCCGAACTTGCGCGCAGAGAAGTAGATGATGTCGAACTCGTCCGCCACCGCGCGGGTGATCTCGCGGATGCTCATGTCCTTGCAGGCGGCCTCGCGGGTCTTGATGAAGAACAGGTTGTCCTGCAGCAGGCTCGCGTCCAGGACGGTCATGATGCCGTGCTCGCGGCAGATCTCGCAGGTCTCGCGCATGTTCTGCAGGCTCAGCGGCTGGCCGCCGATGAGGTTCGTGCCCGCCTCCACGCGCAGGAAGGGGATGTGCTCCGCGCCGACCTCCGCGATGAGCTTGCGGAGCTTGTCCAGGTCGAAGTTGCCCTTGAAGGGGAAGTCGCTGGTGGTGGCGAGGCCCTCGTCTATGACGAGCTCCTCCACCCTGCCGCCCAGGCGGGTGATGTGCGCCTTGGTCGTCGTAAAGTGGAAATTCATCGGCACCACGTCGCCGGGCTTTACGAAGGCCATGGCGAGGATGTTCTCGCAGGCGCGGCCCTGGTGGGCGGGCAGCAGGAACTTCGTGCCGAATATCTCATGCACCTTGTTCTCCAGCCGGGTGAAGGAGGCGCTGCCGGCGTAGCTGTCGTCGCAGATGAGCATGGCGGCGGTCTGCCTGTCGCTCATGGCGTTCACGCCGGAGTCGGTCAGCATGTCGAGGAAGATGTCCTCGTTCTTGAGCAGGAAGGTGTTGTTGCCGGCCTCGGCGATGGCCTGGGCGCGGCGCTCCACGGGCTGGAGGTTCAGCTTCTGCACCATGCGCACCTTGTGCAGCTCGAGGGGGATGTTTTCACCGGAAAAGAACTTGATGTTGGCCATTTCTAACTCTCCTTTTTCTTATTGCGCCCGCCCTTTGGCGGCGGCGGACGCCGGAAGAAGAGAAAAAAATATACGCCCTTCCTCCCTTGCAGAGGACGAGCGCCAAATCCCGTGTTACCACCTCAATTCACCGGAGCCTCACGACTCACGGCCTTGTCGGGTACGCCCGCCGAAACGGGAAATATACCCTATCTCTGTAACGGGAGAAGCCCGGCCCGGCCTACCGGCGACATGTCGCTTTCGAGGGGCGGCTCTTGCGTGTATTCCCCGGCTCTTGCCTCGTGCCTTGCACCGACCGGCACTTCTCTGCAGGCTCGATATCCGGGTACTCTGCGCAGTCACAGCCTTTTGCTGTCTTTCGGTTGTGTGCATTATACCACTTTGCTTTAAATTGTCAATGGCCTTATTGCATAATTATGCCCGCCTTAACGGCTGTGATTTGCACGGATACGTCAAATCAACCGTTTTCGGCGGGTCTTGCCGGGACATCTGTGCGCGGCTGGCGTTCACGGACAGCGCACAGCTCAACTCCAGAGCCCGGAGAGCATCGAGTAGGCGCACCAGACCAGCAGCAGGGCCATGACGCCGTTGACGAGCTTGGAATACTTCTTGAAAAAGCGCTCGAAGACCGAGCCGCACAGGGCCCAGAGCAGGGTGCACAGGAAGCCCACGGTTGCCAGCATCAGGGAAAAGAGCGCTACGGCGGGCAGCTCGCGGTAATAGGGCAGCACGAAGGAGCTCATGGCGGTCAGGCCGTAGAGTATGCCCTTGACGTTCACGAGCTGCAGCACTGCGCCGGCGAAGACCGTAGTAGTCGAGGACAGGCGGCGTTTTTTCTCCGCGTGGGGCTTGTCGCGCCAGATGCTCCAGGCCAGCCAGAGGATGTATAGCGAGCCGAGCGCCAGCATCCAGGGCTTTATGGCGGGGATGAGCTCGTAGAGCAGCGAGGAAAACAGCGCGCAGCAGGCCACAACGAAGAGGAAGCCCAGCCAGACGCCCACGTTGAAGGGGAAGGAGCGCCGGAAGCCGTATTTGGCGGCGTTCGACATGGACATGATGTTGTTGGGCCCCGGCGTGATGGCCGTCAGGATGACGTAGGAGCAAAAGGCAGCCCAGTTCAAAGTCAGCGCCTCCTAAAAGCAGAATAGCTGCAAAGGCCCGCGCGGAGGGCGCGGGCCCTTGTCTCACGCTGCGGCGGCCTGGGGCTCAGAGCGCCGCGACAAAGCGCAGGAAGGCGGCCCTGCCGGCCTCGTCGCGCTTATAGACGCCCGCGTGCTCGAGCACCTTCGCGAAGACCAGGCCGGTCTCGCGGCGGACGATATCCAGGGCGTTTTCGGCCGTGAGCTGATACTTCCCGGCGAAGCCCTCGGCCCAGTCGGCGTGGGCGGCGGTGAGCGCGTCCGCGCGCAGGTCTGCGCCCGTGAGCAGGCCCTCGGCCACGGCGGCGAGCTCGGCCTTCAGGCGCGCGGGCAGCACGGCCAGGCCCATGACCTCGATGAGGCCGATGTTCTCCTTCTTGATGTGGTGCAGCTCGGCGTGCGGGTGGTAGACGCCCAGGGGATGCTCCTCGGTGGTGATGTTGTTGCGCAGCACGAGGTCGAGCTCGTAGTCCTCGCCCCTGCGGCGGGCGATGGGCGTGATGGTATTGTGCGGCTCGCCCTCCGTCTCCGCGAAGATGAAGGCCGCCTCGTCCGTCCAGCCGCGCCACATGTCCAGCGCGTGGGACGCGAGCCGTATGAGCCGCTCCGGCTCGGCAGAGCGTATCCTGAGCACGGACATGGGCCACTTGACTATGCCGGCCTCGACGTCCTCAAAGCCGCGGATGCTGACGGGCAGCTCGACCGGGGCCTTTTCCATGGCGAAGGTGTAGCGCCCGCCCTGGAAGTGGTCGTGGGCCAGGATGGAGCCGCCGACGATGGGCAGGTCGGCGTTGGAGCCGACGAAGTAGTGCGGGAACTGGCGCACGAAGTCCAGCAGCTTGCGGAAGCAGGGCTCGTCTATCTTCATGGGCGTGTGCACGCTGTTGAGCACGATGCAGTGCTCGTTGTAGTAGACGTAGGGCGAGTATTGCAGGAACCAGGGCGAGTTGTTGATGGTGATGGGCACGATGCGGTGGTTCTGCCTGGCGGGATGGTTGACCCGGCCGGCATAGCCCTCGTTCTCTGCGCACAGCTGGCAGCGCGGATAGTTCGAGGCGGGCAGGTTCCTGGCCGCGGCTATGGCGCGCGGGTCCTTCTCCGGCTTGGAGAGGTTTATCGTGATGTCCAGCTCGCCGTATTCCGTGGCGGTCTTCCACTGCACGTCCTTCGCTATCCTGTCGCGCCTGATGTAGTTCGTGTCCTGGCTGAACCCGTAGTACCAGTCCGTGGCCTTCTCGGGGCTCTCGGCGCAGAGCGCGCGGAATTTCTCTATGACCTGCGCCGGCCGGGGCGTCAAGGCGCCCATGAGCCGCGTGTCGAACAGGTCGCGGTAGACGACGGAGTCCTCGGGCAGCAGGCCCCGCTCATGCGCGTCGTCCATTATCGTCCCCAGCACCTCGGCGAGGTCTATCTCGCCCGCCGGCCCCTCGTCCGGCCCGCAGGCGTCCAGGCGCAGGATGTCCAGTACCGTGTTGAGGGCCCAGGTCCTCTCCTCCGGGGCAACGAGCCCCTTGCGTATGCAATACTCCACTAGCAGGTGTATGGCGCGTCCGCTGGTCATTTCCTCTCCTCCTAATATTCAGCTTCGCATGTCTGGACTCCATTATATTGCCTGCGCCGCCAAAATTCAACAGCCGCTTCCCCTTTTTTATGCGTTCGCATGCGTTCGCATTTTTAAAAATGCGTTCGCATAAAAACGCATGTAACAATAACAATAACTACAACTACAACTATAACACCAACTCTAACTCCAACTCCAACAGGAAGGACGCGCGCGGGAAAACCTGTTGAAAAGCCTGTTGAAAACCCCTAAAATGTTGAAAAGCCTGTGGAAAACCCCTTTTTCGGCCCGGCGGGAAAATTTTTTTGAAAACGCCCTTGCGAATAGGGCGAAAAACGCTATATTGCTGCACAGGGCCGGAGCGGGGCCTTCACGCTTGCGCCGGGGCGGCGGCTGTGGTATCCTTGGCACAGAACGTATGGGGAGAGAACGACTATGATAACTGTTGACAATCTGAGCCTGCAATACGGCGGGCAGGTGCTTTTCACGAACGTGGACCTGCAGTTCACGGCCGGCAACTGCTACGGCATCATCGGCGCGAACGGGGCGGGCAAGTCCACCTTCCTCAAGATACTCTCCGGCGAGGTCGACTCCACCGGCGGGCACGTCTACATAGACCCGAAGGCCCGCATGTCCGTGCTCAAGCAGAACCAGGGCATGTACGACGCCCACACCGTGCTCGACACCGTCATCATGGGCAACATGCGGCTCTATGAGTGCGGCAAGGAGAAGGACGCCATCTACGAAAAGCCCGACTTCACCGACGAGGACGGCATCCGCGCCTCCGAGCTGGAGGAGGAATTCGCCGAACTCGGCGGCTGGGAGGCCGAATCCGACGCCGGCAAGATACTCCAGGGCCTCGGCGTGGACGCCGCCTTCAACGATACCCTCATGGCCGACATGGACCCGCGGCTCAAGGTCAAGGTGCTGCTCGCCCAGGCGCTCTTCGGCAAGCCGGACATCATCCTGCTCGACGAGCCCACCAACAACCTCGACCTCAAGAGCGTCGTCTGGCTCGAGGACTTCCTCATGGACTACGAGGGCACCGTGCTCGTAGTCAGCCACGACCGCTACTTCCTCAACAACGTCTGTACGCACATCGTGGACATAGACTACGGCAAGATCAAGATGTACGTCGGCAACTACGACTTCTGGTACGAGTCCAGCCAGCTCATCCAGAAGCTCATCAAGGACCAGAACAAGAAGGCGCAGCAGAAGATAGAGGAGCTGCAGAGCTTCATACGCCGCTTCTCGGCCAACAAGTCCAAGTCCCGCCAGGCGACCAGCCGGCGCAAGCTGCTCGACAAGCTCAGCGTGGAGGAGCTGCCCGCGTCCTCCCGCCGCTATCCCTGGGTGGGCTTCAAGGCCAACCGCGAACCGGGCAAGGACAGGCTGTTCGTCACCGGCCTGTGCAAATCCGTGGGCGGCGTGCCGGTTTTGAAGGACGTCAGCTTCATCATGGGCCGCGAGGACAAGATAGCCCTCATCAGCCGCAACGAGCCGGCCGTGACGCTGCTCTTCAAGCTGCTCATGGGCGAGGAGGAGCCGGACTCCGGCGAGATCAAATGGGGCGTCTCCACCACGCAGGGCTACATGCCCACGGATTCGAGCGCCTTCTTCGAGGGCTGCGAGCTCTCCATCATGGACTGGATGCGCCAGTTCTCGGAGGACAAGCGCGAGAGCTACCTGCGCACCTTCCTCGGCCGCATGCTCTTCTCCGGCGACGAGGTCTACAAGCCCGTGAACGTCCTCTCCGGCGGCGAGCGCGTGCGCTGCATGATCTCCAAGCTCATGCTCTCCGGCGCCAGCGTGCTGCTGCTCGACCAGCCCACCAACCACCTCGACCTCGAGAGCATCGCCGCCCTCAACAACGGGCTCGAGGCCTTCCCCTTCAACGTCATCTTCTCCAGCCACGACCACCAGCTCACCCAGACCGTCGCCAACCGCATCATCGAAATCAACGCGGACGGCTCCATCACCGACCGCAGGTGCAGCTACGACGAATACATGGACCTCGCCGCGCTCGAGGCCGGGAAATAAAAGGACGCCGCCCCGTTTTGGGGCGGCGTCCTGCGCCTTTATCTGAGGCTCTTTTTGCGGCTCACATACCTGCCGCCGTCCTTTACCAGGACCTTTCCGCCCTCGGCCGAGAGCACACCGCGCAGGAATACCGCCTTCGGCAGCCCGTGCAGAGCCATGCCCTCCCAGGGGCTGTAGCCCGCCAGCATGTTCATGTCCGCCGCCGTCAGCACCGCCTCGGCTTCGGGGTCCCAGACCACCACGTCCGCATCCGAGCCGGGCTCCAGCGCGCCCTTCGCCGGATACATGCCGAAGGCCTTCGCCGGCTCCGTCGAGAGCAGGCCGCAGAACGCCTCCGCACTCAGCTTCCCCGCCGCGACGCCGCTCGCCCAGACCACCGCCGGGCGATGCTCTATGCCCGGCAGGCCGTTCGGTATCTTCGAGAAGTTGTCCCTGCCCAGCTCCTTCTGCTCAAAGGTGAAGGAGCAGTGGTCGGTGGATATTATGTCAACCTCTCCAGCCCCTATGCCCTGCCAGAGGGCCTGCTTGTCCGCCTCCTTGCGGATGGGAGGCGAGCAGACGAACTTGGCGCCCTCGAAGCCGGGCTTTTCGTAGACCTCGTCCGTGAGGGTGAGGTACTGCGGGCAGGTCTCGACGAGGACGGCCTGGCCCGTGCGGCGGGCGGTCTCGATCTCGCGCAGTCCCTCGGCGGTGCTCAGGTGGACTACCCAGGCGGCGCCTCCGGCCTCGCGCGCCAGGGCGAGGCAGCGGCGGACAGCGAGGGATTCGACCTCGTTCGGCCGGCTGCGCGGGTGCCACTCGGGCCCCGTGTGCCCGGCGGCGAGATTTGCCGCGACGCGGGCGTTCACCTCGTCGCCCAGCTCGCAGTGCACGCCGCAGACGCCTATGCCGCCCGTCGCCCCGAAGAGCTCCAGCAGCTCGCGGTCCGACAGGCGCAGGTTCTCATAGGCCATGTAGGCCTTGAAGCTGGTGACGCCGGCCTTCTCCATGTCGGCGAGCTCGGCCTTCGTGGCCTCGTTCCAGTCCGTGACGGCCATGTGGAAGCCGTAGTCGCAGGCACAGTGCCCGTCCGCGCGGCCGTGCCAGGCCTCCAGCGCCTCCGCCAGCGTGTGCCCGCGGTCCTGGGTCGCAAAGTCCAGGATGACCGTCGTGCCGCCCGCCAGGGCCGCCGCCGTGCCAGAGGCGAAGCTGTCCGCCGTCACCGTGCTGCCCGTGTCCATCTCCAGGTGGGTGTGCGCGTCGATGAAGCCGGGAAACAGCAGGCAGCCCTCGGCGTCCCAGCTCTCGTCATAGGGCAGCCCGCCTCCGACGGACACCACCTTGCCGCCCTCTATGTAGAGGTCAGCCTTCTTCCGCCCCTCAGGGCTCACGATCGTGCCGTTTTTGATGCAAAGCATGGCTCGCATACCTCCCATTTAACGTTCTCTGAGCCGATTATACGCCCTGTTGCCAAAAATAACAACGCCACAATCGTATATTCTCACAAAAATTTTGTTTTTACAAAAAAGTTCTTGCATCGCTCTGAGCTCTTTGTTATTATAGTGTTGTGAGTGTTAAATATTTGATGACCGAAACTAAGTGTTGCGCGTACGGGTCATTTTTCGCCGTTTTTTGGGTATTTTGAATCTGTCCGCGCACCATGGCGGGGCGCGAAAGCGTCCCGCCTTTCATTTGGCTAAAAATTTTTTAGATAGAGGTGTTGAAATGCTTATCATCGGGAACGGAAAGCTCATAACCAGGGACGCCGGGCATCCATATTTTGAGCGCGGCGCGGTAGTCTGCGACGGCGGGACGATAGTAGAGGCCGGCCCTGAGGCGGAGCTGGCGGCGAAGTATCCCGGCGCGGAGTATCTGGACTGCCGCGGCGGCGTCATCATGCCGGGCCTCATCAACGCGCACACGCACATTTACTCCGGCCTTGCGCGCGGCCTGTCGATAAAGGGCAACGCGCCGACGAACTTCCTGGAGGTGCTGGAGGGTACCTGGTGGAACATCGACCGCCATCTGGATATGGAGTCCACGAAGGCCAGCGCCTACTGCACGGTAGTTGACAGCCTGAAGATGGGCGTGACGACGATCTTCGACCACCACGCCGGTTTCGGCGCCATCCGCGGCAGCCTTGCGGCCATCGCCGAGGTGACGCAGGAGCTGGGCATCCGCGCCTGCCTCTGCTACGAGGTCTCGGACAGGGACGGCGAGCAGAAGTCCCTCGACTCCATCGAGGAGAACGCGGAGTTCATAAAGTGGGCCAAGGCCGAAAACAGCGAGATGATAAAGGCCATGTTCGGCGGCCACGCGCTGTTCACGATCTCGGACAAGACCTTTGAGCGCATGGTGAAGGCCAACGACGGCATGACCGGCTTCCACATCCACGTTGCAGAGGGCATGAACGACGTGTACGACAGCCTGCAGAACTACGGCCGCCGCCCGGTGCAGAGGCTGCAGGACCACGGCATCCTCGGCCCCATGACGGTGCTGGGCCACTGCATCCACCTGAACACGGCGGAGATGGACATCGTGAAAGCGACGGACACGATGGTCGTGAACAACCCGCAGAGCAACATGTCGAACGCCGTGGGCTGCTCGCCGGTGCTGCAGATGTACGCGAAGGGCATCCTGGTCGGCCTGGGCACCGATGCGTACACGCACGACATGATAGAGTCCTGCAAGACCGTGGTCGGCATCCAGCGCCACAACGCCTGCCATCCGAACGTGGGCTGGTGCGAGGCGACCGATATGCTCTTCAAGAACAACCCGAAGATTGCCGGCAAGTATTTCGGCCGCGAGTTCGGCGTGCTGAAGCCCGGCGCGGCGGCGGACGTGGCGGTGTTCGACTACCGGCCCTTCACGCCCTTCTCGGACGAGAACATCGACGGGCACATCCTCTTCGGTTTCGAGGGCAGGCGCTGCATCCACACCGTGGTAAACGGCAAGGTGCTGGTGAAGGACCGCGAGCTCGCCTGCGCGGACGAGGCCGCGATAAACGCGCGCGTCATGGAGAGCGCGAAGCGGCTCTGGGGCATACTCAACGCTTGAGCGTAAATTTTGTGTACATATAGGAGGAGTTAAAATGAGCGACCGTATGCACTGCATCCCCTTCCGGAACCTGCTCGGCTGGGTCCTGGGCGAGTGGGAAGAGAGCGGCTCCGTCTTCGGCTGCAAGAAGCTGTACAAGGCCGGCGACGGCGAGCTGCGCCCCGTGCCCTTCATGGGCCGGTTCCTTGAGACCCCGATAGGCCCGGCGGCGGGCCCCAACACCCAGCTGGCCCAGAACATCGTGGCCTCCTACGTCTGCGGCGGCAGGATGTTCGAGCTCAAGACCGTCCAGATCATCGACGGCGAGGACCTGCACGTCTCCAAGCCCTGCATCCTGGCCGAGGACGAGGGCTACAACTGCGAGTGGAGCACCGAGCTCACCGTACAGCAGGCCTATGAGGAGTACATAAAGGCCTGGTTCCTGCTGCATCTGCTGGCCAAGGAGCTCTCCCTGGGCAGGCAGGACGGCTTTGTCTTCAACATGAGCGTGGGCTACGACCTCGCCGGCATCAAGAGCGAGAAGATAGACCGCTTCATCGAGGGCCTGAAGGACGCCTCCGGCAGCGATATCTGGCGCGAGTGCCGCGAGGCCCTGCTCGAGGCCCTGCCGCGCTGCAAGGCCATGACCGCCGCCGACGTGGACGCCATTTCCCCGAACGTGTGCAGCAGCATCACCCTCTCGACGATGCACGGCTGCCCGGCCGGCGAGATCGAGGGCATCGCCAGCTACCTCATGGAGGTCAAGGGCCTGAACCTCTACCTCAAGTGCAACCCCACCCTGCTCGGCTACGAGTACGCCCGCAAGGCCCTGGACGACCTGGGCTTCACGGACATCAGCTTCGGCCGCGAGCAGTTCGAGTCCGACCTGCAGTACGCGGATGCGGTGCCGATGATCGGCAGGCTGCGCGAGAAGGCGGCGGCGCTGGGCCTCTCCTTCGGCGTGAAGCTCACGAACACCTTCCCGGTGCAGGTGCTGCGCGGCGAGCTGCCTGACGAGGCCATGTACATGAGCGGCCGCACCCTGCTGCCACTGAGCCTCGGCGTGGCGACCGCCCTGACGCGCGAGTTCGACAGCGAGCTGCCCATCAGCTACTGCGGCGGCGCGAACGCGCAGAACATCGCGGAGCTCTACGCGGGCGGCCTGATGCCGATAACGGTCTGCACCGACATCCTCAAGCCGGGCGGCTATCACAGGCTGAACTCCATGGCCCTGGCCCTGGAGCGCGCCTCCATCAACCCGCCTCCGAAGCCGGACGCCGAGACGCTCGAGCGCCTGTCCAAGACCCTCTGCGGCCCCGCCGGCGCCGTGCGCAACGGCCGCAAGCGCAAGTCCAGGGCCGAGTTCGACGAGTTCGCGCCCCTGTGCAAGACGGTCTGCGGCAGCTGCGCCACGCTCTGTCCGAACCGGGCCAACGTGGTCATCCCGGTCGAGGGCCGGACGCAGATGCTCCACATCGACGGCATGTGCAACGAGTGCGGCAACTGCGCGAGCTTCTGCCCCGAAAAGCACGCGCCCTACCTCGAGAAGCTCACCCTCTTCTGCAACGTGCAGGAGATGGAGGGCAGCGCCAACAGCGGCTTTGCCCCGGTCAACGCCGAGAAGACCAAGTTCGCCGTGCGCCTCGCCGGCGAGAGCTATGAGTACGAGCTGGGCGCCGAAGGCAGCAGCGTCCCGGCCGAGGTGGCCGAGGTCATCGAGGTCGTCGCCAAGCGCTTCCCCTGGCTGATGTTTGACTGATTCGGAGGTTTTTGAAAAATGGACAAGATCAAATGGGTAGCGAACGGGATGCCGAAGACGGCGGATCTGAGTCTGCCGGTGATGAGTCTGGAGA
>CALXEH010000066.1 GCA_944387285.1 uncultured Oscillospiraceae bacterium | reverse complement strand
ACCGCATCCAGAAGTCCCTTCTCTGGTGCTTATTTGCATAAGCTTTTGCTTACATTGTTTAATTTACAAGGTACACAATTTGCCACTCGACCCGGCTTCCGGCAGCTGCCCTCGTGGGTTTTTGTCCGGCGCCCTCGGTGAGGTGCTTTGTTAATATAGCATTTTGGAGCGCCGGTGTCAAGTGCTTTTTTTCGATTTTTTGATTTATTTTTTTACCCGGTTTTCGAGCGTGCCAATGCCGTCGATCTCGCACCTCACGACGTCCCCGCAGGCGAGGTATTTGGGCGGCTCGAAACCCATACCGACGCCCGCCGGCGTGCCCATGGCGATGATGGTGCCCGCCTTGAGCGTCATGCCCTTGGACAGCTCAGAGATGACCTCGGCCACGCCGAAGATCATATACCGCGTATTGCTGTCCTGCCGCTTCTCGCCGTTCACGAAGCACCTGATATCGAGCTCCGGCGCGCCGGGCGCAAACTCGTCGCGCGTGACTATCCAGGGGCCCATCGTCGTATGCGTATCCAGGCTCTTGCCGAAGTAGAACTGCTTGTGCGCCTTCTGCAGATTGCGCGCGGAGACGTCGTTGAGCACGCTGTAGCCCAGCACATACCCGAACGCATCCTCCTTCGTGACCTTATATGCGTCCTTTCCCAGCACCACGGCCAGCTCGGCCTCGTAGTCCAGGCCCTCGACTATGTCGAAGTGCGGGTCTATCTCCCCGCCCGGGCCGACGATATACGCCGCGCGCTTGGAGAAGTACACTGCCTTGCCTGCGTTCTTCACGAAGTCGTCCTTGCCCCATCTGGCGGCCTCGGCGCTGTGGTCCATATAATTCATACCCAGACAGATGACATCCTGCCTCGGCTCCGGTATCGGCGCGAGCAGCTTGACTTCCGAGAGCTCCACGCCCTTGCCGCAGAGCATATCCGCGCCGGGCAGCCGCCCGTCCAGGGCCTTTATCAGCGAATCCATGTCCTCCGCCGCCCTGTAGGCCAGCTTCCCGTCGCTGACCGCGGCAAAGGTCTCGCCCTTGTATTCACAGCTAAGTAATTTCATATCGCACCTCTTATTTCAATATGGTGATCTCGCCGATGAAGCTCAGCGGCCGTCTCAGACCTCGGCTGACGTTCGTGAAGCCCTGCACCAGCCACACTAATGTCGCAATGCTGCCGGCTATGCCTATGAGCCAGCCTATGCCCAGCAGGCCGTCGAAGACGCTGACCAGCAGGGCGAAGATGAACAGCAGCAGGCCCTGGTTGCAGTGGTATCTCAGGAACCTCGACTTCGGCCGGGCCAGCAGGGGTATGAGCAGCAGCGGGCCGAGATAGCAGAGGTAGCCCATCGTCTGGTTCTCCCTGGTATCCTGGTCGTAGTTCTCCGCGTAATTGCGCCTGCGGCTGCCGTCGTATGTATATGTGCCGCCGTCGCCGCGCGGCGGCTCGCGCCTGGGCTCCTCGTGCCTCGTCTGCGCGCCGGAGGCAGCGCCCTGCTTTTTCTCTTTCTTAGGCTGCGCCTTGCCCTTCACCGGCGCGTCGCAGGCCGGGCAGTTCTCCGCCCAATCCGGCACATATGCGCCGCAGTTTCTGCAATAGCTCATCTGTATATCACCACATATTTCATTAGTAATTACACATTATACAACGCCGCCCTCCCCATTTCAAGTGGGGAGGACAGCATGTAAGCCCGCTGAAAAGCCTCGCAGAGTTTGCGGCCGCGGCCGCAAATAAAATACCATCCGTTTTTCCCGGGGGGCGTGTACCTCGGGAAAAACACCGCTCGCGGAGCGGAGTGTCGAATCGCCCGACGGAGGAGGGCGACCGAGGCGCGCAGCGCAGCGCCGTCCCCTTTGCCGAAGGAGGCTCGCCTCCTTCGGCAAACTGAAGCGCCGCCCTCCACATTTCAAGTCGGGAGGGCGGCGCGTTTTCACGCACAGAACCTGTGTCTTCCTATCGTTATTATCTCGGGCCTGGACCATATCCAGGCGTTGGTGGCGGTGACGGGGTTAAAGTAGTATATCGCGCCGCCTGAGGGGTCGGAGCCGGCCAGGGCGTCCCTTGCCGCCTGGTAGGCGCTGTCCGAGACGGGCTCGTCCCACTGGCCGTCCAGCATGCAGCTGAAGGCGCCGGGCTGGAAGATGACCTCCGAGATCGTATTCGGGAAGGAAGGGTGCTCCACGCGGTTGAGCACGACCGCGCCGACGGCGACCTGCCCGGCGTAGGGTTCGCCCCTCGCCTCAGCCGAGATGAGCCGTGCGAGCAGGGCCAGGTCTCCGGACGTGCTTCCCGAGGCCGAGCTCGTCCCGCCCGAGGGCATACCCAGGGCCTCCAGCGTCGCCGGGCCCACCTTGCCGTCCACGGCAAGGCCGTTCTTCTCCTGGAAATACTCCACCGCCGCCTCGGTCTTCGAGCCGAAGACGCCGTCCACCTCGCCGGTATAGTAGCCCCAGTCCAGCAGCTTCTGCTGGATCTGGCGCACGGTCTCGCCGCTCGAGCCCCGGGCATAGGTCACCGCCGCGGCGCTCTGGGCCAGGGCGATCACCATTATATTAATAGTAAACACGACTGTCAGTGCAAGTATGAGCTTTCTTCTGTTCTGCATAAAAAAACTCGCCCCCTCGCGTTTAGAATACGAAGGGACGAGCCGTGATATTCGAGAAAAAATCTGTCAGGCGGCAGCCGCGGCGGCAACAGTCAAGGTCGCCTCATCGTTCGTACCGATAGCGAAGCCCTCGGCCGCCACGATCTCCGAGCTCTCCACTGCGGGCGCGCCGCTGACGTTCAGCGCGCAGCCGACGGTCAGCGTGCCGTCCACGCTGATGGCCGCGGCATCCGCCGCCGTGACGCTCAGGCTGCCCTCGCCCGTGAAGCTGATGCTCCCGTCGCCTACGACGGCAGAGGCCTCGGTCGCGGTGAAGACACATTCGCCGCTCACTACGACCTCAAGGTCGCCGCCGGCAAACTCGATGAGCGCGCTGGAATTGGCCGCGGTCGCAAGCTGCGCGGAATCGAGCAGCAGCTGGCCGTTCTCATACTTCACGCCCTTGTACGCCAGGCTCGTGAGCTGCCCGTTTTTGATGATGGGTATGCCGCAAACGTTCAGCGTGTCCAGGTCCTCCGGGTCGGGCGTCGGGGTCGGCTCCGGCGTGGCGGGCAGCAGGTCCGAGGGCGTCGCCCCGTCCTCATATGCGGTGCCGCCGGTGTTCTCCACGTCCGGGTCGGGCAGATCGCTAGCCGAGGGGTCCCCGTTTGAACAGCCCGCCAGGCCCAGCACCAGCATAAGCGCCAGCACTATACCAAGGTATTTCTTCATTCCGTTCACAAGTCCTTTCTGCTCAGTCGAGACTGCGCATCTTTATCTGCTCCAGGATCATGGCCTCAAACTCGTCGAGAGGCATGGCGCCCTTGTCCCCGCCCGTCCTAGTGCGCACGGCGACGGCGCCGGCCTCGGCTTCCTTGTCGCCTATGACGAGCATGTACGGTATCTTCTGGCTTTGAGCCTCGCGGATCTTGTAGCCGATCTTCTCGTTGCGCAGGTCGGTCTCCACACGGATGCCGGCCGCATCCAGGCGCTTTGCGACCTCCACGGCCCAGTCGCGGCTGCGGTCGGTGATGGTCATGACCTTCACCTGCACCGGCGCCAGCCAGGTCGGGAACGCGCCAGCAAAATGCTCCGTAATGACGCCGATGAAGCGCTCGATGCTGCCCAGCAGCGCGCGGTGGATCATGACCGGGCGGTGCTTCTGCCCGTCCTCGCCCACATACTCGAGCTCAAAGCGCTCCGGCATCTGGAAGTCCAGCTGGATGGTGCCGCACTGCCAGGTGCGGCCGATGCTGTCGGACAGGTGGAAGTCCAGCTTCGGGCCGTAGAAGGCGCCGTCGCCCTCGTTTATCTCGTAGGGCTTGCCCAGCTCCTCGATAGCCGCCTTCAGCGTCGCCTCGGCCATGCGCCAGGTCTGCTCGTCGCCCATGTGGTCCTCGGGCATCGTGGACAGCTCTATCTTGTAGCTGAGCGCGAAGGTCGAGTAGATCTCGTCGAATATCTGCACGACGCCCTTGATCTCGTCCTTCATCTGCTCCGGGGTCATGAAGATGTGCGCGTCGTCCTGCGTGAAGCAGCGTACCCTGAACAGGCCGTGCAGCGCGCCGGAGAGCTCATGCCTGTGGACTATGCCCAGCTCGGCCACGCGCATCGGCAGGTCGCGGTAGGAGTGAGGCTCGTTCTTGTACACCAGCATGCCGCCCGGGCAGTTCATCGGCTTTACGGCATAGTCCTCGCCGTCGATGACCGTGGTGTACATGTTGTTCTTATAGTGGTCCCAGTGCCCGCTCCTGTGCCAGAGCTCCTGGTTAAGGATGATGGGCGTGGAGATCTCCACATAGCCGTAGCGCTTGTGCACCGAGCGCCAGTAGTCGAGCAGCGTGTTCTTGAGCACCATGCCCTTCGGCAGGAAGAAGGGGAAGCCCGGGCCCTCGTCCGCCAGCATGAACAGGCCCAGCTCGCGGCCCAGCTTCCTGTGGTCGCGCTTCTTCGCCTCTTCAAGACGATTCAAATAGGACTCAAGTTCCTCTTTTTTGAGAAAACATGTGCCGTATATCCTCTGCAGCATCTTCCGGCTCGAATCGCCGCGCCAATACGCGCCCGTGCAGCTCATGAGCTTTATGGCGTTGCCCTTGATCCTGCCCGTGTTGTCCACATGCGGGCCGGCGCAGAGGTCCGTAAACTCGCCCTGGCGATAGAAACTGATGGCCTCGCCCTCGGGCAGGTCCTCGATGAGCTCCACCTTGTAGGGCTCGTCCTTCTCCTTCATCAGGGCTATGGCTTCCTCGCGCGGCAGCTCAAAGCGCTCTATCGGCAGCTTCTCCTTGCAGATCTTGCGCATCTCGGCCTCGATCTGCTCCAGTATCTCCGGCGTGAAGACCGTCTCGGAGTCGAGATCGTAGTAAAACCCGTCGTCTATCGAAGGGCCGATGGCCAGCTTCGTGTCCGGGTACAGGCGCTTCACGGCCTGGGCCAGGATGTGGCTCGTCGTGTGCCTGTAGGTGTCCCGGTATTCCTTGTTTTCAAATGTGTATTTTTTCTCGTCCATGATAGCCTCCTGTAAATGGAAACACCCCCGCGCCGTTACAGCGGCACAGGGGTGCGTTATTCACACACGGTTCCACCCTGAGTTTAACTCTGTGGCGCTGTAACGCGCGCCGCACGCGCGGACCTACTTCCGGGATTTCAGACCGCGGGCTCCGGAGTGGTCATGCACAGCCTGCCGAAGAAGGCATCTCCCAGCCGAAGGACGCCTCTCTCTGAGCAACGGCTTTACCGGCCGCGCCGTCTCCATCTTCGCCTCTAACCTTTGAAATAATAGCACTATTATCTTCCCCTGTCAAGGACGTTATTCTCCATAATCTCCCGGAAAATTCAGCTTGCGGCCGTTTTGGCCGCACATCCGCGCTTCAGGCGGCCGGATACGGCCCTGAATCAAAACGGCGCGGATGGGACAGACTAGCTGTACTTTCCTGAAAAGGGGTTTTTTAATTTGCAGGGCAAGGTCGAGATCTGCGGAGTGAACACGGCGAGGCTGCCGGTACTGAAAAACGACGAGGCCCAGGCGCTGCTCATCCGGGCCCGCGCAGGCGACGCCGGGGCGCGGGAAGAGCTGATAAGCGGCAACCTGCGCCTAGTGCTCTCGGTCATCCAAAAATTTGCCGGCCGCGGCGAAAACGTGGACGACCTCTTCCAGGTCGGCTGCATCGGCCTCATCAAGGCTGTGGATAATTTTGACACGACGCAGAACGTGCGCTTTTCCACCTACGGCGTGCCGATGATCGCGGGCGAGATACGCCGCTATCTGCGCGACAACAGCTCGGTACGGGTCTCCCGCTCCACCCGGGACACCGCCTACCGCGTGCTGCAGGCCCGCGAAAAGCTCACCGCCGAGACGGGCCGCGAGCCCACGACCGAGGAGATCGCCTCGGCCCTGGGCATAAAGCGCGAGGAGGTGGTCTTCTCGCTGGACGCCATATCGGACCCCGTCTCGCTCTTCGAGCCGGTCTATTCCGACGCCGGCGAGAGCGTCTGCGTCATGGACCAGATCTGCGACAAGCGCGACACGGACGAGAGCTGGCTCGAGCGCCTGGCCCTCACGGATGCCATCTCTTCCCTAGGCGAGCGCGAGCGGCGCATCCTCGCCCTGCGCTACTGCGAGGGCAGGACGCAGATGGAGGTCGCCTCCGAGATCCACATCTCCCAGGCCCAGGTCTCGAGGCTTGAGAAAAACGCCATAGCGCAGATCAAAAAGAATATCTTCGCGCAGTAGGCGCAAAACGAAGGCCGCAGCCCGCGTCGTCCGACGCTGGCTGCGGCCCCGGGCTTATTTGACCTCGGTCATCCACAGGCCGTGGAGGTTGCAGTAGGCGTAGACGGCGACGGCCTTCTGCCCGCCCAGGCAGAAATCCGCACGCGGCGCGTCGCCCGGCTTGAGGGCCCTGCGCATGCCGCCGTTTTCGGTCTCGACATAGACCCACTCTATGTAGTGCTCGGGAAGCATGGGGTGGTCCACGCTGCCCACCCTGACGCTGAGGACGTCGCCCTCGACGCTGACGACGGGCAGGTGCTTCTCGCCGCTCGCGTCCACGGTGTTCGGCTTCAGGGCGGCCATGGGCTCGCCGCAGCAGACGAGGGGCACGCCGGAGTCCTTGAGCATGCCCACGAGGTTGCCGCAGTGGCGGCAGATATAGAATTTGTATTTCATAGCGCTGTATTCCCCTTTTCGGTTTTTTCGGCGGCTCCGCCGTATGACATATTAAGTATAAACAGCTCCGGCGGCCCTGTCAAGCGCGGCGCGGGCCGCGTGACGGGGTCACGCGGCCCGCGGCTTAGGACTTATCCCTGGGTTTAAAGAGCAGCGCGGCCAAAAAGCCGAAGAGCACCGCGGCGGCGATGCCCGCTGCCGAGGCGCTGAACCCGCCGGTGAAGGCGCCGAGGACGCCCTTTTCGGCCACGGCCTCGCGCACGCCTCGGGCTAGGGTGTTGCCGAAGCCGGTCAGCGGCACGCAGGCGCCCGCCCCGGCCCAGTCCGCCAGCGGCTGGTATATGCCCACAGCGCCCAGCACGACGCCAGCCACCACATAGGCCGTCAAAATGCGCGCCGGCGTCAGCCGCGTCCTGTCTATGAGCAGCTGGCCGATGACGCAAAGCAGCCCGCCGACTGCAAAGGACTTCAGGCAGGATATCAGAAGCTCCATTCAGCACCTCTCCTTTTCTATCGCCAGGGCGTGGCAGATGCCGGGGATGCTCTCGCCCTGGAGCGTGGTCGTCGGGCTCATGAGCGCGCCCGTCGCGGCAAAGAGCACCCGGCCCCACACGCCCTCGCGCAGGCAGCGGAGTATGTGCCCCGCGAGCACCGATGCCGAGCAGCCGCAGCCCGAGCCGCCCGAGCAGGTCCCCTGCGCCGCACTGTCGTAGATGAGCACGCCGCAGTCCGTGTAGGCCGCGCCGAGGTCCAGGCCCTCCATGCCCAAGAGCTCGCGCACGATGTCCCGGCCCAGCAGGCCGAGGTCGCCCGTTATTATGGCGTCGTAGTACGCCGGCGTCCGGCCCGTGTCCGCGAAGTGGGCCCGCAGCGTGTCGCAGGCCGCAGGGGCCATGGCAGCGCCCATGTTGTTCGCGTCGGTGATGCCCGCGTCCACGATTCGCCCGGGCGTGACATGGGTGATATAGGGCCCCGGGCCCTCGTCGCCCAGTATGAGCGTGCCCGCGCCCGTCACCGTCCACTGGCTGGTCGGCGTGCGCACGCTGCCGTATTCTAGCGGAAAGCGGAACTGCCGCTCCGCGGAGCAGAAATGCGAGCTGGTAAGGGCTGCAACTCTCTTGCCGCAGCCGCCGTCTATTAAAAGTGAGGCGAGCAGCAGGGACTCGGCCATGGTCGAGCAGGCGCCGTAGAGCCCGAGGTAGGGCGGCGTGAGCCCGCGCAGGGCGTAGGCCGAGCCGGCACACTGGTTCAAAAGGTCGCCCGAGAGGATGAAGTCCAGCTCCGAGGGCGCGGTCTTCGCCTTGTCGCAGGCGAGGTCGAAGCAGGTCCTCAGCATGGCGCTCTCCGCCTTCTCCCAGCTCGACTCGCCGAAATAGGCGTCCTGGCAGACATAGTCAAAGCTCCTGCCCAGCGGGCCCTGGCCCTCCTTTGTCCCGGCCACCGAGGCGCCTTCGAGTATAGAGGGCTGCCTGTCCAGCGCCAGCGTCTGTGAACCGACGCGTTTGGTCATGGAATAACACTTCCTTTCACATGGCAGTTTTCCGCGGCGGAAATAAAAAAATTCACGCGCCGCATAAATATGGTGACTTTTTCGCCTGGCTTTGGTAAAATACGCAGTGAAATGGCAGAGCGCCGAGAGGAGGAGCATCAAAATGACCGAGCCGACGCTTGTGATCCTTGCCGCAGGGCTGAGCAGCCGCTACGGCAGCCTGAAACAGATAGACCCCGTCGGGCCTGACGGAGAGTTCATCATCGATTACTCAGTCTACGACGCCATACGCGCGGGCTTCAAAAAAGTCGTGTTCCTGATCGCCCCGGGCATGCTGGAGGACTTTGAGGAGGCCATCAGCCGGCGCATCTCGGGCCGCATCGAGGTGGCCTACGCCTTCCAGAGCCTGGAGCGGCACCTGCCCGAGGGCTTTGAGCTGCCCGACGGCCGGCGCAGGCCCTGGGGCACGTCGCACGCCGTCCTCTGCTGCCGCGAGGTGGTGGACGGGCCCTTCGCCATGATAAACGCCGACGACTTCTACGGCCCCAGCGCGTACAGGATCATCTATGACTGGCTCCGGGCCGTGGACGTGAGCGCCTCGCCCATGCGCTTTGCCATGGTCGGCTACAAGCTGGGCAACACCGTGACGCCAAACGGCAAGGTCTGCCGTGGCATTTGCCGCACGAGCGGCGGCAAGCTAGAGCACATCGAGGAGCGCACCTACGTCGTGCGCACGCCCGAGGGCCCGGCCTACAGCACGGACGGCGGCAAGACCCTCGTGCCCCTGCCCGAGGACTGCACCGTGTCCATGAACTTTTGGGGCTTCACGCCGGCCATTTTCGGCGAGATAGAGCGCCGCTTCCCGGACTTCCTTGCCACGGCGCTGCCCGAAAACCCGCAGGCCGAGATGCTCATCCCGAATCTCGTCGGCCGCCTGCTGCACGAGGGCCTGTGCACCGTGGACGTCATGCGCAGCGGCGACGTCTGGCATGGCATGACCTACAAGGAGGACAAGCCCGGCGTGGTCGAGGCCGTGAGGACGCTCACCGCCGCCGGCCTCTACCCCGGCTCGCTCTGGAAATAAGCAAGCCCGCGCCGCCTGCACAGGCGGCGCTTTTGCTTGACACGGTGCATTATTTGTATTATACTAACTAATACAAAAAGGAGGTGCAGGGGCTTGCTGCTGAGGCTGGATTTTTCGTCGCAGCTGCCGATATACAGGCAGATACGGGACCAGATAGTGGTCGGCATCGCCTCGGGCGAGCTGGCCCCGGGCGAGAAGCTGCCGGCCATCCGGGCGCTGGCGGAGCAGTCGGGCGTGAACATGATGACAGTGAGCAAGGCCTATACGCTGCTCAAGCAGGAGGGCCTCATCACGACCGACCGCCGGGGCGGGACGGTCGTGGCCGGCTCCCCGGAAAGCGGGGAGCTAGGGGCGCACTCGCTCGAGGGGCTGCGGCTCATTGCAGCCGAGGCGCGGCTCTCCGGCCTGTCTGAGGAGGATTTTCTGCTGTTATGCCGCGAGTTTTACTGCGAAGGAGGCGGTGAGACATGAGCGACCTGGGCGCTACGATCTTTTTGCTCGTGTGCTGTTACCCCATCCTGCCAATCATGGCCGCGGTCATGGCTAATGAGGCAAAGGTGAAGAAGAATATCGCCATAGGCTGCACCCTGCCGCTGACGGCCCAGCACGACCCGAGGGTGCAGGAGATCTGCCGCGAGTATAAAAAGCGGGTCTGGCGCTGGTTTTTCATCATGACGGCGGCGCTCATACCGGCGCTGCTGCTGCCGCGCTTTTCGCTGGCGCTGGCCTACATGTTCATTTTGATGCTGGCGGCAATGGCGCCGAGTTTCGTGCTCTTCGCGCGCTACAACGGGCGGCTGCGGGCGCTGAAGAAGGAAAACGGCTGGCTCTCGCCCTACGGCGGCACGATCGTGGCCGCGGACCTCGGCGCAAAGCCGGAGGAGCTGGGAAAGCCGCTCTCGAAGTGGCTCTTCATCCCGCCGCTGCTCGTCTCGCTTATACCCTGCGCGCTGGCGATGGCCTCGGAGAACGAGGGCGAGCGCATGGGCGGGCTGATACTCGGGGCGAGCTTTGCGCTCTGCTGCCTCATGAGCCTTTTCTTTTACCCGCTCGTCTTCCGGCAGAGGCCGGACGTCGTGGACTCGGACAGCCGGGTGAACGCGGCGCTGACGCGGGTGCGGCGCTACAACTGGGGCAAGACCTGGATAGCCATGTCCTGGCTCTCGGCGTTCCTGGCGCTGGGCTTCTGGCTCCTGCGTGAGAGTGCGTTCTGGCTGATGCTGCTGACGCTCGCCTACACGGCGGGGATGCTGTGTTTCGCGCTGCGGGCGGAGTTTGCCGTGCGCCGCGCGCAGGAGCGGCTGCCGCGCGAGAGCGGCGCGCGGGACTATGTGGACGAGGACGAGTTCTGGATCTGGGGCCTCGTTTATTACAACCCGAACGACAGGCGCGCGATGATAAACGACCGGACGGGCATGGGCATGAGCATGAACCTCGCGCGGCCCGCGGGGAAGATAACGATGGGCCTGTGCGCGCTGCTTCTCATCGTCTGCCTGCCGGGCTTCAGCATCTGGTTCATAGCCATGGACTTCACGCCGCGCGAGGCGCGGATAGAGGCCGGGGCGCTGTACTTCGAGCATTTCACGGAGAAATACGAGATAGCGCTGGACGAAATAAGCGGCACGGAGCTTTTGGACGAGCTGCCGAGCGCGAGGCGCGTCGCCGGCACGGGCCTCGACACGCTCTGCGAGGGGCGGTTTGACGTCGAGGGCTACGAGAACGTGCGCATCTCGCTCGATCCTGGGCAGGACTGCTTCATCGTCGTGTTGACAGAGGGCGGGCTGACGCGTATATTCAACCTGATGACGCGCGGCGAGACGGAGGGTTTCTACGCTGAATTGACTGCGGCGCGGTGATATGCCACCCCATTTCTTTGGCCCTTGCCCAAAGAAACGGGAGTGGCGCCCCAAAGAAAAGCGGCTTTTTTATGGGC
>CALXEH010000065.1 GCA_944387285.1 uncultured Oscillospiraceae bacterium | reverse complement strand
TCCCAGACCTCGCCGAGCACTACAGCCTCGGGGTCCTCGGCCTTGGCGGCCTGGCGGATGAGGCGCAGGGCCTCGTCTGGCAGCTCGTCGGCCACGTCCAGCCTCCAGCCGGAGGCGCCGCGCCTTATCCAGGTGCGCACGACGCTGTCCTTGCCGCTTATGACGAAGTCGCGCCAGTCGGCGTTGTTCTCGTCCACCTCGGGCAGGTCGGGGAAGTTCCACCAGCAGCGGTAGTTCTCCGGGAATTTGCGGAAGTCGTACCAGCCGAAGTAGGGCGAGGCCTCGCCCGCGTTGTAGGCGCCCGCGTCGTGGAAGTGCGAGAACTTGTTGAAGTAGATGCTGTCCGCGCCCGTGTGGGAGAAGACGCCGTCGAGCATTATGCGTATACCCATGTTCTCGGCGGTGGCGCAGAGGTTTTCAAAGTCCGCGTTCGTGCCGAGGATGGGGTCTATCTTCAGATAATCCGCCGTGTCGTACCTGTGGTTGGAGCAGGCCTCAAAGACGGGGTTTAAGTAGATGACGCTCACGCCCAGGGTCTTGAGGTAGTTGAGCCGGCTCTCGATGCCCTTGAGCGTGCCGCCGTAGAAGTCGAGCGGGAAATAAAAGCCGTCGGCGCTGTTGGGCTGCCAGTCCACGGGCTCGTTCCACTCCTCGTGGAACTTGACCTGCCGGCCCATGGCCCTGTGCTTTTCGATGCCGTCGCGGGCGGTATCGCTCCAGTCCCGGGCGAAGCGGTCGGGGAAGATCTGGTACATGATGCTCCTGCGGAACCAGGCCGGGGTCTCGAAGTCCTTGTCGTAGACCGTGAGCCTGAAGCCCTCGCCCCTGGAGCTCATGAGCTTGCCGAAGCGCCCGTTCTCGCCGGCGCAGAGCCAGTATTCGCCGCCGGCGAGGCTGATCCTGAAGGAGTACCAGAGCGCCTGCGGCGTCTCGGGCATTTTGAGCTTTATGAACCAGCGCCCGTCCTCGAGCGCGAGCTCGCTGCGCTGCTCAAAGCCGTCGCCGTTGAGGACGAGTTCGGCGTCGAGCACCGCGCCCGCCCCGTCGGTGAAGGCGAGCGTGACCTCGCTGCCGGTCTTGGCAGGGCCTATGGGGCAGCGGCAGCTCTCCCTGGCCGTGTCGTGCACTATGTGCGGAGTGAGTTCCGAAATTATCATATATCAGCAAACTTGGCGGGCATGAGTATGTACATGGCGCGGAGCGACCCGGCCCGCCTCTCCTTTGTGCAGATTATGCGCCCGCAGAGCGCCGCCGATAGGGTCATGAGGTCGGCTTCCTCATCTCTGATGACAGCGTTTGCGCCTATCCTGAGCCAGTCGCCCGGCCAGGTGTCCCAGAGCCGGCCGCAGAGCTTCTCGTTCACGGCGCGTATAAGCCCCGCGTCCCTCGGCTGCAGCGCCGCGATGGCCCCGACCGGGACGCGGGCGTCCCTGCCGCCCTCGTCCGGCCTGAGCGTAAAGCAGCTGCCCATGATCTGTATGGCGTCGTCCCAGGAGGCGTTGTGCTCGTCGAGCAGCAGCCTGAGCACCTCCGGCAGGATGAGCGAGTCGAGCCCGCCGTGCAGCTCCATACGGAGCAGGCCCGGCAGCTGCCTCGTGTCCCTGAGCCCGTAAAAGGCCTCCGCCGCCCGGGCCGCAGCCTGGAAATAGGCCATGGCCGCCTGAGAGATGTTGCCTGAGTTGATTTTTGCCGCGAGCTCGGCGCTCCTCGCGGATTCGTTGTAGTCTGCCTTCACGTCGCCGGAGCGCACGGAAGGCCTGACCTCGGCCCGGAACGTGTCGCCCACGCGCAGGGCCGAGACCTCGAGCCTGCCCTTGTATGTGACTGCAAGGCCGGTGTTGGTCCAGACCTCGTCGGTCTGGCCGCCGAAAAATACGCTTACCCTTTCGGGTCCCTTCCCCTCCTGCATCATAGGAGATCTATGTACAGCCTCGCGTAGCCCTCTGCGGAGCGTTCGAAGCCGAAGTCGGCGGCCATGGCGTTCCTGACGAGGCGGTTCCAGTTCTCCGGCTCGTCCCGGTAGACCTGGAGCGCGCGCTCTATGGTCGCCTTCATCTCGTGCGCGTTGTAGTTGGCAAAGGAGAAGCCCGTACCCTCGCCCGTGTACTGGTTGTAGGGCACGACGGAGTCGCGCAGCCCGCCGGTCTCGCGGACTATGGGCAGGGTGCCGTAGCGCATGGCTATCATCTGCGACAGGCCGCAGGGCTCGAACTTCGAGGGCATGAGCAGCAGGTCCGCGCCGGCGTAGACCCTGTGCGAGAGCTCCTCGTTGTAGCCTATGTAGGCGCAGACGCGGCCGCGGTGGCGGTTCTCGGCCTCCTGCATGAAGCCCTCGTAGGACTTGTCGCCGCTGCCGAGCAGCAGGAAGCACATGTCCTGCTCGTCCAGGAGCTCGTCTAGCACGCGCTCCACGAGGTCGAAGCCCTTCTGGTCGGTCATCCTGGCGACCATGGCGACGAGCGGGGTGCGCGGGCCGGCCTGTAGGCCCATTTCAAACATCAGGCTCTCCTTGCAGGTCTGCTTGCCCTTGAGGTGGCCCTTGTCGAAGCGCTTGGCTATGAGCGGGTCGGAGTAGGGGTTGAAGACCTTCTTGTCTATGCCGTTGAGTATGCCGGTCAGCTGGTGCCGCCGCGCGGAGAGTATGCCGTCGAGCCCTTCGCCGAAGTAGGGCGTGCACAGCTCGTCCGCATAGCTGGGGCTCACCGTGCTGAGCCTGTCGGCAAAGACGCAGCCGGCCTTCAGGAAGGCCGCGCAGCCGTTTATCTCCATGAATTCGGGCGTGAAATACCTGTCCTCCACGCGCAGCAGGTCACGGAAGAAGTCGAAGCCGAACTTGCCCTGGTAGAAGATGTTGTGTATCGTCAGCAGGGTCTTTATCCTGCCGTGGACGTAGTAGCCGTACTGGGTCCGGAGCAGCATGGGCAGCATGGCAGTGTGCCAGTCGTTGCAGTGCAGCACGTCCGGGAAGAAGCCGAGGTTGGGTATGGCGTCGAGCACGGCCCTCGTGAAGAAGGCGTACTGCTCGCCCTCGGCCTGGCCGCCGCGGTAGATCTTGTCGCCGAAGTAATACTCGTTGTCCACGAGGTAGATGGTCACGCCGTCGAGCACGAGGCGCTCTATGCCGACGTACTGGCTGCGCCAGCCGAGGTCCACGGAGAAGCTGAACATGTGCTCCACCCTGTCGCGGTACTTATCCTTGACACAGCGGTGGTACGGGGTTATGACCCTGGCGTCCATGCCGAGCTCCGCAAGGCTCTTGGGCAGGGTGCCGACCACGTCGGCGAGCCCGCCGGTCTTGGATATGGGCGCGCACTCCGCCGCCGCGATGAGCACGTTGGGCAGCCGTTCAAGCCCCTTGTCTAGCAGAGACTGCTGGAATTCGCGTTTCATTTTGACCATTCCTTTCGCTTGGATGGGGAAGTGCGGGCGGCCGCTTTATTTCTTTTTGCTGCGCGCGGGGCGCTCCTTCCTGGCCGCCTTTTCCTTCTGAGCTGCGAGCTCCCTGAGCTTCTTCTGGGAAGTGGGCGTGAACCTGAACCAAACGCAGGACATGGGCGGCAGGCAGATCTTCGCCGAGCAGGGATGCTCCAGGAAGGGCTCGTTTTCGGACTCTATCTCGGGCTTGTTGAGCACGCCCGAGCCGCCGTACTGCTGGTCGTCGGAGTTTATGAGCTCCTTGAGCACGCCGGGCCTGGGCAGGCCTATCACGAATTCGTCGTTGCGCACGGGCGTGAAGTTGACCGCGCAGACTATGGCCGACCTCGCCGACATGCGCATGAAGGCCACGGAGCTGTGGTCGGAGTCGTCCACGTTCAGCCAGGAGAAGCCGTCCCAGGAGTCGTCCACCTTCCAGAGCGCGGCGGTGGAGGCGTAGAGCCGGCCGAGCTCGCGGACGTATTTCTGCATGCCCGCATGTATGGGGTACTCGAGCAGCGTCCAGTCGAGCTGCTGGTTGTAATTCCACTCGATAAACTGCGCGAACTCGCCGCCCATGAACATGAGCTTCTTGCCCGGGTGGGCGAACTGGTAGCCGTAGAGCGCGCGCAGCGAGGCGAACTTAGTCTCATAATCGCCCCACATCTTGTTCACCATCGACGCCTTGCCGTGCACGACCTCGTCGTGGGAGAAGGCGAGGACGAAGTTCTCCGAATAGGCGTACATCATGGAGAAGGTGATGCGGCTGTGGTTGTAGCTGCGGAAATAGGGGTCCATGGCCATGTAGTCGAGGGTGTCGTGCATGAAGCCCATGTCCCACTTGAACATGAAGCCCAGCCCTCCGACCTCGGGCGGCCTGGAGACCAGCGGGAAGGCCGTGGATTCCTCGGCGATGGTGACGGCGCCGGGGTACTCGCTGAGGATGGCGCTGTTGAGCTTGCGCAGGAAATCGACGGCGCCGAGGTTGATGTTGCCCCCGTCCTTGTTCGGCGTCCACTCGCCGTACCTGCGGCCGTAGTCGAGGTAGAGCATGGAGCTGACGGCGTCCACGCGGATGCCGTCCACATGGTACTTGTCGAAGAAGAACATGGCCGAGGAGGTGAGGAAGCTCTGCACCTGGGGCCTGGCGTAGTTGAAGATCATGGTGCCCCAGTCGGGGTGCTCAGCCATGCGGCGCTCGTCGCACTCATAGCAGGGCGCGCCGTCGAACATGCGCAGGCCGTGCTCGTCCCTGGGGAAGTGGGCGGGCACCCAGTCGATGATGACGCCTATGCCCTCGGAGTGGAGCTTGTCCACAAAGTACATGAAGTCCTGGGGCGTGCCGTAGCGGCTCGTGGGCGCGAAGAAGCCCGTGACCTGGTAGCCCCAGCTGCCGTCGTAGGGGTACTCGGTGATGGGCAGCAGCTCGACGTGGGTGTAGTGCATGAACTTGAGGTACTCGACGAGCTCGTCCGCCACCCGGCGGTAGTTCGGGAAGACCTCGCCCTCCTTCTTCCGCCAGGAGCCCATGTGCATCTCATATATGGACATGGGCGAGTGTATGGCGTCCTTCTGCCGCCTGTTTTCCATGTACTCCGCGTCCGTCCACTCGTAGCCCTCTATGTCCCAGATCTTCGAGCCGGTGGCTGGCCCCGTCTCGGCGTGGAAGGCGAAGGGGTCGGCCTTGAGGACGGTGTTCCAGTCCTCGCCGACGACGCGGTATTTGTAGATGTCCCCGTTCTTGAGCCCGGGTATGAACAGCACCCAGATCTCGTCGTCCCTCTTCCACATGGGATGGGCGTAGCCGTCCCAGCCGTTGAAGTCGCCTACGACCGAGACCTCCCTCGCATGCGGGGCCCAGACCGCAAAGCGGTGCATCCCGCACTCGGGTATGTACCGGCAGCCGAGCAGGTGGTACGCCCTGCGTGCCCCGCCCGTGTTGTATAGCCAAATGTCGTCATTGGAAACGTATCTCTCGATAAGCTCTCTCTGCTCCATTATGCCACCTCCTGTTGAATCCCGGCCGGGTGCGCCGCGCGCCCCGGACCCTTCTCTGACCTATTATACAATTTTTCCAGCGCGAATCAAAGCATTTTTTCATATATGTCGTTTTGACTTTCGGCTCCGGGTATATTATACTAAATTGAACCTTATTTTTTGTGGGGTTAGGCTATGATTTATGTGGTCGAAGACGACAAGAGCATACGCGAACTCGTGGCCTACGCCCTGGGCTCGGCCGGATACGAGACCGAGAGCTACACCTCCTCGGCGGAATTTTTCGCGGCGCTGGCCCCGCAGAAGGCGCGGCTGGTGCTGCTGGACATCATGCTGCCTGGCGAGGACGGGCTGGCCATCCTGCGCCGCCTGCGCGAGACGCCGGAGACGGCGGGGATACCGGTCATGATAATGTCCGCCCTCGGCACGGAGCTGGACAAGGTCCGCGGCCTCGACCTGGGCGCGGACGACTACATCGCCAAGCCCTTCGGCATCATGGAATTCCTCGCCCGCGTCCGGGCGCTGCTGCGCCGGGGCGAGCCGAGGGAGATGATAACGGTCCGCGGCGTGACGCTCTATCCCGCGGCGCGGCGGGTAGAGAGCTCCGGCCAGGACGTGCAGCTCACGGCCAAGGAGTTCAACCTGCTCGAGTACCTCATGCGCCGGGCCGGCACGGTCATAAAGCGCGAGGAGCTGCTGGAGGCCGTCTGGGGCTACTCCGGCGGCGAGGAGACGCGGACGGTGGACGTGCACATCCGCTCGCTGCGGCTCAAACTCGGCGAGGAGGGCGGCGCGGTGATACGCACGGTGCGCGGCGTCGGCTACATGGCGGAGGAGGCGTAAGGATGGAAAAGAAGCTCTCGGCCATCTCCGAGAATCTCAGGCGCAACTTCACGGCGAACGTCTCGCACGAGCTGAAGACGCCGATAACCTCCATCTCCGGCTATGCGGAGATGATGATGACGGGCCTTGCACCCAGCGAGGACCTGCCGCTGCTGGCAGAGAAGATATACACCGAGGCCCAGCGGCTCATAGCGCTCATAGACGATATAATAAACCTCTCGCGCCTGGACGAGGGCGCGGTGGAGGCCCCGGCAGAGCGGGTGGAGCTGCTCTCGGCCGCGCGCGGCTGTGCCGAGCGGCTCGAGGACAAGGCCGCGGCCTGCGAGGTCACGGTGAGGGTCCGCGGCACGGAGGAGACCGTCACGGGCTACGCCCAGCTCATAGACGAGATGATAACGAACCTCTGCGACAACGCGATAAAATACAACCGGCCCGGCGGGCACGTCCGCATAACCGTGGGCAGGCGCGGGCAGGCGCCCTTTGTCTGCGTGGAGGACGACGGCATAGGCATAGCGCCGGAGCACCTGGAGCATGTGTTCGAGCGCTTTTACCGCGTGGACAAGAGCCGGTCAAAGGAGACGGGCGGTACGGGCCTGGGCCTTTCGATAGTAAAACACGCCGCCGCCTGGCATCGTGCCTCGGTCGAGGCCGAGAGCGAGCCGGACAGGGGCACGCGCATAAGCATAATATTCGACGGAAAGGGCGGAGAGTAAATTGGATAAGAAATTGCCGTTCGTGACAAAGGAAAAGCTGCTGGAGCTGGACAAGCAGTTCCCCACGCCGTACCATCTCTACGACGAGCACGGCATACGCCAGAACGCCAGGCTGGTGCGTCAGGCCTTTGCCTGGAACCCCGGCTTTAAGGAATACTTCGCCGTCAAGGCCACGCCCAACCCGGCCATCATGGATATCCTGCACGAGGAGGGCTGCGGCATGGACTGCTCCTCGCTCACGGAGCTGATGCTCTGCGAGCGGCAGGGAATCACGGGCCCGGAGATCATGTTCTCCTCGAACGACACGCCCGCCGAGGACTTCGCCCTCGCGGACAAGCTCGGCGCGACCATAAACCTTGACGATATAACGCACATCGACTTCCTCGAGAAGACGATAGGGCATATACCCGAGACCATCAGCTGCCGCTTCAACCCGGGCGGGTATTTCGAGATCTCGAACACGATCATGGACTCGCCGGGCGACGCCAAGTACGGCATGACGAAGCCCCAGATGTTCCAGGCCTACCGCATCCTCATGGAGAAGGGCGCGAAGGAGTTCGGCATCCACGCCTTCCTGGCCTCGAACACCACGACGGACGACTACTACCCCTGCCTGGCCATGCAGCTTTTCCGCCTGGCGGTGGAGCTCCACGAGGAGACCGGCGCGCACATCGGCTTCATAAACCTCTCGGGCGGCGTGGGCATACCCTACAGGCCCGACGGCCACCACCCCGACATCCTGGCCATAGGCGAGGGCGTGCGCCGCGTGTACGAGCAGATCCTCGTGCCGGCGGGCATGGGCGACGTGAAGATCTTCACCGAGATGGGCCGCTTCATGCTGGCGCCCTACGGCTGCCTCGTGACCAAGTGCCTGCACCAGAAGCACATCCACAAGGAGTACATCGGCGTGGACGCCTGCGCCTGCAACCTGATGCGCCCGGCGATGTACGGGGCCTACCACCACATCACCGTCGCCGGCAAGGAGGACGCGCCCTGCGACCACCTCTACGACGTGACGGGCGGGCTGTGCGAGAACAACGACAAGTTCGCCGTGGACCGCTGGCTGCCCGCGATCTGCCCCGGCGATATCCTGGTCATCCACGACACCGGCGCCCACGGCCACGCCATGGGCTACAACTACAACGGCAAACTCCGCAGCGCCGAGGTGCTGCTCTGCGAGGACGGCTCCGCCCGGCTGATAAGGCGCGCCGAGACCCCGGAGGACTACTTCGCTACCCTGGATTTCTGAAAAGCGAGTCGAATGAAAGACCGGCACGGCCGAAAGGCTGTGCCGGTCCCGCTGTTATTTGACCTTTTTTACACTTACACGCCCTGGGCCATCATTGCGGCGGCAACTTTGAGGAAGCCGGCGACGTTGGCGCCTACCATGAGGTCGCCGGGCTTGCCGACCTCGACGGACGCGTCGTAGGCCGCGTGGAAGATGTTGTTCATGATGCCCTGCAGCTTCTCGTCCACCTCCTCGAAACTCCAGGAGAGCCTCATGCTGTTCTGCGTCATCTCCAGACCGCTCGTTGCAACGCCGCCCGCGTTCGAGGCCTTGCCCGGCGAGTACATCAGGCCCGCGCCCTGTACCGCGGCTATCGCCTCCGGGGTCAGCGGCATGTTCGCGCCCTCGAATACGCCCATGCAGCCGTTGGCGATGAGCGCCTTCGCACCCTCGAGGTCCATTTCGTTCTGGGTCGCGCAGGGAAGCGCTATGTCGCACTTCACGGTCCAGATGCCGTGGCAGCCCTCGTGGTACTCGCTGCCCGGTACCTCGTCCGCATAGACCTTGATCCTTGCGCGGCGCCTCTGCTTGATATCGATGATCTTCGCGAGGTTGATGCCGTTCGGGTCGTACACATAGCCGTTGGAGTCGCACATGGCAACGACCTTGCCGCCCAGCTGCGTGCACTTCTCAGCCGCGTAGGTCGCAACGTTGCCGCTGCCGGAGACTACGACGACCTTGCCTGCAAAGCTGTCGTTCTTCATGCAGCGCATGGCCTCCTGCGCAAAATAGCACAGGCCGTAGCCGGTAGCCTGCGTCCTCGCCAGAGAGCCGCCGAAGGGGATGCCCTTGCCGGTGATCGTGCCGCCCTCAAACGTGCCCATTATCCGCTTGTACTGCCCGAACAGATAGCCTACCTCGCGCGCGCCGACGCCGATGTCGCCCGCGGGGATATCCACAAACTGACCGATATGCCTGTAAAGCTCCGTCATGAAGCTCTGGCAGAAACGCATGACCTCGCCGTCCGACTTGCCCTTCGGGTCGAAGTCCGAACCGCCCTTGCCGCCGCCCATGGGCAGGGTGGTCAGGCTGTTCTTCAGGGTCTGCTCAAAGCCGAGGAACTTTATGACCGAAGCCGTGACCGACGGATGGAAGCGCAGGCCTCCCTTGTAGGGGCCGATGGCGCCGTTGAACTGTACGCGGAAGCCGCGGTTCACGCGCACCTTGCCGCTGTCGTCCACCCAGGGGACCGCGAACTGAATAAAACGCTCAGGCTCGACAAAACGCTCGATTATGCCGTTCTTCTCGTACTCGGGGTGCTTCTCAACGACACACTCGAGGCTCTCAAGGACTTCCATGACTGCCTGGTGGAATTCGGCCTCGCCCGGGTTGCGGGCCAGAACGGTCTCGTAAACTCTTTTCAGATACTCGTTTGTCAGCATTTACCTAACCTCACTTTAAATCAGAATAGTTTGTATAATATGCCTATAACCACCCTTATTCTAAACGATTTTTTGTGATATTTCAAGAGGCAAAGCCAAATTTGCGCACATTTTTCTGCTGCCGGGCGAACAAGTATAAAACGGCCTTGAAAGCTGGGTTTTGAGGTGATATCATTATGGCAAATGAACAAACGGAGGTCGAACGCTGATGGCTGAAATGAGACAGGACAAAAACTTCGCCCTGGAGCTGGACGCTGCCGACGAGCTGGCGGGAAGGCGTGAACTGTTCTACATCCGTCCCGGGCAGATCTACATGGACGGCAATTCGCTGGGGCTTTGCTCCAAACCGGCTGAGAAGGCCGTACTGCGAGCGCTGGACGACTGGAAGACGCACGGCATAGGCATATGGACGGGCGCCGAGACGGATTATTTCCTTTATTTTGAGAGCATAGGCGCGAAGCTGGCGCGGCTCATAAACGCCCGGCCGGAGGAAGTCACGGTCTGCGCGAGCACCACGCTGAACATCCACCAGTGCATAGCGACCTTCTGGAAGCCGGACGCGCGGCGGTACAAGATCGTGGTGGACGAGCTGAACTTCCCGACGGACAGGTACGCGGTGACGAGCCAGATAAGGCAGCGCGGCCTGGAGCCGGACGAGGTCCTGAAGGTCGTGAAGAGCCGGGACGGGAAGACGCTGGCGATGGAAGATATCCTCGCGGCGCTGACGGAGGACGTGGCGGTAGTGCTGCTGCCCTCGGTGCTGTACAGGAGCGCGCAGCTGCTGGATATGGCGGCGATAGCGGCGGCGGCGCGCGAGCGCGGGATCATCTGCGGCTTTGACCTCTGCCACAGCATAGGCGCGGTGGACCACGACATGGAGGCGGTGGACTGCGACTTTGCGGTGTGGTGCAATTACAAGTATTTGTCGGGCGGCCCGGGCGCGACGGCGGGGCTGTATGTGAACCGGAAGCATTTTGCGATGGAGCCGGGCCTTGCCGGCTGGTGGGGCAACCGGAACGACACGCAGTTTGAGCTGCGGCCGGAGTTTGAGCATGCGCTCAATGCGGGCGGCTGGCAGACGGGCACCTCGCCGGTACTGAGCATGGCGGGCGTGGACGGGGCGCTGGACGCCTATGAGGGGATAACGATGGCGCAGGTGCGCGAGCGCTCGCTGAAGCTCACGCGGTATATGATGTACCTCATCGACACGGAGCTGGCGGGCTACGGCTTCACCGTGGGCAATCCGCGGGAGGACGCGGTGCGCGGCGGGCATGTGGCGCTCGAGCACGACGACGCAGTGCGGATAAACGAGGCGCTCAAGGCTGCGGACGTGGTGCCGGATTTCAGGTATCCGAACGTGATAAGGCTGGCGCCGAGCCCGCTGTATACGAGCTTCGCGGAGGTCTGGGAATTCGTGCGCCGGCTGAAGGAGATCATGGACACTAAGGCCTACGAGAAGTACGAAAACAAGGCAGGCACTGTAGCCTGAACGAAAAAATATGTCCCGTACGCGGAAGTTTTTGTTGACAAACGGGTTTGGTTTTGCTATTATAGCTGTCGCCGGTATTGCGCTGGTGTAGCTCAGTCGGTAGAGCAGCTGATTTGTAATCAGCAGGTCGGGGGTTCGAGTCCG
>CALXEH010000064.1 GCA_944387285.1 uncultured Oscillospiraceae bacterium | reverse complement strand
AACGCGGAGCATCCTGCAAAGGACGCTCCGCATGGTCCGAGTGGCGAGACTCGAACTCGCGGCCTCCAGCTCCCAAAGCTGGCGCGCTACCAACTGCGCAACACCCGGGTATGTAGTTCCGGGGCGGCACGGGTCTATCCTCATGCGCCCCGCTGAATTTTGATTATACTATGCGTTCGGCTGATCCGCAACCTTTTCTTCGTTGAAGTTTTCGTCAGGATATGTTATAGTGCTGTGCGGAGCGTGGTCAATTTGAGAATGAGAAAAAAACCTAACCTCGTGCCCAGATGGGAACGCTGCGCGGGGCTGCTTGAAAATACGCCGGAAGCCCACAAGGGCAAATGGCTCGACGATTTCCCGGGACATGCCCGGCTCTGCCTCGAGCTCGGCTGCGGCAAGGGCCGCTTCACCGCCGGCATGGCCGCCGCGGAGCCCGACGCGCTGCTCTGCGCCGTCGAAAAAGTCCCCGACGCCATGGTCGTCGCCATGGAGCGCGTCCGCGACGCGGAACTGACCAACGTCCGCTTCCTCGACCGCGACGCCGCCCTGTTGCCCGAGTTCTTCGCGCCCGGCGAGGTCTCTAGGATCTACATAAATTTCCCCGACCCCTGGCCCAAAAAGAAGCAGTTCAAACGCCGCCTCACCGCCCCGGGCTTCCAGAAGCTCTACTTCGGCCTGCTGCCGCCCGGCGGCGAAGTCTGGCTCAAGACCGACAACGTCATGCTCTTTGAGTGGAGCCTCGAACAGTTCCAAAACTGCGGCTGGACGCTCAGGGAGGTCACGCGCGACCTGCACGAAAACGGCGTCACCGGCGTCATGACCGACTACGAGGCCAAGTTCCACGAGCATGGCGTAAAGATAAACCGCCTCGTCGCGGTCAGAGGGGAGGCCTGGACATGCGAATGATATCCTGGAACGTGAACGGCCTGCGGGCTGTCATGAAAAAGGGCTTTGAGGACATTTTCTGGGGCCTGGATGCAGACATATTCTGCCTGCAGGAGACCAAGCTCCAGGCAGGACAGATAGAGCTCGACCTGCCCGGCTACGAGCAGTTCTGGTGCTACGCCGAGAAAAAGGGCTACTCCGGCACGGCGGTCTTCACGAGGGTGAAGCCCCTCGGCGTCAGCTACAACCTCGGCCACGAGGACCACGACTCCGAGGGCCGGGTCATCACCCTCGAGTACGAGGACTTCTACCTCGTGTGCGTCTACACGCCCAACTCTCAGGACGGGCTCAAAAGGCTCGACTACCGCATGAGCTGGGAGGACGCCTTCAGGGATCATCTGGTCGAACTTGACAAGGTCAAGCCCGTCGTGGTCTGCGGCGACATGAACGTCGCGCACGAGGAGATAGACCTCAAGAACCCCAAGACGAACCGCATGAACCCCGGCTTCACGGACGAGGAGCGCGGCAAGATGACCGAGCTGCTCGCGGCGGGCTTCACGGACACATTCCGCTACCTCTACCCCGAGCTCGAGGGCGCGTACAGCTGGTGGAGCTTCCGCGCGGCGGCCAGGGAGAGGAACGTCGGCTGGCGCATCGACTACTTCCTGTGCTCGGACAGGCTGCGCGAGCGGATAGACAAGGCCTACATCTGCCCGGAGATCATGGGCAGCGACCACTGCCCGGTGGGGCTGGACCTGAATTGAGCGCGGGCTTTTCCATAGGCGGCGTGCAGCTTGCGGGCCGCGCGGTGCTCGCGCCCATGGCGGGCGTGACGGACTCGGCCTTCCGCGGCCTCTGCCTCGAGCAGGGCGCGGCGCTGGTGTACACCGAGATGGTCAGCGCGAAGGCGCTGTGCTATAATGATAAGAAGACCGCCTCCCTGCTGCACATCCCCGAGGGCGGCAGGCCGGTGTCGGCGCAGATCTTCGGACACGAGCCGGAGACGATGGCAGAGGGTGCGCGGCGCGCGCTGGACATCTGCGGCGCGGAGATAATAGACATCAACATGGGCTGCCCCGTGGGCAAGGTCGTTAAGTCCGGCGACGGCTCGGCGCTCATGCGCACGCCGGAGCTGGCGGCGGAGATCGTCGCGGCGGTGGCGGGCGCGGTGCCCGTGCCGGTCACGGTGAAGATACGCAAGGGCTGGGACGGCGGGGCCGTGAACGCGGTGGAGTTTGCGAAGCTCTGCGAGCAGGCGGGCGCGGCGGCGATAGCCGTACACGGGCGCACGAGGGTGCAGATGTACGCCGGCCGCGCTGACTGGGACATCATCCGCGAGGTGAAGCGGGCGGTGTCGGTGCCGGTCATCGCCAACGGCGACGTGTTCTCGGGCGCGGACGCGGCGCGGATACTCAGCTATACGGGCGCGGACGCCTGCATGGTGGGCCGCGGCGCCTTCGGCGACCCCTGGCTGTTCGCGGAGATCAACGCGGTGCTGGCCGGCGGGCCCGTGCCGGAGCGGCCGGGGCTCGAGGAGCGGCTGGCTGCGGCGGTGCGCCAGGTCGAGACGGCGGCGCAGGAGAAGGGCGAGCGGCTGGCCTGCATAGAGGCCCGGGCGCGGCTGCCCTGGTATATAAAGGGCGTGCCCCATTCGGCGGCCTGGAAACAGAAGCTGGTGCGCGTCTCCACCTTGGAGGAGCTGCGGCAGATAGCGGCGGACATGGCGAAGGGCCGTCCGCCCCTGGATATAATAGTTTAGAGAGTGATGCAATGACCCGGGAAGAAGAGCTGGAGATCATCGCGCAGGTGCGCTCCGGCGACGCCGATGCCTTCGAGGCGCTGGTGCTGGAACATCAGAATAAGGTCTACAGCCTCGCGCTGCGCATGGTGGGCAACGAGGAGGACGCGCGGGACATGGCCCAGGAGGCCTTCATACGCGCGTACAACTCGCTGGGCAGCTTCCGCGGTGAGAGCAAGTTTTCCGTTTGGCTCTACCGGCTGACGAGCAACATCTGCATCGACTTCCTGCGCGGCAGGGCGAAGCGGAAGACGGTGTCGCTCAGCTGGGAGGACGAGGACGGCGAGGAGGGCGAGCTCGAGATACCGGACGAGCGCTTTTCGCCGGAGGCCGGGCTGGAACGCGCGGAGCTGCGCGAGGCGGTGCGCCGCGGGCTGGCGCAGCTCTCGCCCGAGTACCGCGAGATCCTGCTGCTGCGCGAGATAAACGGCCTGAGCTATGACGAGATCAGCCGCTGCCTGAGGCTGGAAGAGGGCACGGTGAAATCGCGCATCTTCCGCGCGCGGAAAAAACTTTCCGAGATTTTGATAAGGGAAGGGAACATTCCGGAAGCGTCCGCGTCAAACGAGCGGAAGGGAGGTGTGGACGCATGAGCGAATGCGACAGATTTGAACTACTCATAAGCGAGTACCTGGACGGCGAGCTGCAGGAGCCTGAAAAGACCGAGCTCGAGAGCCATCTACGCAAGTGCTCGCGCTGCCGCAGGGTCTGCGATGCGTTCAGGGCGATCTCCCTTTCGCTTGGGGAGGAGGCCGCGCCCGCCGGACTGACGGAGGACGTAATGGCCGCCGTAAGGACCCGGGGCGGGTCCGGGGCGAAAAGGGCCTCCAAGCCCGGAAAGAGCTGGCCCAAATATCTCGCCCTGGCCGCCTGCCTGATGCTGGCGGTGCTCTCCGCAGTGCGGTTGAGCCAGCCCCGCGCCCCGGCTGCGAGCCAGCCGGATGCGCAGCCTGCGCAGTTCGGCGTGGCCGCCGTGCCGGGCGACCTCGAGCCAAGGGACGCGGGCGACGACAGCAGCCTCATGCTGGAGGACGCCGCCAGCCAGGACAGCGCGGACGGTACGGACGATAAATACAACTACAATGCCGAGTCCTGCCTGCCCCTGCCGCTGGAAGAGCCGGAGCAGGTCAGCCTGCTGCGCATAAGCGGCCGGGCCGAGGCCGAGCTGACCGACCCCGAGTGCATTGCCGCCGTTTTCGAGCTGCTATGCTGCGTGGAGCCCACGCAGCAGCCCGATGCCCCGGCCAGCTATACGCTGGCCTACGAGTCCGAAGACGGCAGCGGGACCCTGGAGCTCTGGTCGCTGGACGGCGAACTGCTGTGCTCCGACGGCGCCGGGGCCGCCTATGAGGCCGCCGGCAGCGAGGCGGAGCTGCTCGAACTCATCGGCTGAAGCATTACTGAAACAGACCCCTCAAGTTGCCTGCGCAGGGCAATTTGAGGGGAATTTATTAATTTTTTCCGCGCCGGATGGGCGTTATTATCTATTGCAAAGAACGGTATGGCTGTGCTATAATCATAGACTGAAATTATAATACTCTCCCCTGCGGAGGGTTACGAAAGAGAACTGGTGGATAAAAGTGAAACAGCTCAAGGTATCAAATAACGTCATCAGGCGCCTGCCGAGGTATCTGCGCAAGCTGGACGAGCTCAAGACCGCGGGCGTGGACCGCATCTCCTCCGGTGAGCTGGGGCGTCAGATGTCGCTGACCTCCTCACAGATCAGGCAGGACTTCAGCTGCTTCGGCGAGTTCGGGCAGCAGGGCTACGGCTACAACGTCACGGGGCTCAGAGGCGAGATCGCCTCCATCCTGGGCATGAACCGGGACTTCTCCGTCATCCTCGTCGGCGTCGGCAACATCGGCCGCGCCCTCATCGAAAACTTCTGCTTCGAGCAGTACGGCTTCCACATGGTCGCCGCCTACGACGTCCGGCCGGAGCTCATCGGTACGGACATCTCCGGCATCCGCGTCCACGACATCTCCGAGCTGCCGCAGATCTTTGAGAACAGCCGCGTGGACATGGCGGTGCTCTCCGTGCCTAAGATCATGGCCAACCGCGCGGCCCGCGAGCTTGTGAACCACGGCGTCAAGGCCATCTGGAACTTCACCAACATCGAGCTGGACGTCTCGGACTCGGACGTCATCGTCGAGAACATCCACTTCTCGGACAGCCTGCTGGCCCTGGGCTACTACATGTCCGAGCGGATGGACGCCGAGGCCGGCTCGAAGGCGCAGAAATAAGAGGTGTCCCCATGCGCAGAAGAGTTTTGGCCCTGCTGCTGTGCTGCGCTCTTATAGCCGGCGGCGTGACGGCCTCTGCGGCGGGCAGCGCGGACGACCCGCTGGTATCCAAGAGCCTGGCCGACAGCTGGGCCATCCAGCTGGCTGAGGAGGGCGCGAAGGCTGTGGACGCCGCCGTCTCCGGCCTGCAGGCCGGCGCGGTCCGGGTGCCGCTCAGCGCCGGCAGCGGCATAAAGCTCCGCTCCGGTTCCAGCGCGGTGCTGCTCTCCGGCTCCGCCTCCGCCAAGATCGGCTCCGGCGCCCTGCTCAACGCCACCCGCGGCAGCGAGGCCGGCGCAGGCAGCATAGCGAAAAACGAGCTGTATATCTGCTGCGAGGCCTCCAGCGTCACGCTGACCGCCTCCGCCGCCTCGACACTGCTGGTCTGGGGCGATTACACCGGCGTGCAGGCCCAGAGCTTCAACTTCACGGACGTCGCGGCCGACAGCTGGTTCCGCGAGTACGTCTACACCGCCGTCGAGCTCGGGCTCGTGGACGGCGTCTCCGAGACTAGCTACGCCCCGGATATGAGCTTCACCGTTGCCCAGGCCATCAAGATCGCCGCCTGCATGCACCAGCTCTATTACGAGGGCGAGGTCACGCTCGAAAACGGCGACCCCTGGTACGCCAGCTACGTCAGCTACGCCGTCAACAACGGCATCGCGCCGGAGAGCTACGGCTCGCTGACCAACGCTCAGTACGATTCGCCCATCAGCCGCCGCGACTATGTGCGCCTGTTCTACAGGGCCCTGCCGGCGAGCGAGTACGCCGAGATAAACAGCGTCGCCGACAACGCCATCCCCGACGTGGCGGTGGGCAGCCTCGGCTCGGCCGAGATCTACGCCTTCTACCGCGCCGGCATCCTCGAGGGCACGGGCGCGGACGGCTCCTTCCTGCCCGAAAGCAGCATCAAGCGCAGCGAAGTCGCCGCCATCATCGTCCGCATGTTCGACACGAGCGAGCGCAAGAGCCTGACGCTCGGCTGAAAACACAGCAAATAGACCACAAAAGCCGGCCTTAGCGCCGGCTTTTTTAAAGGAGTGCTTCAAATGCCCGATACCATAGCCGCCATAGCCACGGGCCAGGCCGTCTCCGCCATAGGCATCGTGCGCGTCTCGGGCCCCGGCTCGATAAGCGCGGCAGAGCGGGTGTTCCGGCCCGCGGACGGGCGCGCCATGTCCGCGCACGGCGACCGGCAGCTCGTCTACGGCCGGCTCGTCAGCGCCGGCGGCGAGACGCTCGACTGGTGCCTGTGTACCATAAGCCGCGGCCCGCACAGCTACACCGGCGAGGATACCGCCGAGCTCCAGTGCCACGGCTCGCCCGTAGTGCTGCGCGCCGCGCTGGACGCCCTCTTCGCCGCCGGCTGCCGCCAGGCCGGCCCCGGCGAGTTCACCAAGCGCGCCTTCCTCAACGGCCGGCTAGACCTCACCCAGGCCGAGGCCGTCATAGATATCATCGAGGCCGAGACAGCAAGCGCCGCCGTCAACGCCGCCGGCCAGCTCGGCGGGGCCATCAGCCGCAGCTGCGCCCAGGTCTATTCGGATGTAGTTGACATAATATCGCACTTCGACGCCGTGCTGGACTACCCTGACGAGGACATCGAGCCCTTTGAGCTGCCGGCCTATGAGGGGAAGCTGGAGGCGGCGGCGGGGCGGCTGGAGTCGCTGCTGGGCAGCTTTGAGCGTGGCCGCATCCTGCGCGAGGGCCTGCGCGCGGCGATAGTGGGCCGGCCGAACGCGGGCAAAAGCTCGCTGCTGAACGCGCTTTTGGGCTACGAGCGGGCGATAGTGACGGCGCGGCCGGGCACGACGCGGGACACGATAGAGGAAAAGCTGCTGCTGGGCGGGGTGCTGCTGCGCCTGACGGACACGGCGGGGCTGCGCAGCGCGCCGGACGAGATAGAGCGCGAGGGCATACGCCGCGCGCTGGAGGCGGCCGCAGGCGCTGAACTGGCGATCGCGGTCTTTGACGGCTCCGAGCCCTTGGGCGCGGAGGACCTGGAGACGATAAGCGCGGCGCGGGCGGCGAAGCGGCGGCTGTGCGTCATAAACAAGTCCGACCTGCCCCAGAGGCTGGAGCGCGGGCGGCTGCTGGCGGAATTCCCCGCGGCGGTGGAGCTCAGCGCGCGCACGGGCGAGGGGCTGGAAGCCCTGGAGCGGGCCGTGGCTGAGCTCTTTCCCCTGCCCGAGCGGGCGGCAGGCGAGATCCTGACGAACGCCCGTCAGGCCGAGGCCGTGGGCCGGGCCCTGGACAGCCTGCGCGCCGCGCTTGGGGCCCTGCGCGCGGGCCTGACGCCCGACGCCGTGCTGACCGAGGCCGAGGCCGCGCTCGAGGCCCTGGCCGAGCTGAGCGGCAGCAGCGTAAAGCAGGACGTCACGGAGCGTATATTCTCCCGTTTCTGCGTCGGCAAGTGAAAAGCCTCCCCGAAAGGGGAGGTTTTTTTGCGCCCTGCGGCGGATTTTTTCAGGTTCGCTTAAGCCGGAGGCTGTATGCTAAAAGCGGGTGATATGCTATGAAGATACTAGTGATAGAGGACGAGCGGCTGCTGGCGGAGGGCCTGCGGACGCTTTTGGAGCTGCGCGGCTTTGAGGTCGAGCTGGTCTTCGACGGCGAGAGCGGCGCGGAGTATGCCGAGACGGGCATATACGACCTGCTGATACTGGACGTGATGATGCCGGGGCTGGACGGCTATTCGCTGGCGCGTCGGGTAAGGGCGCGGCGCGTGGCGACGCCGATACTCATGCTCACGGCGCGCGGCGGCGTACACGACCGCATAGAGGGCCTGAACGCCGGGGCGGACTACTATCTCACGAAGCCCTTCGACAACCGCGAGCTGCTGGCCTGCATCAACGCCCTGCTCAGGCGCCAGGGCGCGCAGATCGACCAGCTCTGCTACGGCAACACCAGCCTGGACCTCACGGGCTACACCCTCAGCGCGGCGGGCACGGTGCGGCTCTCCTCGCGGGAATTCGACGTCATGCGCCTGCTCATGCAGATGCAGGGGCGCAGCATCAAGAAGGAGACGATACTCACGCGGGTCTGGGGCTACGACACGAACGCGGGCGAGAACAACGTCGAGGTCTACGTCGGCTTCCTGCGCAAGAAGCTCAGGGCCATAGGCTCCGACCTGAGCATCGAGGCCATACGCCTGCTGGGCTATCATCTGGAGGTACACCAGGCTTGATACGCAGGCTGAGGCTGAAATTCGTCTGCATCGTGATGGCCGTGGTGACGCTGATGCTCTGCGCCATCTTCGCCATGGTGTTCTACTTCACGAGCCGGAACCTCGAGCGCGAGAGCCTGGGCATGATGCAGGCGGTGGCGCAGAACCCGATGCGCCTGGGCGGGCCGGACGAGCTGCCCGAGGGCGTGCGCCTGCCCTACTTCGTGCTGGAGCTGGACGAGACGGGCGCGGTGGTGTCCTCCGGCGGCGGCTACTACGACCTGACGGACGAGGACCTGCTCGCGACGCTGACCGAGCTGAGCGAGGGCAGGTTCACGGGCGTGCTGGAGGACTACGGCCTGCGCTTCTGCCGGGTCCTGGTGCGCGGGACGGAGTACCTGGTCTTTGCGGACATGTCGAGCGAGCGGAGCGTGATGGAGAGCCTGGTGGAAAACTGCCTGCTCATCGGGGCCCTGAGCTTCCTGGCCTTCCTGGGCATTTCGCTGCTGCTGGCGCGCTGGGCGGTGCGGCCCGTGGCCGCGGCTTGGGAGCGGCAGAGGCAGTTCGTGGCCGACGCCTCGCATGAGCTCAAGACGCCGCTGACGGTCATACTCAGCAACGCGGAGCTGCTGGCCGAGGCCGGCGGGGACGAGGCGCTGCGCGAGCGCCTGGGCGGCACGCTGGTGAGGCTGAGGCGCCAGGGGCGCGGCTTCTGCCTGCTGAGCGTGGAAAACTCCGGGGTACCGCTCAGCCCGGCGCAGCAGCGGGACATCTTCAAGCGCTTTTACCGCGCGGACGGGACGCGCAGCGGCGGCAGCTACGGCCTGGGCCTCGCCATAGCGCGGGGCATCGCCGAAGCGCACGGCGGCCGCATCTGGGCCGAGGCCATCGAGGGCGGCAACAGGTTCTGCCTGCGCCTGCGAGTTCAAAAATAGTTCACCTCCTTTTCAGCGGCGGTTCAGCACGCAGTGCTGCCATGGGCTGAGAAGGGGGTATTCTCTTTATGATCGAAGTCAGCCATCTGACAAAGCGCTACGGCGCCCATACCGCGGTGTCCGACCTGAGCTTCACGATAGGGGACGGGCAGATCTACGGCTTCCTCGGCCCGAACGGGGCGGGGAAATCCACCACCATGAACATCATGACCGGCTGCCTCGCCGCGAGCACACGGTCATACTCAGCAGCCACATCCTCTCCGAGGTGCAGGCGGTCTGCCAGACCATCCTCATCATCTCGAAAGGCCGGCTCGTGGCCTGCGACACGGCCCAGAACCTCGAGCGGCTCTTTGCCGGCACGTCCAGCGTGGAGCTGACCGTCGAGGCGCCCGCGGGCAGGGCGCAGGAGCTCCTGTCCGGCCTCGCCGGAGTGAGCGCCCTGAGGACGCAGCCGCTCGGCGAGGACAGGTGCGGCGTCACGCTCGAGACCGACGAGCCGGACACCGACGGCCTGTGCCGCGAGTGCTTCCGCATCTTCAGCCGCGAGGGCCTGCCCATCCTGCGCATGGATACCAGCCGCGCCAGCCTGGAGGACATCTTCGTCGAGCTGACCGGCGAGCGAAAGGAGGCCGAAGCGGAATGAGAGCCGTTTACAGGCACGAGCTGGCCTCGTACTTCACCAACCTCACGGCCTGGGTCTTCGGGGCCTTCCTGCTGCTGTTCGCGGGCATCTATATGATGGCCTACAACCTGCACGCGGGCTACTCCAACTTTGAATACGTCTTCGGCGGCATGTGCTTCGTCTTCCTCGTCGCGGTGCCGGTGCTGACCGCCTTCGCCCTGCCCGTGGCAATCATCTGCCTCTACCCTCTCCTGCTGCGGCTACCGCGGCGAGGGCAAGGCGCTCAAGATCGCGGGCTGGTGCTCCGAACACGGCATCGGCTGCGACATTATGGACGCCGTCAAGCTCGACGGCGACGTCGTGAGCTCGACGCGCATACGTAAGCTGATCGCCGATGGCGACATGGAGGAGGCCAACCGGCTGCTCGGCCACCCGCACTGCCTCGTGGACACCGTGCATTACGGCTTCCAGCTCGGCGGCAAGCTCGGCACTCCGACCATCAATATGCGCTTCGCCGAGGGCGTGCTCGTCCCGCGCCACGGCGTCTACGCCGCGAAGGTGTTCCTCGATAACGGCGCGGAGCACATGGCGGTCACGAACGTCGGAGTGCGCCCGACCGTCTCGGGCAGCGACCGCGTGAGCGTCGAGAGCTACATCCTCGACTTCGAGGGCGACCTCTACGACCACACCGTCCGCGTCGAGTTCCACCACTTCATCCGCGACGAGCGCAAATTCAGCGGCGTCGACGAGCTGAAGGCGCAGATACTTCGTGACGCGGAGACCACCCGCGAATACTTCGCCAAAGCGTAAATTTGGCCCGGGCGGCCGAAAATTCGGCCCGCCCGGGCTTTTTGCGCGCCCGCACGGAAAAAAGCCCCGGTCGCCCGGGGCTTTTCCGCGCTTACGCGCTCTCGAGAGGTGATGTTTAAAGCTTGATGGAAAGCTTGTACGCGGTGTAGATGGCGTCCATGATCTTCGCCGGGCCTTTCGCGTCGCCGACGAGGTAGACCTCCTTGCCGGAGCCCTTGAGCTCGTCATAGAGCGCGTGCTGCGCCGCGGCGCCGAAGGCGTAGACGACGGTATCGGCCTCGATCTTGCGGACCTTGCCCTTGAATTTGACCATCACGCCGCCGTCGACTATCTCGAGCGGGGTGGTGTTGGTGCAGACGGTCATGCCGGCCTTGGCGATGCGCTCGCTGTAGGCCAGGGCGTCAGTGGAGGCTACGCCCTTCATTATCTGCGGGCCGCGGCCGACGAGCGTCACGTCGTGGCCGTTCTCGGCCAGCCAGAGCGCGGTCTCGCTGCCTACGAGTCCGACGCCGAGCATTACGACCTTGTTGCCGACCTTGACCTTGCCGTTGAGGACGTCGGCGGCGTCGAAAGCCTTGTCAGCGCCGGGCAGCGGGCAGGCCTTCGGCAGGCTGCCGGTAGCGCAGATGACGGCGTCGAAGCTCACGAGGTCGTCGACCGACGCCTCCTTGCGCTCGATCTTCACGCCCTGCTTGTTCACGGCGGTGATGAGGTAGTCCTTCAGGCCGCGGATGTCGGCCTTGAACTCGGGGACGGAGGCCTCGTTGAGCTGCCCGCCGAGCTCGCCCTTCTCAAAGACGGTGACGGAGTGCCCGCGCAGGGAGAGGACGCGCGCGGCCTCGAGGCCGGCGGGGCCGCCGCCCACGACGGCGATGTTCTTTTTCACCGCGGCGGGGGTGATCTCCAGCTCGCCCTCGCGGCTGATCTGCGGGTTGAGCGCGCAGCTGACGGCCTTGTAGCAGTAGAAGGTGCGCTCGAGGCAGCCCTCGTTGCAGCGGATGCAGGGACGGATGTCCTCGGGGTGGTCGGCCTCGGCCTTCTTAGGCCACTCGGGATCCGCCCAGAGCGGGCGCCCCAGCCCGACGAAGTCGCCCTTGCC
>CALXEH010000063.1 GCA_944387285.1 uncultured Oscillospiraceae bacterium | reverse complement strand
TCCACAGCATCCCTTACAGTGTAGCACAGCCCTTGGAGAGGGGCTTTAATAACTACTACTCTATAATACAAGGAGGACGCCTGAACATGAAGCACACGGAAGACAAGCTGACCGGCGCCGCACTCGTGATCCTCTGCTGCGGCATAGTGGCCGCCCCGCTGTACCTGATAGTCGCCATAAGCAACCAGAGCCTGATCCCGCTGCTGACGGGCATCATGGTACTGCTACTCTCCTTCGTGCAGTACTGGCTGATCGGGGCCTTTGCCGAGCTCATCAAAAATACCCGCTCCATAAACGAGCTGCTGCAGGCCCGTTTTCCCGAGGCGGCCGCCCCTGTGCAGGCCCAGGAGGACGCGGAAAAATAAAAAGGCCGGGCTCCGGCCCGCAAGCGCGTTGCAAGTTTTGTGAAATGGTGCTACAATAGCGCCTATGGAAAATGTGCTGCCAAAACTCAAGAGGATAGCCGCCGTGCACGACATCTCCGGCTTTGGGAAATGCTCGCTGACCGTGGCGCTGCCGGTCGTCTCCGCCACGGGCGTGGAGTGCGCCTGCATGCCCACCGCGCTCTTTTCCACGCACACGGGCGAGTTCACGGGCTGGACCTTCCGCGACCTGACCGACCAGATGCTGCCCATGGCACGGCACTGGCGCAGTATAGGCATGCCCATAGACGGCATCTACTCCGGCTACCTCGCCTCACCCGCGCAGGTGGAGCTGCTCGGGCGCGTCATCGACGAGCTGGCGGGGCCGGACACACTCATCGTCTGCGACCCGGCCATGGCCGACAACGGCCGCTACTACGCCGGCCTCGGCGACGAGCTGCGCGACGCTTTCCGCGCCCTCTTCGCACGGACGCACATCGTCACCCCCAACATAACGGAGGCGGCGCTCCTCACAGGTGAGGAGTACCGCCGCGCGCCGCACGATGCGGAATATATCGACAGGCTCTTCCGCGGGCTGGAGGCCCTGGGTCCCCGGGTCGCCGCCATCACGGGCGTCCACCCCTCCGAGGGCGAGATCGGCACCGTTGTGCGCGACTTCTCCACGGGCGAGAGCTTTTCGGCCATGGCCCCGGCCCTGGAAGGGGTCTTCTACGGCACGGGCGACATCTTCGCCTCGGCCTTTGCGGCCCTGCTCGTGCGCGGGGCCGGCGCAGGCCGGGCGCTGGAGGCCGCAAGCGCCCTAGTGCGCGAGAGCATAGAGCGCAGCTTCCTCCGCGACACGCCGCGGCCCTGGGGCGTGGACTTCGAGGGCGCGCTGCCCGCCTACGTCCGCCGCGTGGAAGGCATATTCAGCCCTTCGACCTGAGCGCGAGCTCGTAGAGCTCGTTTTTTGAATATCCGGTATCCGCCGCAGCGAGCTTCGCCGCCTCTTTCAGGGAGCGGCCCTCGCTGCGGTAGTATTTTACCCGCTCGAGCGCGGCCTCGGCCGCGGGACGCTCCTCCGCCTGCTCCGGTGCGCCCTCGACCACCAGCACGAACTCGCCCCGCGGCGGCTCCGTCTCATAGAGCTTTGCGGCCTCGCCCAGGCTGGTGCGGAGCACTTCCTCGTGCAGCTTGGTGAGCTCGCGGCAGAGCGAGACGCGCCTCTGCGGGCCGAAGGCTTCGGCCAGGTCGGCCAGCGTCTTCTGCAGCTTGTGCGGCGCCTCGTAGAAGATCATCGTCCGCCGCTCGCCGCGCAGGGACTCCAGATGCTCCTCCCGGCTCTTCCTGGAGGTGGAGAGGAAGCCCTCGAAGCAGAATCGGCCCGCCGGCAGGGCCGAGAGCGTCAGGGCCGTCACGGCGGCGCAGGGACCGGGCACGCAGCTTATCTCTATGCCCTGCTCCGCGCAGGCCGCGGCCAGGTCCTCGCCCGGGTCCGAGACGATGGGCATGCCCGCGTCCGTCACGAGCGCACAGCTCTCGCCGGCGAGCAGGCGCTCGACTATGCGCTCGCCGCTGCGGTTTTTGTTGTGCTGGTAGTAGCTCACGAGCGGCTTCGTGATGCCGAAGTGGTTCAGGAGCCTCAGCGTCACGCGCGTGTCCTCGGCGGCGATGAAGTCCGCCTCCTCCAGGGCCCGCCTCGCCCTCGGCGAAAGGTCGCCCAGATTGCCTATGGGCGTGCCTACAAGTGTGAGTTTTCCGGCCATCAGTCTTCCTCCCTGTGGTAAATGCGGCGCAGCTCGGCCGTGTCCCGGCCGTCCGGGCCCGTCAGTATGAGCGCGGGCAGCACCTCAAGGCCCGGCCGCGCGCCCTTTCGCCCCTCCACCAGGGCCAGGCTGGGCGGCTTTTCGAGCCTGTGCTGCACCAGCCTGAGCCGTTTGGGCTCCAGGCCCGCGCCGCTCAGCAGCGTTAACAGCTCCGCCAGCCGCTCCGGCCTGTGTACCAGGCAGAAGACCCCGCCGGTCCTCAGGCACCAGGCCGCCGCCGCGGCCACCTCCGCCAGCGTACAGCCCTTCTCCGAGCGCGCTACGGCCTTCGCCCGCGTCTCAGGCACCATGCCGCTGCCCTCCGGGAAGTAGGGCGGGTTGCACACGGCCAGCTGATAGGCCGCGTGCGGCAGCGCGGCGCGGTGCTCGCGGATGTCCAGGCACAACGCCCTCGCGCGCCCGTCCAGCCCGTTGGCGGCAAAGTTCCGCTCCGCGGCGGCAGAGGCCGCGGGGTCGATCTCCGCGCAGTCGAACAGCAGCCCGGGCTCGCGCGCGAGCAGCAGCAGCGAGATGAGCCCCGCGCCGGAGCACAGCTCTGCCGCCCTGCCCGGCTTTGCCCTGACAAAATCCGCCAGCAGCACCGAATCCGTCGTGATAGGGAAGGCCCCGCCGCCCTCGTAGAGCGGCCCGCCCCTCCACAGCTCCGTCATGGGCAAAACTCCTCCCTGAGCCAGTCGAGATATCCTGTATAGAGCGCATCAAAGTATTCGTCCGTCGGGAAGGCCGCCCGGTAGCCCTCGAGGTCCAGCGAGGCCGAGACGAGCTCGTCGAGCGTCAGGCAGCCCTGTTCGAGCAGGTACTCGCAGAAGGCGTAGGACTTCGCGTGGCTGAGCACGGTGCTGGGGTATTTGGGCTCGTAAAACGAGCTCACCACGTCTCCCGTCGGCTTGGACACCATCTTTATGAACACGTCGCGTTCCGGGTGCAGGAGCAGGGCGCAGGTCATGGCCTTCACCAGCAGTATCGCCGGCGACTCGAGGGCCTGCGCCTCGCTCACGTCCACGCCGGAGAGCTCCTTGAATATGCGGCGGATCTCTCCGAATATGAAGCGCTCGTCCTCTGACGCGCCCTCCATCGTGTCTATATCCTCTGCCAGGTCAAAGAAGACCTCGTAGTCCTCATAGCTTATCCACCACTCGGTGCAGTGCATGGCAACGCCCTCGAACACCCAGCCCGCCTCGCCGCAGAGCTCGTCTATCGTCAGGGCGTGCGCGAGCTCGTGCAGTCCGGCGCTCGGCGCGCGCAGGTGCACCACGGAGCTGTAAACGTCGGCGCAGGAGGCGTCCGGGCTGTCCTCAAAGCGCACCTCGTAGGGCTTTGTCTGCGCTATCCGCGCCCAGCTCTCCGGCGCGTTGGTCTCCAGGTAATCCAGCAGCCAGTCGAGGCCTGTGCAGAGCCGCAGCACATAGGCCGAGGCCGCGTCGGCGTCCGGGATCCACTCCGTCGGCACGGGGCGGAAGGTGAAAACGCTCCGGGTGAATTCGGCGGGATAGTACAGCTCCTGCGTGTAATCGAGCTCCATGAGCGTCTGCAGGCCCTCCGTCTCCGCCTCGAGGCCGAGGTGATCGAGCCAGCCGGGGAGATATTCCGAGCAGCTGCCGCGCAGGGCCTCCTGCCCGGCCTCGCCGATGACATAGGCTGCGAGGGACTGGGCGCAGCCGGAGGCCAGGGCGATGGTCTCCGCGTCCGCGAAGTCCACCGTGAAGTAGAAGGGCGCCAGCGAGAGCAGGTTCGAGCCCTCGTGCGCCGCCAGATACGCAGCGACCTCATCCGCGAGGCCGTCCGGCACCTCGGCGCCGAAGAGCTCGCGGCTCAGGCCCTCGGCCTGCCAGCGGCCGGTGATGCCGAGCGCGGCTGAGACGAGCGCGGGACGGTATTCCCCGCTTTCGACGGCTTCGGCGGTGCAGAAGAGCTCCGCCCCGCTCACGAAGGGCGCGTCGGTCAGCGGTTCGTTGAGTATATAAATGTCGGCCTCACCCGCGCCGGAGAGCGCGGCGTAGTCCTCTGCGGCCTTCTGCGCCAGCTCCGGTGAGGCCGCCGCGTCAAATGCGCTCGCGGAAAAGTGGACGCCCAGCCCGCCGAACTCGGCTGACTTCGTCTCGATGTGCGCGGGGGTAGGCCTCGTCCCACTCTCGCGCTCCGTCGGTGAACTCCGGCGGCTCCGGGGCCGGCGACGAGCAGGCGGGAAGGCCCAAAACGAGGGATATGGCAAGCAGCGCTGCGGCGAGCCTCTTCATTTCCCATCCTCCTCACGGCTTTCCTGGACACAGTATAGCAAATTTCCTGCCCGAGTTGAAGCCCGCGCAGGCATAAAAATAGAGGGCCGCGCTTCACGGCCCTCTGATTTTTTGCGATTACTCCTCGACTATAGCGTCGGCGGGGCAATTTTCCTTGCAGGTGCCGCAGCCGACACACTTGTCCTGATCGATGACGTACTTGTCATCGCCCATGTCGATGGCCTCGACAGGACAGTTCGCGGCGCAGGTTCCGCAGGAGACGCAGCTGTCAGTGATAACGTATGCCATTTTGTTACCTCCGTTCGATCTTTATTTATACATCCCTTTTGCAGGAGCAAGTACATGAGCATTTTATCACAATGTCCGCGAAAATCAATAGCGATTTGCGGCGGGCCGGGTTATAAGCGGCCCGGGCTGGAAATACTTTCTCTGTCGCGCCCGTTCGCCCGCTTCGGCGCCGGGCGCGTGGTATGATCGCACAGGGAGGCTGTGAAGGCATGAAAAACAGCGCAAGATTCACGGAACGCGCCTCGGGCGCTATCGCGGCGGCGAGGGATGCGGCGGCCTCGCTCGGCCACAGCTACGTCGGCACCGAGCACCTGCTGCTCGGCATCGCCGCCGAGACGGAGAGCCTCGGCGCGCAGATCCTCCTCGGGCGCGGGCTCGACATGGCCGCCCTCACGCGGCTCGTCGCGGACGAGCGCGGCTCCGGCCTGCCCGGCCCGCCCGAGCAGGGCCTGACCGAAAACGCCGCCGCCGCCATAGAGCGCGCCGCGGGCGAGGCCCGCAGGCTCGGCCAGGGCTGCGTCGGCACCGAGCACCTGCTGCTCGGGCTGCTGAGGCTGGACGGCTGTTCCGCCGCCCGGCTGCTCGCTTCGGCCGGGCGCGAGCCCGACCTCATCTACACCGACATCCTCGACCTCTTCGGCTCGCCCGAGAGCCGACCGGGCCGCCAGGAGCCGGGCCGGGGCAGCCAGGCGCCCTTCCGCCCGCCCTATCGCCGCGCGGAGACCCGCGTCCTCGACCAGTACAGCCGCGACCTCACCCTGCTCGCCTCAGGCTCGGGCGCCGACCCCGTCGTGGGCCGCGAACGCGAGATCGCCCGCGTCATCCAGATACTCTCGCGCCGCACCAAGAATAACCCCGTCCTGGTCGGGGAGCCCGGCGTCGGCAAGACCGCCGTGGCCGAGGGCCTGGCCCGCCGCGTGGCTCGCGGCGAGGTGCCGGACACCCTCAAAAACCGCCGCATCGTCACCCTCGACCTCGCCTCCATGCTCGCGGGCACCAAGTACCGCGGCGACTTCGAGGACAGGGTCAAGTGCATCATAAAGGAGGTCCAGCGCGCCGGGGACGTCATAGTCTTCATCGACGAGCTGCACACCATCGTCGGCGCCGGCTCCGCCGAAGGCGCCATAGACGCCGCCAACATCCTCAAGCCCGCCCTGGGCCGGGGCGAGATCCAGGTCATCGGCGCCACCACGCCCGAGGAATACCGCAGGCACATTGAAAAGGACGCTGCGCTCGAGCGCCGCTTCCAGCCCGTGGACGTGCCGGAACCCGACGAGGAAAACTGCCTGCGCATGCTCCGCGCCCTGCGCCCCTCGCTCGAGGCCCACCACGGCCTTTCCATCTCCGACGAGGCCGTCTCCGCCGCCGTCCGGCTCTCCATCCGCTACATCTGCGACCGCTTCCTGCCCGACAAGGCCATAGACCTGCTCGACGAGGCCGCCTCGCATGTGCGGCTCGAGGCCGGGGCGCGCCGCGCCGTCTCCGCCGCGGACGTGGCGGACGTCGTCTCCGCCTGGACGGGCGTGCCCGCCTCCTCCATCTCCGAGCCCGAGAGCGAGCGGCTGCTGCGGCTCGAAGACGCGCTCCGCCGCCGGGTCATCGGCCAGGACGAGGCCGTCTCCGCCGTGGCCCGGGCCATACGCCGCGGGCGCGTCGGCCTCGCCGACCCGCGCCGGCCCATGGGCAGCTTCATCTTCCTCGGCCCCACCGGCGTCGGCAAGACCGAGCTCTGCCGCGCCCTGGCCGAGGCCGTCTACGGCGACAGCGACGCCCTCATCCGCCTGGACATGTCCGAATTCATGGAAAAGCACGCCGTCTCGAAGCTCATCGGCTCCCCGCCCGGCTACGTCGGCTACGGCGAGGGCGGCCAGCTCACCGAGCGCGTGCGCCGCAGGCCCTGGTCCGTCGTGCTCTTCGACGAGATCGAAAAGGCCCATGAGGACGTCTACAACCTCCTGCTGCAGATCATGGAGGACGGCAGGCTCACCGACTCTGCCGGACGCCGCGCGGATTTCCGCAGCACCATCGTCGTCATGACCTCGAACATCGGCGCGAAGGCCATAACGGAAAACCGCCCCGCGCTGGGCTTTTCACCCGGGGCGCGGGACGGAGACAGTGCAGTGCGAGAGGCGGTAATGGCCGAGCTCAGGCAGACCTTCCGCCCGGAATTCCTGAACCGCGTGGACGACACCATAGTTTTCCACCGCCTGGGCCGCGGCGAGGTGCTGCGCATCGCCAGGGGCATGACCGACGCCGTCTGCGAGAGGATGCGCGGCCTGGGCGTGGAGCTGGACGTCACGGACGAGGCCCTCGCCCTGCTGGCCGAGCGCGGCTTCGACCCGGCCTACGGCGCGCGGCCGCTCCGCCGCCAGATCATAAACCTGCTCGAGGACCCCGCGGCGGACGCCATACTCAGCGGCGCGGCCGGCCCGGGCGACCGGCTCGTCGCCCGGGCCGCCGGGGACGGGCTGCAGCTGGTGAAGCCGGACCCGGATGCGTTCAGCCCAGCAGGCTCATGATGCCGTTTTCCCGTATCTGGCCGCGCAGGCTCTCGAGCTCGGTGGAGATGATCTCGTCGAGCACCCTCATGCCCAGCAGCTCAACGGGCGCCTTGTCGTCGGTGAGGATGTGCCCGCCGCCCTCCACAGGCTCGAGCGCCGACTGCACCCGAGGCATGATGCCCGTGAGCGGGTCGTCCGACGCCAGCGCCGCTATGCGCGAGTCCAGCCGCGCGAAGCCCTCCTCATCCGTCGTCGCGAACAGCTCAAGGTTGCTCCCGCCCGAGACCTTCGCCGTCGCGCAGTACGGGAAGACCGAGGCGATGGTGTCCTTCAAATACTCGTTCATCGAGCCCTCCGCCTCCGAGCGCATGGACATGTTCACCACCATCACCCCGCCGGGGTTCAAGTGCTCGCGCACCTCGGTGAAAAACTCCGTGCTCGACATCTGGAAGGGTATCGTTATATCCTGGTACGCATCGACCATGATGACGTCGTACATGCCCGACTCGGTGAGGTAGGCCCGCCCGTCGCCGACGACGGCCTCGACCTCTTCAGGCAGCCCGAAGTACTCGCGCGAGAGGGCGACGATCTTCTCGTCTATCTCCACGCCCGTCACCTCGCAACCGGGGAAATACTTGAGGCACTGGCTCGCGAAGGTGCCCGTGCCCAGGCCGAGGATGAGCACGTCCTCGCAGTTTTCAGCCATCAGCGGCGCGGCCAGCGCGTAGTCGTAGTACATCCCCGTGAGCCCGCCGCCCTTCATCATCACGCTCTGCACACCGAAGGCCACGTTCGTCGAGAGGATGACGCTCTCGTCCGTCTCGCGCACCTGAAGGTAGTTGTATATGGACTCGTCCTCCACCGTGAGCCCGTCTTCCCAAAACGCGAAGCTGTAGTTGAAGGGCGCGAACATCAGGGCCGTGATGACCATGGCGATGACCGCGCTCCGGGCGACCCACTTTTTCCGCGTCACGAAAAAGCCCAGGCTGATGACCGCCAGTATGGCGGCGAAGATGAGGAAGGTCCTCGCCGTGCCCACGGCCGGGATGGTGACGAAGGTGGGCAGGAAGGTGCCGATGATGCTGCCTATGGTGCCCAGGGCCTCCAGCTCGCCCACCGTGCGCCCGTTGTCGTCCAGGCTCTCGGTGGCGTATTTCATGAGCGAGGGCGTCACGGTGCCCAGCAGCATGAGCGGGAACACGAAGAGCGCAAAGCAGCTGCCCAGCGAGGCCCAGACGAGGAAGTTGTGCTTCACGAAGAGCGCCAGGAGCCCCGACACGCCCGCTATGACGTAGCGCCCCGCAAAGGGTATCGCCGCCGTCCAGACCGCCGTCAGCAGCAGCCGGCGGTAGAGCCGCATAGGGTCGGGGTCCTTGTCCGCTGCCCGGCCGCCCCAGACGTTGCCTATCGCCATCGCTATCATGATCGTACCTATGATGACCGTCCACACGATCTGCGAGGACGAAAAGTACGGCGCCAGCAGCCGGCTCGCGCCCAGCTCTATCGCCATCACCGACATGCCCGAGAAAAAGGCCGTAGCGTATAAAAACAGCTTCCGGCCCGCCACATTTTTGCCCTTTGCTTCCATATCAGCACCTCCGGCTGTGATATGACACATATCATACCACAGCCGGTCATATTTTGGTACTGTTTTATCCGAGCGCCACGTCGAGCACCATCATCACCGAAAAACCGATGAGCGTGAAGAGGGCCATGACGTCCTTGCGCTTATTTGTCTGACTCTCGGGGATGAGCTCCTCGACGACGACGTAGATCATGGCCCCGGCGGCGAAGGCCAGCATGTAGGGCAGCAGCAGCCGCACCTTCAGCACCAGCAGCGCCCCGAGCACCCCGGCCATGGGCTCGACTATGCCGCTCAGCTGGCCCAGGAAGAAGGCCATGCCCCGGCTCATGCCCTCGCGGCGCAGGGGCACGCTCACCGCCGTGCCCTCGGGCAGGTTCTGTAGGCCTATGCCCAGCGCCAGCAGGCAGGCGGCGGCGGGCGTCGCGCCGTCCAGCCCGTAGGCCAGCGAGCCGAAGGCCACACCTATGGACAGGCCCTCCGGTATGTTGTGCAGCGTTATGCTCGACATGAGCATCAGCGCCCGGCGGCGGCTCGACGCGCCTTCCCTGCCGCCTTTGCGCTCCAACCGCTCCCAGAGCCTGTCGCCCGCAAACAGCAGCGCCCCGCCGCCCAGAAAGCCCAGCAGCGCCGTCAGCCACACGTTCATCCCAAGGCTCTCCGCCAGCTCTATTGCCGGCGACAGCAGGCTCCAGAACGAGGCCGCCGTCATCACCCCCGCCGCAAAGCCCAGCATCGCGTCCAGCGCGTTCTTGTTCATCGAGCGGAAGAAAAACACCAGGGCCGCACCCAGCGCCGTCACGCCCCAGGTGAAGAGCGTAGCAATGAGCGCCTGCAGCGTATGAGGCAGCCCCAGAAACCACGATATCAATTTCAGCACCCCCACTTGCAAAGAAGGGACGACAGCGACCTGTCGTCCCTTCTGCATCATATGCGGAGCCTGCTCATTTCGCCTCTCGGCGCTTGTCCCTGCGGTTGCGCTGCCAGATGAGCGAGAGCCCACGCAGGAGCATGTAGTCGTCTATCTCGATGTCGTGCCGGCAGTAGGGGATTATCCTCCCCGCCAGGCCGCCGGTGGCTATGAGCGCCGCCCTGCCGCCCAGCTCGGCCTCCATGCGCTCTATCATCCCGTCGATGGCGCAGGCCGAGCCGAAGACCGCACCGGACTTCATGCACTCTATCGTGCCCGAGCCTATAGCCCGCTTGGGCGCGTCGAGCGATATCCTGGGCAGCAGCGAGGCCGCGCCCGAGAGCGCCTCGAGCGACACCGCCGCGCCGGGCAGGATGGCCCCGCCCAGAAGCCGCGAGTTCGGGCCGATGACCGTTATGGTCGTTGCCGTGCCCATGTCGATGATGATGATGGGCGGCTCGTGCGCGTCGAGCGCCGCCACAGCGCCCGCGACGAGATCCGCGCCCATCTGCGAGGGGTCGTCGATGCCTATGTTGAGCCCTGTCTTCACGCCCGCGCCGACCACGAGCGCGTCGTGCCCGGTGACGAGCCGCACGGCCTCGCGCAGCACCTGCGTCAGCGGCGGCACCACGGAGGCGATGGCCGCGCCCTCGAACTCGCGCAGCTTCACGCCCCGCAGGGCGAGCACACGCTCCATGAGCACCGCGTACTCGTCCGCACTCCGGCCCCTGCTCGTCTCCAGCCGCGCAAGGTTCAGGATATCCCTGCCCTCCACGCAGCCGAGCGTGACGGCGCTGTTGCCCGCGTCCACCGCCAGCAGCATTTTACACTACTCCCTTCTTGCGGAGCCTGATGATCCGCTCGATGATGGGCGAGAGCACCAGATTGAGGCCGAACTCTATGAGGAAGTTTATGCCAGCCAGCGAGAGCAGGATGAACATGATGGGGTTCGCCGCGTTGCCGGTCTCGGCCACCCACCTACTCATCCACTCGTTGAACAGGTCGTTGTAGAACAGGTAGAGGCCCGCGCAGAAGATGCCCGTGTTCGCCACGGGGCTTATTATCGCCGCGCATACCACGCCCAGGGTCTCGTTCTTTTTGGCCAGCGCCCTGTATACCAGCGCCGCGAGCCAGCCGGCGGCCGCGCCCTTGAGCAGGCAGAGCACCACGGTGACGAAGGGGTTCGCGTTCCAGACGATCTGTCCAGAGAAGTCGGCGCCCGTGATGCAGGCGATGAGCACCACCGCGCCGAACACGAGGCCCAGCCACGCGCCGGCCCGCGGCCCGTAGAGCGCCGCGCCGACCACGATGGGCACCAGCGTCAGCGTCACCGGGAAAGCGCCTATCTTCACGAAGGTCGCCACCAGCTGCAAAACGATGACCAGAGCCGTGAAGATGGATAATCCCACAAGGCGTCTGGTCTTTTCAGTGTTGTTCGACATATTAAATTACCTCCTGCTGCCGTTCCGGTTCCAGCCCGGATATAGCGCAAGGCTCATTATATCGCAGTTTTTAAGTTTTGCAAGAGCAACCTGCCCTCGGCGCGGAGAATTAAGTATCCCCATCTCGACGCGGATTCGCCTGGCCTCTGCCAAGCTGTCTCAATAGTGAAACGGCTCGTCAGCTTAATGTATCCGTAATCCCAACTTTCAGTGCAAAATTCACCCTGAAAACCGCCGATATTTGCACAGTTTTGACGCGCAACTGCACACATTGGCAGTTTTAATATTTTGTGCTCATAAGCTTTGTTTGATTCGCCAAAAATATAACATAGTTATATGCCCATATTGACAATGTCTAAACTGGTTAGTATATTCTCTGATAAGAACAATAAATAGAACGCATTCTATTTATTGAATCAATTTTTTTGGAGGCACATCATGGGAAAACTGAATGGAAAAGTGGCATTTATCACCGGTGCGAACTCTGGTGTGGGCCAAAAGACCGCTGAGCTGTTTCTCAAAGAGGGTGCGAAACTGGCCCTTCTCGACAGGAACAACGATTGGATGGAAGGCTTTGCCGCTGCACACGAGGATGTGATAGCCTTCCATGTAGACCTGAAAGTCGAGGCCGACGTCAAGGCGTCCATCGCCAAAACTATCGAGGTCTACGGAAAACTGGACGTGCTTTGCAACATTGCCGGCATGTTTGACTT
>CALXEH010000062.1 GCA_944387285.1 uncultured Oscillospiraceae bacterium | reverse complement strand
ACGGCGAGGTTTGGAAACCCTTTCGGGCTCCAAACCTCGCTTGTTTTTTATGGGCTTGTTTTGCAACGGACCCTTTTTTCCGCCTGTGCGCGTTATTTCAGCGAGCCCGCCAGAAAGCCGCTGGCCCAGGCCCACTGGAGATTGAAGCCGCCGCAGTCGCCGTCTATGTCCAGCACCTCGCCGCAGGCGTAGAGCCCGGGGCAGATGCGGCTCTCGAGGGTCTCCGGCCTGAATTCCGAGGTGCGTATGCCGCCGGCCGTCACCTGGGCGGAGGCGAAGCCCTCCGTCCCGCGCAGGGGCAGGCGGAAATGCTTGCAGGCCCCGGCCGCCGCCTCGAGTTCGGTCTCCGTCAGCTCCTGCAGGGGCTTTGAAGCCTCCAGGCCCGAGTATTTGACGAGCATCCTGCCGAGCCTGTTGTGGACGCTGCCCGTGAGCAGCTCCGAGGCGGGCAGGCCGGGCGCTGCGGCCGCGCGCCGGCTGAGGTGCCGCAGCACCTCGGCGGCGGAGTAGTCGCGCAGGAAGTCGAGCTCCAGCTGGCCTCCCGCCTCGCCCAGGCCGGAGGCGGCCCGCGAGACGTCGAAGGCCGCGGGACCGGAGACACCGGTCTCGGTGAACAGCACCTCGCCCTCGCTCTCGGCCAGCACGCGGCCGGAGAGCAGCAGGCGGAGCCGGCAGTCGGCCTTTATGCCCTTGAGCGAGCGGGGATAGAGGGGTTCGGTCGTGAGCTGCACCAGCGCCGGGCGCAGAGCCGTCCGCGTGTGGCCCAGGGCCTTGAGCAGCTCGTAGCCGTCGCGGCCGCCGCCGAGCTTTTCGCCCGCCAGCCCGCCGCAGGCGACTATGACGGCGTCGAAGGAGTATTTCCCGCCGCTTTCTGTGACGAGCCTGAAGCCCCGGCCCTGCCGCCGCAGCTCGCGCACCCGGTCGCCGCAGACGAGGTCGGCCCCGGCGGCCTCGAGCGCCTGGCGCAGCACGTCCACGACGCTGTTGGCGGAGTTTGAGAGGGGATAGACCCTGCCGCCGTATTCCTCACGGGTGAGCAGGCCCAGGCCGCGGAAGAAGTCCAGCGCCGCCTGCGGGCCGAAGGCCCTGAGCGCGGGCAGGACAAAATCCGGCGCCTCGCCGTGGTAGTTCTGCGGCCCGGCGCCGGTGTTCGTTATGTTGCAGCGGCCGTTGCCTGTGGCCATGAGCTTGCGCCCGACCCGGGCCTGGCGCTCGAAGAGCGTGACCTCATGCCCCAGCGAGGCCGCGCGGAGCGCCGCCGTCATGCCGGAGGCGCCCGCGCCGATCACCGCCGCCTTCACTGCTCGTAAATGCCGCCGCCGATGAACTCGCGCACCAGCGAATCCGGCGCGACGAGCTTCGTGTCGATGTGGCCGAAGAGCTGGATGGCGGGCAGCACAGCCTTGAGCTCCTCATAGCGCTCTATGCCCTCGGGGATGGAGGAGAACAGCTCCGTGGCTATGTGGTTCATGACGGGCAGCTCGTATTCCAGCGCCGTGTCGAGCATGAGATTCGCCTTGTTCTTGAAGGGGCTGATATAGAGCTTTTCGCCCCGGCGGACGTTCGCCCACATGGCCATGGTTTTGGCGGGGTCGTAGGCGCGGAAGAGCTGGTCGCGCACCGTCCTGCGCACGAGCCGCATCCAGGTGCCCTTGAAGACCACCTTGCCCTCGAACTCCACGTTCGAGCGCGCGGAGATGTAGAGCTTGAAGGCCTCCGGATGCTTGCCGGTGATGTCGTCGTTCAGGGCGTGGATGCCCTCGAAGATGACGATCTCGTCCTTTTTCAGCTTGAGCGTCTTGGAGGGCTCGAGCACGCGCATCTGCCGGGCGAACTCGTACTTGGGCACGGGTATGCGCTCGCCGCGCGTGAGTTTGGTGAAGTGCTCGTTCAAAAGCTCCATGTCCAGGCATTTGGGGCTTTCAAAGTCGATGCTGCCCTCCTTGGTCCTCGGCGCGGTGGCGGGGTCAACGGTGCGGAAGTAGTTGTCCATGCTGATGGTGTAGGTCCTGATGCCCCGGCGGGTGAGCTCCTCCTCAATCTTCTGCGCCGTGGTGGTCTTGCCGCTGCCGGAAGGGCCGGAGAGCAGGACGATGGGGCTGTTTTTGAGATTGGATGAGATCATGTCCGCCGCGGTCCTGATCTTGTCAGCGTACCTTTTGTCACATTCGGACATGAAGGCCACGGGCTCAGCCACCGTCTTGTAGTTGATCTCCTGCAGGCTGAACGCCATAAAACTCACCTATCCTTTCCTTGGCGGCGCAAAGGCTTTCGGCCGCTTCAATGTATTCCTTCGGATATTTGGGCGCGATCATCCGGCGTATCTGGGCCCGCCCGTTTCCGACCAGCTTAGTGGAGCCGCCCGCGCCCATGGCTATGACGCTGCACAGCTCCTCCATTATGCAGATGTTGTAAAGGCTCTCCCGCCCGCTGAGGGCCCAGCCGACATTCTCATAGCCGCCGGACATGTTCTTCTGCCGGTAGAGGTAGTAGGGCGAGTAGCCGGCGGCGCCCAGCCTGGTTATGGCCTCGTCGAGCATCAGCCCCACGCACTCGCCGTCCGGCAGGCTGTTTTCTTCGGACTTCAGGCTCGAGCCGCGCTTGATGCTCAGGGTGTGGACGGTGATGTTCTCCGGCTTGAGCGCCAGCACCCTGTCGAGCGTCCTCGAAAAGCCGAAGCGCGTGTCGGCCGGCAGGCCGGCGATGAGGTCCATGTTCACCTCAAAGCCGCCGCACTCTCGCACGAGGGCCAGGGCGTTCACGACGTCCCGCTCCGTGTGCCTTCGGCCTATGGCCTCCAGCACCTTGTCGGACATGCTCTGCGGGTTCACGCTGATGCGCCGGACGCCGTGGGCCTTCAGGGCCTCGAGCTTGTCCATGCTGATGGTGTCCGGCCTGCCGGCCTCGACCGTGTATTCGCGCAGGCCCGAGAGGTCGAACTCCGCCCCGAGCTTGGAGCAGAGCCGGTCGAGCTGCGCGGCAGAGAGCGTCGTGGGCGTGCCGCCGCCCATGTAGAGCGATACGGGCCGCAGGCCCAGCCTGCGCACCTCGGCCGCCGTGGCCTCAATGTCCAGCATCAGCGCGTCCAGATAGGGCTCTATGAGCTTCATGCTCTTTTCCACCGACTGGCTCACAAAGCTGCAATAGGAGCAGCGCGTGGGGCAGAAGGGTATGCCCACATAGAGGCAGACGTCCCCGGGCTCCAGGCTGCGCTCGGCCCGCCGGGTGGCGAGCGCCGAGGCCAATGTGAGCCGCGCCCTCGTGTCCGAGACGAAAAATTCGCGCTTGAAGCGGGCCTTCGCCTCGCCGGCTGGCAGGCCGCTGCGCAGGTACTCGTCCATGAGCTTCACCGGGCGCACGCCGCTGAGGCTGCCCCACTCGGGCTTGGGCAGGCCCGAATTTATCGCGGCCCGGTAAAAGGCCAGCTTTACTATGCGGTTCGTGTACTTCTGCGTCTCGGACTCGTCCGTGAGCCGGGTGTTCTGCACCGCGGCGCGGCCGGGATAGCTCTGCCTGCCGCGCACCAGCAGCGCCGTGCAGACCGTGAATTTGCCCATGGTCTTGACCCGCAGCTCCACGCGGTCGCCCTCCGGCTCGCCCTCGGGATACTCGGGCCGCTCGCCGGGATAGAGCATGAGCAGGGTCTGCTCCGCGGCATATCTGCAGTTGTGACCAAATAAATACAGTTTCATTATACCACCGTCATCAGCAGTTCTCCGGCCTTGACCGAGTGCCCGGCCTCTATGAAGACCTCGCCGATCCTGCCGTCCATCATGGCGACGACGGAGGTCTCCATCTTCATGGCCTCGATTATCGCCACGACCTGGTTCACCTTCACCTCGTCGCCCGGCTTCACCGCGAGCTTCGACACCATGCCCGGTATCGAGGCCCCGATCTGGCTCTTGTCCGAGGGGTCGGCCAGCCTGACCTTCTTCGAGGTGTCGGGCGCCTGCGGGTCCGGCACCGAGACCTCGCGCCGCGAGCCGTTGAGCTCGAACTGCACGTTCCTCGTGCCGTCTTCGTTCCTGTCGCCGAGGCCGAGGTATTTTATGACCAGCGTCTTGCCGTCCTCGATGTTTATCGTCGTCGTCTCGCCCACGGCCATGCCGTTGAAGAAGACGTGGCTGCCCATGCGCATGATGTAGCCATATTCCTTCCGGTGCGTGAAGTAGTCCTGGAGCACCTTCGGGTACATGGCGTAGGAGATGAGGCCGCGGCGGCTCGGGTCGGGCGTGTACTTCTGCACCTCGGCGCGCACGGCGTCCCAGTCCACGGGCGGCAGCAGCTCGCCCGGCCGGCAGCTGATGGGCTTCTCGCCCTTGAGCACGACCCGCTGCAGGTCCTCCGGGAAGCCGCAGGGCGGCTGGCCCATCATGCCCTTGAAATAGCTCACCACGCTGTCCGGGAAAGCCAGGGACTCGCCCCGCTCGACTATGTTCTCCTCTGTGAGGTCGTTCTGCACCATGAAGATGGCGAGGTCGCCCACCATCTTGGAGCTGGGAGTGACCTTTATGATGTCGCCCAGCATGTCGTTGACCCTGCGGTACATCTCCTTCACGTCCTCGAACCTGTGCCCGAGGCCCAGGGCCTCGACCTGCGGCTGGAGGTTCGTGTACTGGCCGCCGGGTATCTCGTACTTGTAGATATCGGTGACGGGCGTGCGCAGGCCCTTGTCGAAGCCCGAGTAGCGCTCGCGTATGTCGCTCCAGTAGTCGGAGAGCTTCTGCAGGCCCTCGGGGTCGATGCCCGTGTCGCGCTCGGTGCCGCGCAGGGCCTCCACCAGCGAGTTGATGCTCGGCTGGCTCGTCAGGCTGGAGAGCGGCCCAATGGCGCAGTCCACGATGTCCACGCCCGCCTCGGCGGCGAGCAGGTAGGCCGCGATCTGGTTATCCGTGGTGTTGTGCGTGTGCAGGTGGATGGGTATGCCTATCTCCTGCTTGAGCGTCTGCACCAGCTTCTTTGCGCCGTAGGGCTTGAGCAGGCCGGACATGTCCTTGATGCAGAGCGTGTGCGCCCCGCGGCGCTCCAGCTCCTTGGCGAAGTCGACGTAGTATTTGAGCGTGTATTTGTCCCGCTTCGGGTCAAGTATATCGCCGGTGTAGCAGACCGTGGCCTCGAGCAGCTTGCCGGTCTTGAGCACGGCGTCCATGGCCGTCTCCATGCTCGGTATCCAGTTGAGCGAGTCGAAGACGCGGAAGACGTCGATGCCGGCCTTGGCGCTCTCGTCAATGAAGGCGCGCACGAGGTTGTCGGGGTAGCTGGCGTAGCCGACGAGGTTGGAGCCGCGCAGGAGCATCTGGAAGGGGATGTTCGGTATCTTCTCGCGCAGCATGACGAGACGCTCCCAGGGGCTCTCGTAGAGGAAGCGGTAAGCGGTGTCGAAGGTCGCCCCGCCCCACATCTCGAGGGAGAAGCAGTCGGCGAGGAAGTCCGCCGTGCCCTCCGCGCCCTTGACCATGTCGCGGGTGCGCATACGGGTGGAGAGCAGGCTCTGGTGCGCGTCGCGCATGGTGGTGTCCGTGACGAGCAGCTTTTTCTGCCCCAGCACCCACTTGGAGACGGCCTCAGGCCCCTCGGTGTCGAGCAGGCGCTTGAGGCCCATGTCGGCTGTAATCTCGCGCGTGGGCACAGGATAGCGCGGCGCGGGGTACTCGCGGCGCTCGGCGTCCGGGTTCTGGACCTGGATATTCGCGATGTAGCGCAGCACGCGCGTGGCCCTGTCGCGCGAATCGGTGATGTCGAAGAGCTCCGGCGTCTCGTCGATGAACTTCGTGTGGCAGCCGCCCGCGATGAAGGTCGGGTGGTTCAAAATGTTCGTGACGAAGGAGATGTTGGTCTTGACGCCGCGCACATGCTCCTCGTTGATAGCCCGGCGGGCCTTGCGGCAGACGGCCTCGAAGGTGCGGTCCCAGCTCGTGACCTTGACGAGCAGGCTGTCGTAGTAGGGGCTTATCTCCGCGCCCGCCGCGGCGTTGCCGCCGTCGAGACGCACGCCGAAGCCGCCGCCCGAGCGGTAGGAGCTTATCTTGCCGTTGTCAGGCGCGAAGTTGTTCTTCGGGTCCTCCGTCGTGACCCGGCACTGGACGGAGTAGCCGTCTACCTTGAGGTCAGACTGCTCCGCGAGCCCTATCTCCGGGTGCGAGAGCGGCGCGCCGCCCGCGATGAGTATCTGCGCCCTGACGATGTCGATGCCCGTCACCATCTCGGTGACGGTGTGCTCGACCTGGATGCGCGGGTTCATCTCGATGAAGTAGTGGTGGCCGGATTTGTCCACAAGGAACTCGACCGTGCCGGCGTTCACATAGTGAACGGCCTCAGCGATCTTCACGGCGTCAGCATGGAGTTTTTCGCGGATCTCCTCGGGCACGCTCCAGGCGGGCGCGTACTCGACGACCTTCTGGTAGCGCCGCTGGAGCGAGCAGTCGCGCTCGCCGAGGTGGCGGACGCAGCCGTGCTCGTCGGCGAGTATCTGGACCTCGATGTGCTTGGGCTCGACGAGGTACTTTTCCATGAAGATGCTGTCGTCGCCGAAGGCCTTGCGCGCCTCGTTCGACACCAGCTCAAAGGCCGGGGCCACGTCCTCGGGTTTTTCGCACAGCCTCATGCCCCTGCCGCCGCCGCCCGCCGCGGCCTTGAGTATGACGGGGAAGCCGAACTCCACCGCCTTGGAGAGCGCCTCGTCCGCATTTTTGAGCGGCTCGCGCGTGCCGGGTATGACGGGCACGCCGCAGGCGACGGCGATCTTCTTGGCCTCGAGCTTGTCGCCCATCATGGCCAGGACGGAGCTGGGCGGGCCGATGAATTTTATCCCGGCCTCCTCGCAGGCGCGGGCGAAGGCGGCGTTCTCGGAGAGGAAGCCGTAGCCGGGGTGGATGGCGTCCACACCGCGCGCTTTGGCGAGGGCAATGATCTCGTCGATGGCCAGGTAGGCGCCGAGCGGGCTGAGGTGCTCGCCTATCATGTAGGCCTCGTCGGCCTTCGTGCGGAAGAGGTTCATCATGTCCTCTTTGGAGTAGATGGCGAGCGTACGGATGTCCAGGTCGTAGCAGGCGCGGAAGATGCGTATGGCAATCTCGCCCCTGTTCGCCGCCATTATCTTTTCAAACGGTCTGTGCTCCATTGGTCGTCTCCTTGTGTCCAGATTTATTTGCCCTCTGCCAGCTCCTTTGAGCGCCTCTTGTTGGCCCGGAACCCGGCCTTTACGGCCTCGGGCAGGCCGAGCTCGCACATGGCCTTTATCGCGGCCTCGGTGGTGCCCTTTTTGGAGGTGATGCGCCGGCGGAGCTCCTCGGGCGGGACGTCCTCGGCCTCCAGCTGCCGCGCCGCGCCGATGAGCGTCTGGCGCGCGAGCATGGCGGCCTTCTCCGGGGCCATGCCGTCCTCTATCGCCGCGTCGCGCAGCGCCTCTATGAGCAGGTACACATACGCCGCGCCGCTGCCCGAGAGGGCCGCCACGTCGTCGATCTCGCTCTCGTCTATCCTGACGGCCACGCCGCCGCAGGCGAAAATACTGACGGCCTTATCCACATCCGCCTCCGTTGCGGTCCTGCCCGGCGCGACGCCGGAGGCCCCGCAGCCGACGGACATGGCGATATTCGGCATGACGCGCACGACCCGCGCCTGCGGGAAGGCGGCCTCGACCGCCGCCGTGCCTATGCCGGCCATGATGGTCACGACCAGCGTGCCGGGGCAGATGAAGCCGCGGTAGAGCGGCGCGGCCTCGGGGAAGCTCTGGGGCTTCACGGCGATGACCACGGTGTCGGCCTCGCGTATCGCCTCGGGCGCGGAGGGCACAGCGCCGTAGAGCGCCTGCACCTCGCCGGTGCTCTTGGGGTTTCGCGGGTTCACGACGAGGATGTCCCCGCCCGGCACGCCGTGCCGTACCAGCCCGCCGATGATCGCCCGGGCCATGCTCCCGCTGCCAATGAACGCTGTTTTAGACATTGAATTCACCTTCTGGATGATGTTGTGCGCGGGGTATAATGCCACTCCCATTTCTTTGGCCCTTGCCCAAAGAAACGGGAGTGGCGCCCCAAAGAAAAGCGGCTTTTTATGGGGCTTTGCGGACCCTTCGTACCGTGTGCGTCCCACCCGCCTCTCCCTCGGACGCCCTACGCCTACATGACGTTTGAGACTTTGAGGTCTGTGCGGTGGTTTTTGCCGGGTCATTGACCGACGTGAACGAGGGGAATGAGGCAGCCGCCGCCCGCCGGGCGGCGTTTATCACATTATCGACTGACGTCGTCGATGCGGAAAAAAGCCGCATCTCCTCCGCAGTCTCCGGCGCGGCTCCGCCCGCGTCGGACTCGACTGTGCTCAGGGCCGCACTTGGCCGGTGCCTAGTACCAGGTACTTGTAGCTCGTTATCTCCTCGAGGCCAAGCGGGCCGCGGGCGTGGAGCTTCTGGGTCGAGATGCCCAGTTCCGCGCCGAAGCCGAACTCGAAGCCGTCCGTGAAGCGGGTCGAGGCGTTCCAGTCCACGACCGCAGCGTCCACATTTTTGAGGAAGTAGTCGGCGTTTGCCTCGTCCGCCGTGAGGATGCACTCCGTGTGCTTGGTGCCGTAGCGGTTTATGTGCTCGACCGCCTCCTTCACGCCGGAGACGACCTTCACCGCCATGGCAAGGCGGAGGTATTCGTCGGCCCAGTCGCTCTCCGTCGCGGGTATCATGCCCTCGGTGTAAGCGGCTGCGGCCTCGTCGCCGTGCAGCTCGACCTTCTTGCCCGTCAGGGCGCTGAGCAGCTGCTTCAGATGCGCCTCGGCCCATGACTTCTCCACGAGCAGGGTCTCGGCGGCGTTGCAGACGCCCGTGCGCTGGGTCTTGGCGTTTATGACGATGGCCTCGGCCATGCCGTAGTCCGCCGTCGCGTCCACATAGACGTGGCAGTTGCCGGTGCCGGTCTGCAGGACGGGCACGGTGGAGTTCATGACGGCGTTGTTTATGAGCCTCGCGCCGCCGCGAGGGACGATGAGGTCTATATATTCGCGCAGTTTGAGCATCCTGTCCACGGTCTCGTGGCTCGGGTCCTCGACGAGGCAGACGGCGTCGGGCGTGACGCCGCTTTTTTCGAGCGACTCGCGCATGACGCGCACCAGCGCCGCGTTGGACTCGTAAGCGGATGAGCTGCCGCGCAGGAGCATGGCGCTGCCGGCCTTGAAGGCCAGGGCCGCGGCGTCCACCGTGACGTTCGGCCTCGCCTCGTAGATGATGCCGATGACGCCCATGGGCACGCGCACCTTGCGGATGACGAGCCCGTTCGGGCGGGTCCACTCGTCCATGACCCGGCCGATGGGGTCGGGCAGTTCCGCTACCTGGTCGAGACCCTCGGCCATGCCTGCTATCCTCGCCTCGTTGAGCATGAGCCGGTCGAGCAGGGAGTCCGGCATGCCGCCCTCGCGGCCCTTTTCCATGTCTTTGGCGTTCGCCGCGAGTATCTCCGGCGCCCTCTCGATGAGTGCCCGCGCCATGGCGTGCAGGGCCTCGTTTTTCTGCTGCGTTCTGAGCTGAGCGACCTCAAGGCTCGCGGCCTTGGCGGCCTGTGCCGATTCGACGAGAGTTTTCATTTCGTTCCCTCCTGTTCAGTGTGTGCCCAGTTATCCTGGTGTATGACCTCCGGCGGCCTGCCGGGGCAGCGCGCGGCGGCCTCGGCCGAGGACAGCCCCGCTATCGTCTTGAGCTCTTCCGAGCTGTAGTTCACTATCCCGCGCCCCAGCAGCGCCCCGCCGCCGGAGAGCCAGACCCTCACGACCTCACCCGCCGAGAAATCGCCCTCGACGGCCCGGACACCCGCGGGCAGGAGGCTCTTGCCCCGTTTGCACAGCGCCTCCGCCGCACCGGGGTCTATATAGATGTTCCCCTTTGCCTGCGCGTAGAAGGCCATCCACTGCAGGCGGGTCTTCATGCCGCTGCCGGCCTTGAAATACGTGCCGCGCACCGTGCCGGCCACGGCCTTTTTGAGCACCTCCGGCTCCGTGGAGCGGCAGATGACCACGGGCACGCCCGCGCCTGTGGCGAGCTTCGCGCCCTCGACCTTCGTCGCCATGCCGCCCGTGCCGTTGGCCGTGCCCGCGCCGCCCGCCAGCGCCTCCAGCTCCGGCGTCACGCGCTCCACAGTGTCGATGTGCTCCGCCGCCGGGTCAGAGCGCGGGTCGGCGGTGTAGAGCCCGTCCGTGTCCGTCAGCAGCACCAGCAGGTCCGCGTGCAGCATCGCCGCGACCTGGGCAGAGAGCATGTCGTTGTCGCCCAGCTTCAGCTCGGCTATCGACACCGTGTCGTTTTCGTTTATGATGGGCACCGCGCCGCGCGCGAGCAGCACCTCCAGCGCCGAAAAGGCGTTGTGGTAGCGCCGCCTGTCGCGAAAATCGTCCCTTGTGAGCAGCAGCTGCGCCGCGACGTAGCCGCGCTCCTGCAGGCAGCGGGTGTACTCCTCCATGAGCAGGCCCTGGCCGACGGCGGCGCAGGCCTGCTTTGCCGCCACGGCCTTGGGGCGCTCGTGATAGCCCAGCAGGGTGTAGCCCGCCGCTATCGCCGCGCTCGTCACCATGACCACCTGGTGCCCCTCGTCCCGCAGGGCGGCGACCTGGACCGTCAGGGCCCTCAGCCGCTCCGGCGAGAGCCTGCCGGACTTCTCCGTCAGCGAGCTTGTGCCTATTTTTACCACGACAGTCTTTTTCCCGGCCACAGGGCACCTCCGAGCATTGATAATTTACTATTATATCATACCTCTGCGCATTATCAAGGCATATCGAAAGCCGCGGGAACGTGATATAATGGCGGAAAGGAGGCCTGGACATGAAAAAACGCATACTTTTTATCGGCACGGGCGGCACCATCGCCTCCGAGCTCTCGGACGAGGGCCTGCTGCCGGGACTGGGCGCGTCCTCGCTCCTGGGCAGCGTGCCGGACATAGCCGGGGCCTGCGAGGTGGAGAGCGTGCAGCTCTATGACCTCGACAGCACGAACATCGGCCCGGAACAGTGGCTGGGCATGGCGGAACGGATAAGGGACAACTACGCCTACTTTGACGGCTTCGTAATAAGCCACGGCACGGACACCATGGCCTATACGGCGGCCGCGCTGAGCTATCTTGTCCAGGGCAGCCCCAAGCCCGTGGTGCTCACGGGCGCGCAGAAGCCGATAGGTTTTGAGACAACGGACTCGAAGCAGAACCTGCGCGACGCCTTTGCCGTGGCCTGCGACGGCGGCATACACGGCGTGTGCATAGTCTTCAACGGCCGGGTCATCCTGGGCACGCGGGCGCGCAAGACCCATTCCAAGAGCTTCGACGCCTTCTCGAGCATCAACTACCCCAACATAGCCGACGTGCGTGACGGGCGGCTGATGCGCTACATAGAGCCGGAATGTTTTGCCCGGCCGCGGTTTTATACCAGGCTAGATACGCGGGTGGCGCTTTTGAAGCTCATACCCGGCACGGGCCCGGAGCTTTTGCGGTACATGCTCGAGGGCAGCCGCGCGCTCATCATAGAGAGCTTCGGCGTCGGCGGCCTGCCCGAGAGGGGCGGGATGCACGAGCTGGTGAAGGCCGCGGCGCTCTCGGGCAAGGCGGTGGTGATGACCACGCAGGTGCAGAACGAGGGCTCCGACCTCGCTGTCTACGGCACGGGCAGCGCCCTGGCGCGCAGCCCGGGCGTACTCGAGGCCTGGGACATGACCACGGAGGCGGCCGTGGCCAAGCTCATGTGGCTGCTGCCGCAGGTAAAGGTGCCCGGCGACATACCCCGGCTCTTCTACACGCCCGTTTCAAAGGACATACTCTCCATGCCCGGTTAAGGGCGCAAAAAACCCGCCGCGGCAGCCCGCGGCGGGTCAGCTTGTCGAAGAAGGCAAAGCCTTCTTCGACAAAGGATAGCGCTGCGCTTCGCGCCTCGGTTGTCCGCCTCTGGCGGACAATTCGACACTCCGCTTCGCGAGAAGTATTTTCGGCGACGTACACGCCGCCGCCGAAAATGATCGAGATCTATTTCGC
>CALXEH010000061.1 GCA_944387285.1 uncultured Oscillospiraceae bacterium | reverse complement strand
GTCCTGTCGAAATACCACCGCGCCATGAAAAAACTCGGAAAAGCAGCAGAGGAGGCGGAATGATGGACAACGAGAAGATAGAACAGAGAATACGCCGCCTTGCCGAGCACACGGCTCCGGAGCAGCTCTCCGGCATCCTCGAAGCCTGCGAAGCCCGGAAAGGAAATGTAATAACGATGAACGAAGTAAAAAAGAAGAAAAACCGCTTTTTGCCCCTAGCCGTCGCAGCCGCCATCGTGCTCGTCTGCATAGGGGGATATATCGGGCTCCATTACGGCGCCGCCGAGCCCGGCGCGGCCATAGCCAGCGTTATCACCCTGGACGTGAACCCCAGCCTCAACATCGTCATGGATACGAGCGACAAGGTCATCGAGGTCCAGCCCCTCAACGAGGACGCCAGGACCGTCATAGGCGACATGGACTTCGCGGGAGCGAATCTTGACGTCACGGTGAACGCACTCATAGGCTCCATGCTGGTGAACGGCTATCTGGACGACATCCGCAACTCCATCCTCGTTTCCGTTGAAAACGGCGACGCTGCCAAAGCGGAGAGCTTGCAGGCCCAGGTCAGCGCACTCATCAGCAGCGCCGTGGGCGACGGCGGCTTTGAGGCCGCGGTGCTGACCCAGACCGTCACGGCCACGAGCGAATCCGCCGCCGTCGCGGAGCGGTACGGCATCTCCGAGGGCAAGGCGGAGCTCATCCTCAAGGTCGTGGCCGCTGACCCGACCCTGACGGTGGAGTCCCTGGCGCCGCTGTCCGTGAACGACATCAGCCTCATCGCCAATTCCCGCAACCTCAGCGACAGCAGCGTGACCCAGACCGGCACCTCCAGCGCGAAGGGCTACATCGGCGTCGAGGCCGCCAAGGCCGCCGCCTACGCCCACGCGGGCGTCTCCGAGGCCGACGTGCTCTTCGTCGAGACGGACTTTGACAGCGAGCACGGCGTCATGGTCTACGAGGTGGAGTTCTACGCGGGCAATGTGGAGTACGAGTACGACATCAACGCCCTGACCGGCGAGGTCGTGAAGTACGAGCAGGAGAACACGGGCGCGGGCGTGAATACGCCGAACGCCGGCGGCAGCTACATCGGCGAGGCGGCGGCGAAGGCTGCGGCGCTCAGCCACGCGGGCGTGGCCGAGGCGGACGTGTGCTGGCTCAAGGCTGACTTCGACCGCGACGACGGCGTCTACTACTACGAGCTCGAGTTCTCCGCCAACGGCGTGAAGTACGACTACGAGATAAACGCCACGACGGGCGAGGTCATCAAGTTCGAGCAGGAGCAGGCCGGCAACCTGTCCGGGAACGGCAGCGGGAACAGCGGCAGCGGAACCGGTACGGGTACGGGCACCGGCAACCAGTACGGCAACGGCACCGGCACGGGCACCGGCGAGCTCATCGGCGAGGCGGCCGCGAAGGCCGCGGCCCTGGCCAACGCGGGCGTGAGCGAGGCCGACTGCACCAAGCTCAAGTGCGAGCTCGACCGCGAGCACGGCAGCTACGTCTACGAGGTGGAGTTCGACGTGGGCCGCATGGAGTACGAGTATGAGATCGACGCCTACACGGGCGCGATACTCAAGGCCGAGCACGACTACGACTGACATAACGGACAACAAAAGCCCTCTCTGTGCAAAAAACTTGCGCAGAGGGGGCATTTTTATCCCCCCCAGGGGCTTGCGGAGGGGTAAACTAGCCGTTACAATGAAGCCATACTCAGGGTACCCGGAAAGGAAAAACGCATGAAACTACTCAAAAAGCCCGCCGCGTTCATACTCGCGGCAGCGGCGGCCCTGGCCCTGTGCGCCTGCGGGACGCCGCCCGCTCAGGAGACGCCGGAGGCCGCGGGAGAAACAAGGACGGTAACGGACGCGCTGGGCAGGGAGGTCACGCTGCCCGAGAGCGTGGAGCGGATAGTGCCCCTCGGCAACACGCCGAGGATGATAAGCTACCTGGGCCTTGCGGACAAGGTGGTGGGCATCGGCGACTGCGAGAAGGCCGAAAGCCCGCTGCAGGCCTACGCCTATGTGAACCGCGAGAAGTGGGAGGGGCTGCCCATCGTCGGCTCGGACAGCATGGGTGAGACGAGTTACTACCCAGAGGAGCTCATCAGCCTTGCGCCTGACGTCATAGTGTGCACCTACGGCCTGGACACGGTGCAGGACATCGAGCGGCAGACCGGCCTGCCGGTGCTGGCCGTGGCGGACGCGGCCCTGTTCTCGGCGGAGTATGAGGACAGCCTGCGCATCCTGGGCGAGTCCTGCGGCGCGGCCGAGAGGGCCGGGGCGGTCGTGGAGTTCATAAACTCCTGCATCGCCGACCTGCGCGCGCGGACGGAGGCCATACCGGACACCGACAAGCCGAGCATCCTCGCCGCGGCGGCGACCTTCAAGGGCAGCCACGGCATCGAGGGCGTGTACTCGAACTACGCGGTCTTCGACGTCATCTCCGTGAACGACGTGACGCGCGGCATCATGGACAGCGACGCGCCCAAGGGCGTGCTGGTGGACAAGGAGCAGATACTGGCCTGGAACGCGGACATGGTCTTCCTCGACTACAGCGGCGTGGAGCTGGTGCGGCAGGACATGGCCGAAAACCCCGGCTTCTACAGGCAGCTCGACGCCTTCGTGGATGGGAACGTGTACCAGTGCCCGAACTCGACCTGGCACTGGTCGAACGTGGAGATACCGCTCGTGAGCGCCTACTACATGGGCTCGCTGCTCTACCCGGAGGCGTTTGCGGACGTGGATTTTAAGGCGAAGGCGGCGGAGATATTTGATTTCTTCCTCGGCGCGCCGGACTACCTCGACACCCTCGCCGAAGCCGGCGCGGGCTACATGAAGCTTGAATTTGAAGGAATGAACGGATGATAAAGGACAAGGGGACGCAGCTGGAGGCGTACGAGCGCCACACGCTGAAAAAACGGGCGGCGCTCATAGTCGCCGCGCTGGCCGCGATAGCCGCCGCGCTGTTTTCGGCCGGGGTCGGCTCGATCACGATACCGGCTTGGGAGATAGTGAAGACCATCTTCGGCGCGGGCGACGCGCAGCAGAACACGGTGATCTGGGGCATCAGGCTGCCGCGGGTGACGGCGGCGATACTGGTCGGGGCGATGCTGGCGTCCTCGGGCGCGGTGATGCAGTGCGTGCTGCACAACCCGCTGGCCTCGGCGTCCACGCTGGGCGTGTCGCAGGGCGCGGCCTTCGGCGCGGCGGTGGGCATCATCGTCTTCGGCGGCGGCGTGGTGAATTCGGCCTCGGCGGCGACGGCGGTGACGGTGAACGACCCCTATATCGTCACGCTCTGCGCCTTTGTCTGCGGCTCCTTTTCCACCGCGGTCATCATCGCCATATCGCGCTTCAAGCGTGACATCGGCCCGGGCGGGCTGGTGCTTGCGGGCGTGGCGCTCAGCTCGCTGTTTTCCGGCGGCAGCACGCTGCTGCAATACTTCGCCGACGAGCAGAAGCTCGGCGCGGTGGTCTTCTGGACCTTCGGCAACCTCGGCAACGCCAACTGGACGGAGCTGGCCGTGCTCGCCGCGATCTTCGCCGTGTCGATGCTGTACTTCCTGCTCAACCGCTGGAACTACAACGCCATGGAGGCGGGCGGCGACACGGCCAGGAGCCTCGGTGTCAATACCCGGGCGGTCATGCTCGTGAGCATGGGCGTGTGCTCGCTCTCGGCGGCGGTGGCGGTGTCGTTCGTGGGCATAATCAGCTTCGTGGGCCTGGTCGCGCCGCACATCATGCGCCGCTTCGTGGGCAACGACTACCGCTGCCTCGTCCCGGCCTCGGCCGTGGCGGGCGCGCTGCTGCTCATATTGGCGGACACCTTCGGCAAATGGGTCATCGCCCCGGTGGTGCTGCCCATAGGTGCCATAACCTCCTTCTTCGGCGCGCCGCTCTTTCTCATACTGCTGTTCAGGGGAGGGAAGACCTATGGTTGAGGTCGAGGGCCTGAGCTTCGCCTACAACAAGTCCGCCGGCGACGTGCTGCACGACGTCAGCTTCCGGCTCGAGGACGGCAAATGCCTGGCCGTCCTCGGCAACAACGGCGCGGGCAAGTCCACGCTCATAAAGTGCATAGACCGCATCTGTCCCGCGCGCGAGGGCCGCGTGCTCGTGGACGGCGAGGACGTGCACCGGATGAGCGGCAGCGAGATGGCGCAGAAGATAGCCTACGTCCCGCAGAGCGCCGGGGCCGTGAACATGACGGTCTTCGACACGGTGCTGCTGGGCCGCAAGCCCTATATAAAATGGGACGTGACGCGCGAGGACCGCGAGATCGCTGCCTCGGTCATACACAGCATGGGCCTCGACGACTACGTCCTGCGCAGCGTCTCGGAGCTCTCGGGCGGCGAGGCGCAGAAGGTCATGCTGGCCCGGGCGCTGGCCCAGGAGCCGCGGCTGCTGCTGCTCGACGAGCCGACAAGCAATCTCGACCCCCGCAACCAGCACGAGGCGCTCAGGACGGTGCGCCGGATAGCGCAGGAGCGCAGCATAAGCGTCTGCATCATCCTGCACGACCTGAACCTCGCCATACGCTACTGCGACAGCTTCCTGTTTTTGAAGGACTCGCAGGTCTACGCCTTCGGCGGCCGGGAAGTCATGTCGCCGGAGAATATCGAGGACGTCTACCGCATGCACGTCCACGTCATGAGCTACATGGGCATACCGCAGATAATACCCTTTCCGGATATCAGAATATAGGAGGCAGAACGATGGAAATGAAGACATGGGCAGACTGCGCCGCGTTCCACGGCCACGAGTGCGGCGGGCTGACGATAGGCTGGAAGGCGGCGCTCTACGCCATAAAGCTGCTGGACATAGGCAGGGCGGAGGACGAGGAAGTCGTCTGCATCTGCGAAAACGACGCCTGCGGCGTGGACGCCATCCAGGTCATGCTCGGCTGCACGGCAGGCAAGGGCAACCTGCTCTTCCACCTGACGGGCAAGCAGGCGTTCAACATATACGAGCGCAAGAGCGGCCGCTCCGTGCGCCTGGTGCTGAAAAAGCGGCCCGAGGGCCTCACGCGCGAGCAGGGCTTCGCCTACTACCAGTCCCGCGAGCCGGAGGAGCTCTTCGACGTGAAGGAGACGCACATAGCCATGCCCGAGCCCGCGCGCATCTTCTGGTCGCACGACTGCGCCGTCTGCGGCGAGAGCACCGCCGAGAGCTGCCTGCATGTGCGCGAGGGCAAGTTCATATGCCGAGACTGTTATAAAGCCTACTCGCGGTTCGAGGTTTAAAGGTTACAAATCCTTAAAATCGCGGGCGCGATTGACAACAGAAAAGTGAATATGGTATAATTATAACCCCGAATAAGGGGCAAATCCTGAGATAAGTTGAGGTGAGCGCAAGTGGAAGGCGGTCCCGGACGAAGTTTCGGAACTGAAAAAAGGGGATACGGCCTTGCAGGTGCGCTCACGGATGGAATAAACTGAGCACACCCTGTTTCCGTGCGCCTGCGCCGCCGTGTCCTGAGAGATGCGGCGGCTTTTTGCCGCCCGGAAGGAGGGTATGACCATGACTGTAAACGTACTGAGGGCCCTTCTCGAGGAGAAGAGGCTCAGGTCCATCCACGACGTGCTTTCGATGTACAACCCCGTGGACCTGGCGGAGCTGCTGTCGGAGCTGGACGAGCGCGAGCTTGCGATGGTGTTCCGAATCCTGGATAAGCCCAAGGCGGCGGAGACCTTCAGCTATATGGACAAGGACCTGCGGCAGGAGCTCATCAAGACCTTTTCGAGCGCCGAGATAAAGAGCCTGTTCGAGGAACTGTTCGCGGACGACGCGGCGGATTTCCTGGGCGACATGCCGGCGAATTTCGTGACCCAGCTGCTGGAGAACGTGGACGCGGACACGCGCAAGACGATAAACTACCTGCTGCAATACCCGGAGGACAGCGTCGGCAGCATCATGACGGTGGAGTTCGTGGAGCTGGACCCGGACATGACGGTGTCGGGCGCGCTGGAGAAGATACGCCGCGTGGGCATCGACAGCGAGACGGTGTACACCTGCTATGCGGTGAAGCGGCACAAGCTGCTGGGTGTGGTGACGGCGAAGGACCTGCTGACGCACGAGGGCGCGGAGCCCATCGCGCCGCTCATCCGCGCGGACTACATCTCGGTGAAGACGACGGACGACCGCGAGTTTGCGGCGAACCTGTTCCGGCGCTACGGGCTCATCGCGATACCGGTGGTGGACACCGAGAGCTGCATCGTGGGCATCGTGACCTTCGACGACGCGATAGGCGTGCTGACGGAGGAGACGACGGAGGACATGCAGAAGATGGCGGCGATGGAGGCGAACACGGAGCCGTACCTGAAAACGCCGGTGTGGAAGCACGCGAAGCACCGCATCGTGTGGCTGCTGGTGCTGATGGTCTCTGCAGGCATCACGGGCGCGATAATCTCGAGGTACGAGGACGCCTTTGCGGCGGTGCCGCTGCTGGTGGCCTTCATCCCGATGCTGATGGACACGGGCGGCAACTGCGGCTCGCAGAGCTCGACGCTCATCATCCGGGGCCTTGCGGTGGACGAGCTGCACTTTTCGGACACCCTGAGCGTGCTCTGGAAGGAGCTGCGGGTCTCGCTGCTGGTGGGCCTGGCGCTGGCGGCGGTGGATTCTGCGTTCATCCTGCTGCGCTACGGCGACCCGAAGCTGGCGGTGGTGGTGTCGGCTGCGATGCTGTGCACGGTGGCCTGTGCGAAGGTGACGGGCGGGCTGCTGCCGATAGCGGCAAAGCGCCTGGGCCTCGACCCGGCGCTCATGGCGGCCCCGCTCATAACGACCGTGGTGGACACCGTGGCAATGTTCATATATTTCGGCATCGCCTCGACGGTGTTTGCCATTTGAGGCCCACGCCGCTCCGTTTTTGGGGCGGCGTTGGGCTTGTAATTGCCCGGGAAATGAGATAAAATGCTCAGTATCTTCGACTGGGAGCATGATGGGATGGATAAGGCGCTGGAACGCATACTGCCGGCCGTGCAGAAGCCTGCGCGGTACACCGGCGGGGAATATAACGAGGTCGTGAAGGACAAGCGCGAGGTGAAGCTGCGCATGGCCTTCTGTTTTCCTGACGTGTACGAGATCGGCATGTCCAACCTGGGCATGCGCATCCTCTACGGCTGCATAAACGCCGAGCCGGATATCTGGTGCGAGCGGGTCTTCGCGCCCTGGGGCGACATGGCGGAGCAGATGCGGGAAAACCACATCCCGCTCTACGCGCTCGAGAGCGGCGACCCCGTCTCGGCCTTCGACGTGCTGGGCTTCTCCCTCGGCTACGAGATGGCCTACTGCACTGTGCTGGACATGCTGGACATGTCCGGCATCCCGCTCCGCTCTGCGGACAGGCCGGGCCTGGTGCCGCTGGTGTTCGCGGGCGGGACGAGCTGCTGCAACCCCGAGCCCATGGCGCCCTTCCTGGATCTCATGGTGCTGGGCGAGGGCGAGGAGGTGGATATCGAGGTGCTGCGCCTGTTCCAAAAGGCCCGGGACGAGGGCTGGGAGAAGCGCCGCTTCCTCGCCGAGGCCGCGCGGATACCGGGCGTCTACGTCCCCTCGCTCTACGAGCCGGAGTGGAACGCCGACGGCACGCTTCGGGCCATGACGCCGCTCGAGGGCGCACCGGAGCGCGTCACGAAGCGCATAGTCTCGAACCTCGACGCGGCCTATTACCCCACCGCGCCCATCGTGCCGAGCACGGAGATCGTCCACGACCGCGTGAATGTGGAGCTCTTCCGCGGCTGTGTGCGCGGCTGCCGCTTCTGCCAGGCGGGCTACGTCTACCGCCCCATCCGCGCCCGGAGCGCGGAGAGGGTCATTGAGATAGGCAAGGAGAGCCTCAAAAATACCGGCTGCCAGGAGGCCACGCTGCTGAGCCTCTCGAGCAGCGACTACAAGCACCTCACTGCGGCCTGCGACGGTCTGCTCGACTGGTGCGAGCCGCAGAATATCAGCCTCTCGCTGCCCTCGCTGCGCGCGGACAACTTCTCCATGGAGCTGATGAGCCGCCTGCAGAAGGTGCGGCGCGGCGGCCTGACCTTCGCGCCCGAGGCCGGAACGCAGAGGCTGCGCGACGTCATTAACAAGAACGTCACCGAGGAGGAGCTGCTGAACACCTGCCGCATTGCCTTCGAGGGCGGCTGGAACGCCATAAAGCTCTACTTCATGCTGGGCCTGCCCACGGAGACGGACGAGGACGTCAGGGGCATCGCCGAGCTGGCGTCCAAGGTGCTGCACGTCTGGCGGCAGTATTCGCCGAATAAGCAGCGCGGCGTGCGGATAACGGTCAGCACGTCGTGTTTCATCCCGAAGCCGCACAGCCCCTTCCAGTGGGAGGCGCAGGTGCCGATGGAGGAATACCGGCGGCGCGTGGAGCTGCTGCGCGGCAGCATCACGGCCAAGAACGTGAGCTACAACTGGCACGACGCGGACACGAGCTTTGTGGAGGCGGCGCTCTCAAGGGGCGACCGGAGGGTCGCGGACGTCATCGAGGCGGTCTGGCGCGCCGGCGGGCGCATGGAGGCCTGGAGCGACTACTTCCGCTTCGGGCGCTGGATGGAGGCGTTCAGCTCCTGCGGGCTCGACCCGGCGTTCTACGCCTCGCGCGAGCGGGCAGAGGACGAGCTGCTGCCCTGGTGCCGCATAGACATGGGCGTGCGCACGGGCCTGCTGCTGCGCGAGCGGCACAGGGCCTACGAGGCGCGGCTCTCGCCGGATTGCCGCGCGGAGTGCTCCGCCTGCGGCGCGGCAAAGCTGCTGGAGGAGGGTGTCTGCGATGGATAAGCTGAGGCTGAGATTCCGGAAGACAGGCAAGGCCGTGTATATCTCGCACCTTGACCTCATGCGGGTCATGCAGCGCATCTTCCTGCGCGCTGGCACGCCGATAAAGTACAGCGAGGGCTTCAACCCTCACGCGCTCATCTCCATCTGCCTGCCGTTGTCGGTGGGCACGGCGAGCGAGTGCGAGCTGATGGACTTCCGCGTCACGCGGGATGTAGACCTCGCGGCGCTGCCGGGGACGCTCAACGCCGTGTCGCCCGAGGGCGTGAGGTTCCTAGAGGCCTACGAGCCGGAGCGCAGGGCGGCGCAGATAAAGTGGCTGCGCATGAGCTGCGGGTTCGACTACGATACGCGCGACACGTCGGCGCTGCTTCCGGCGCTGGAGGCGTATTTTGCCTCGCCGGAGGTGAAGGTCACGCGCCGGACGAAGAGGGGAGAGGGCGAGTTCGGCCTCGCGCCGCACCTGCGCGAAATGAGCTGGACGGCGGAGCCGGGCATCGTGCGGCTCGAGTGCCTGGTCTCGGCGCAGGAGCCGACGGTGAACCCGGAGCTGCTGGCCGCGTCCCTGCGCGAGCACGCGCCGGAGCTGGCCCCGGACTTTGCGCGTTTCACGCGGCTTGAGACCTACGACGCGGACATGGCGGTGTTCAGATGAGCCGGGCCGGGCGGCTTGACTTCGGCGGCCGCGGGGTTTACAATTTCGCATGTGGGCGTATTGGCCCGGTGGGGTGAGTATGAAGGACGGATACGGCAGAGATATAAACTACCTGCGCCTGTCGGTGACGGACCTGTGCAACCTGCGCTGCGTCTACTGCATGCCGGCGGACGGGGTGGAGAAGCGGCGGCACGAGGACGTGCTGACGGTTGAGGAGCTGGAGGAGATCGCGCAGGCGGCGGGCCGCTGCGGGATACGGAAGATACGGCTCACGGGCGGGGAACCGCTTGTGCGGCGCGGTATCGTGGATATCTGCGCGCGGACGGCGGCGGCGCCGGGCGTCGAGGAGGTCTGTATGACCACGAACGGCCTGCTGCTGCCCAAGCTCGCGCCGGAACTGCGCCGCGCGGGGCTCAGACGGGTGAATATCAGCCTCGACACGCTCTCGGCGGCCCGCTACCGCGAGATAACGCGCGTGGGCGACATCGAGGGCGCGCTGGCGGGCTTGAGGGCCGCGCTGGACAACTTCGAGACGGTGAAGATAAACGCCGTGCTCGTGGGCGGCGAGACGGACAGGGAGATACCCGAGCTCGTGGCGCTGACGCGCGAGCTGCCCGTGGAGCTGAGGTTTATTGAGCTGATGCCGATCGGCGAGTGCGCACACTGGCCGAAGGAGCGGTTTTTGGCCAACTCCGCGGTGCTCGAGGCGGTGCCGGAGCTGGAGCCCTGCGGCACGTCGGGCGTGGCGCGGCTGTATACGCTGCCGAACGCGAAGGGCCGCGTGGGGCTCATAAGCCCGCTCAGCTCGCACTTCTGCCCGGACTGCAACCGGATAAGGATAACGCCGGACGGGCGGCTCAAGCCCTGCCTGCACTCGGCGCAGGAGATAGAGCTGCGCGGCTTCCACGGCGCGGAGCTGGACGCGAAGATAAGAGAGGGCATCTGCGCAAAGCCGATGCGGCACCACCTGAGCGCCGTCTCGCCGAGCGAGAGCCTCAGGGGCATGAGCCGGATAGGAGGCTGAGACATGGAGCTTACCCACTTTAACGACGAGGGCCGGGCGCACATGGTGGACGTCGGCGAGAAGCCGAGGACGAAGCGCATCGCGCGGGCGATGTCGCGCGTATACCTCGCGCCGGAGACCTTCCGCCTCGTGTGCCACGGCGGCATGAAGAAGGGCGACGTGCTGGCGGTAGCGCAGGTCGCGGGCATCATGGCGGCAAAGAAGAACTCGGAGCTCATACCCATGTGCCACCCGATAGCGATAACCTCGGCGGACATCAGCTTCGAGCTGGACGCGGAGGCGAGCACGATAACCATCACGGCTGAGGTAGGCTGCACGGGCGAGACGGGCGTGGAGATGGAGGCGCTGACGGCGGCGAGCGTCGCGGCGCTGACGGTCTACGACATGTGCAAGGCGGTGCAGCGGGATATCAGGATAGGCGACATATGTCTGCTGTATAAATCCGGCGGCAAGTCGGGCGAATATAAGATGGAGGGCGTAGAAAATGGCTGAGGTCAAGGCGGTGTGCATAAGCGAGCGCAAGGGCACGATGAAGCACGAGGTACCGGAGATACACGTCAAAATCAAGCACGGCATAGAGGGCGACGCTCACGCGGGCGACTGGCACAGGCAGATAAGCCTGCTGGGCACGGAGAGCGTGGACAAGCTGCGGCATGTGCTGCCGGACATCCCGGCCGGCGCGTTTGCGGAGAACATTTTGACTGTGGGCATCACGCTCTACAAGCTGCCCATCGGCACACGGCTGCGGGTAGGCGAGGCGCTGCTCGAAGTGACGCAGATAGGCAAGGAGTGCCACATGGACTGCGCCATCAGGAAGCAGGTCGGAGACTGCGTCATGCCGCGCGAGGGCATTTTCACGGTAGTCGTGGAGGAAGGCGCGATAAAGGCCGGGGACAAGGTAGAAATAGTCGAATAAAATGCAAAAAAGCCCTTGCAAAGTTTGCGGGGATATGCTAATATACTATGGCTTGCGCGAGAGCGCATGGAATCAGGATGGTCCTCTGCCGGAACGGGAAAGCCGCCGGGCACGAACGTCCGTATTGAAAGAGGGATAACAATGGATCTGGTCAAGACTCTGACCGAGCAGTACATGAAGCCCGAGCTTCCCCAGATGAACGTGGGCGATACCGTCCGCGTGACCGTGCGAGTGAAGGAAGGCAACCGCGTGCGCAACCAGGCGTTCGACGGCACCATCATCGCGAAGAAGCACGGCGGCATCAATGAGACCATCACCGTCCGCCGCATCAGCTACGGTGTCGGCTGCGAGAAGGTCTTCCCGGTGCACTCTCCCACCATCGTTTCTGTTGAGACGATCCGCCGCGGCAAGGTCCGCCGCGCGAAGCTGTACTACCTGCGCGACCGCGTGGGCAAGAAGGCGAAGGTCAAGGAGCGCATCTGAGCCAAGAAGCCAGCAAAAGCCCGCTGCAAAAGCAGCGGGCTTTTTGCGTGCAGCCGGAGCACCTGCAAAAAAGCTCCCTTTTTGGGAGCTTTTATACGTTTGAGCGGGCCTGTAAGCCGGGTTCTGTAATCGACGGCCATCTATCTGGGACGCGCGTTGCCGCGCGCCTCAAGCCACCTCCTCGGGACGGCCGGGCAGGCCTTA
>CALXEH010000060.1 GCA_944387285.1 uncultured Oscillospiraceae bacterium | reverse complement strand
CTGGTTCAAATCCAGTCACTCGGACCAGGTAAAAAGAGGAGCTCATGGCTCCTCTTTTTGTATGCCTGATTTGAACCTGCGGCCTCTTGGCGCCGAAGGCGCGTGCAATAAGCCGCCGGCCTTGGCCGAAGGACAAGGCCGCTGGTTCAAATCCAGTCACTCGGACCAGGTAAAAAGAGGAGCTCATGGCTCCTCTTTTTGTATGCCTGATTTGAACCAGCGGCCTCTTGGCGCCGAAGGCGCGTGCAATAAGCCGCCGGCCTTGGCCGACGGCTGCGGTTTTCTGTTGTGGCAGTGTCGGCGTTTTTGTGTTATGATGGCATTAACTCTTCGGCAAAGGCAGGGTCCAATGCGTATGGATAAGGTGATCAAGGGGAAAAGGATAATCCTGCGTGAGCAGAGGGAAGCGGACGCGCCCTTTTTTGCTTATTGGTTCAATCAGCCGCAGATCATGTTCCAGTGCGGTTTTGAAAAGCCCACAGATGTGGAACAGGTAAAGCACCAGATAAACGTCAGCCACAGGTCGGAGGACTCGGTCTGGTTCACTATCACGGACCTCGACGGCAACATCATAGGCGAGACCGGGCTGCTCCGCATGTTCCCGGCCTGGCATCAGACCGACCTCACTATCATCATCCCCGATCCCAAAATGCAGCACAGGGGTTATGGGACTGAGACGATCCGCCTGATGCTCGATTTGGCCTTCCATGAATACAAAATGCACCGGGTCTCCATCGGGGTAGTCGGCTTGAATACAGATGCGCTGGAATTCTACAGGAAAATTGGCTTCAAGCAGGAGGGCATCCTGGAAGAGGCCTATTACTACAACAATGAGTACAGCGATTTCATCATGATGCGCATACTCAGCCGCGAATGGGACTGATCTGACCTGCCCGGCAGGCAAACCAAATGACCGCCGTCCGTTTCTGCCGGACGGCGGTCATTTTTTCGGGCCTCAGCTTTATTTCAATCTACCTTGGGGAATTCGGGATTCAGCACGGACTTTTTCGTCGCCACGCTCCGGTCCTTGCCCTGGTACATGATGTAGTAGGGCGGGATGCTGTTGAGCTTGTGCAGCAGCTCCTTTTTCATCTCCCCTATCTTCAGTGGGTTCACTTTGGGCAGGTCGGCCTCCGTGATGGGGCCCTCGATGCCGGCGAACTTCTTCATGCGCTCCAGGAAATAGCGCATGTCGTACTCGGCGGGGTAGACCTCGATGACCTCCTTCTGCAGGCCAGTCAGCTGATACACCGCCTGCAGCGGCGTGCGCACCGAGGTCTCGATGGTGAACACCACGTCGCCGGGTATCTCCACGAACTGGCCCATGAAAGCCAGGTTGGTGCAGCCCTCAGGCACTACGCGCGGGCGGTCCTTGCCCGTACGCGGCATGAACTGGCTCGTGATATAGGGCATCATGCAGGTGGAGATGTGCGCGTGCGCGAGCACCTCGTCCTTAATGTCCAGCATGTTGAAGTGATAGAGTATCTCGAGCAGGATCTCGTTGCCCGTGCACTCGGCCATGGGCTTCTTGATATAGTCGCCCGGGCGCTCGCCGAAGAGGCCGTCGCCCCAAAGCACGTCCTCGTTGTTCTCACGCTGCTTCGGGAAGTAGTCCCTGTCGTAGAGCATGAGGCTGATCTCCCAGCCGGAGTCCTTCACGGTGATGATGCCGCCCGTGCCGCTCTGGCTGCCCGTCATGCGCTCGAGCCGCTCGAAGAACTCGGGATAGTCCTTCACGGTGACAAAGTAGCTCATCCACTTCGTCTGGTCGATCTTGCCCAGGAACTTCTCGGGGTGGCCGAACTTCTCGTTGCGCTTGGCGAGGTTGCGCCAGATGTTGAACAGGCCCATATCCTCGGTATCGCGGTCAGTCTCCGCAACGTGGGTGTTGTCGCCGTAGCGGGCGTTGGCCATGAGCGAGCCGTTCGTGACGAAAACATAGTCCTCGGCGGCGACGGGGATGCACACATCCTGGCCGTCGAGCTTCGCGCGGATGCCCTGGACGGTGTTGCAGGGCTCGTCCATGTCGAGGTCATAGACCGCGCAGCCGTACTGGAACTTGACTCCCCTCTCCTGCAGCCAGACCATCGTGGGCTTTATGATGGAGTCGTACTCGTTGCGCTTGGTGTGGAGTATGCCCTCGAGGTAGTCTATGCGGTTGGCGAGGCCGAAGCGGGCGAGGTAGCGCTTGGCCTCAAGCGCGCTGTGGTAGGGCTTGAAGGCCAGCATGGGATGGAAGCACCACCACATGGCCGAGTCGAAGAAGGGGCTGTCCTTGCCGAAGTACTCCTCGATGGTCATGTTCTCCAGCTTCTCCTCGGGCTCGGTGAGGAAGGCCTGGAGCTTGGCGGAGGTGGCGGCGTCCATGCGGTAGTCGTGGACGCTCTCCCAGATGTGGCCGCGGTCCTGGATGAGGCGGCACTCGGTGTGGATGGCGGACCCGCGGTTCGCGTCCACCGTCTCGTCGAGCACGGAGCGGCCCGGGCTGTCGAGAGAGGGTATCTTGCTGCACAGGTACCACAGGCACTCCATGTAGGGCTCGAGCTCGCGCTCGCCCGGGCAGACGTAGGCGTCCTCGGTGCCGATGACGCCGCAGCAGCCGCCCATGTCGCGGCCCTTCTCGTAGATGGTGATGTTCTCGCCGGGCATGCCCGCGTCGTCGATCAGGAATACAGCCGCCGCCAGGCCCGCCATGCCGCCGCCCACGATGTGGGCCTTGCGCTTCTCAATACCCTCCGGCTTTTCCGGGCGATAGAATAGACTGTAGATGTTCATGGAAAAAGCTCCTTTCAAGAATATTTATTTTACATATGCAAGATAATTGACACCTGCTACGTTTGCTATTATAATACCCTTAAGATGATTGTACAGTGTACAGTTAATTGTCAACTGTAAATTATTTTTCAAATACCGGGAAAGTGTTTCCGAACGGAGGGTTTTTCATGGACGGCAAGGTGGATCTGCGGATAAAAAAGACTCACGCGGCCCTTTTGCGGGCTTTGCGTGAGCTGCTTTGCGAGAAGAGTTTCAACGAGATATCGGTAGCGGAGCTGTGCGAGAGGGCCGAGGTGCGGCGGGCGACGTTTTACAAGCACTTTGGTGACAAGGGCGAGCTGCTGGCGTATATGATACAGCAGCTGCAGAAGGGCTATGGGGACAGGATGGACAAGAGCACGGTGGAACTGGACGACGGCGCGTATCTGACCGAGGTGCTGAAGAACTTTCTGGACTTCATGGACGAGAACCGGCAGATGGCGCGCACCGTGCTGAACAGCAGCGCGCGTCAGATAGTGCTGGACATACTGAACGAGCAGATAGAGCGGGATCTGCGGCTGCATTTCCGCGCCCTGCAGCAGCGCGGGGCTGCTCTCAGGGCCACGCCGGACATGCTGGCGGTCCTATGCAGCGGCGCCGCCGTCAACTGCGCGCAGTGGTGGATAGCAAACAGCGACCGCCTGACAAAAGAGGAAATAGTCCGCCAGTTTGAAGCCCTGGTGACCAGCATCTGAACCGGGGCGCGCTGCGGGCGATAAAAAGCCCCTGCTGCGGGAACTGATCCGCGGCAGGGGCCTTTTGGTTTAACGGCTATTTGCCTTCCGTCTCGCGTTTTTGGAGGCGTTCGGCGCGGGCTTTGTTGTAGCTGGCGGAGTAGTTTCTCAGGCACTCGTGGAGCATGAGCTCGGCAATGGCGGCGTATTTGGGAGTCTCGGCGTCGTCCGGGTCCAGGCAGCGCGCTATGTCAGCAGCCTTTATCAGGCTCGCTGCCATGATGGCCTTGTCATTTGCCAGGGCCAGCAGCCCGCTCATCGCAGCGCTCACGCCCTCGGGCAGCTCGGGGTCGATGCGGAAGCCCGCTTCCACTATGACGTCCTTCCTGACTCCTATGCCCAGCCTTATGAATTCCCGGCCGCTCTCGTCCTGCATCACGCTCTCTGCCGCTGGTACTGCCGGATACCCTGTCTCCATCTTCTCAGCCTCCCTGCTTGGGCTCCTGCGAACGCTTCCTGTACTCCAAAAGCCCTTCCATGTCCTTTATGCCTATATAGCTGCTCTGCAGGCTTATGAGCCCCAGGCTCTCCAGCCGGTGCAGCTCCTTTAAACAGGTTATCCTGTTTATAAACAGCATCTCCGCTATCTGGTTCTGCGTGAACCTGTCGTTCAGGTACCTTATCCCGCCGCTCACATGGCTGTTGCGCGCAGCCAGCACGATGAGCAGGTCGCTCACCATCCAGCTGACATTGTGGTTCGTCGTCTTGCGCAGCAGGTCCTGGCACACCAGCATGTCCCGCGTGGTCTGCGTCAGCACCGCCAGCGCGAAATTCGGGTCGTTCTGCAGCAGCTTCTTGACCTTCTCCATGCTTATCGAATACACCGCACAGTACTCCCGCGCCTCGTAAAAGAAGGCGCAGGGCCGGTCGTAGGTCGCGTAGCTGCACAGCAGCAGGTTGTTGCTGTTATAGGCGTCGAAAATGCGCCGCCGGCCCTTCACCGTCTCGTAGGCTATGACATAGCCGCGCTCGAGGTAATAGCAGGCGTCCACCGTCTCGCCCTGGGTTATGATAAGCTCGCCCTTCTCGAATTCGAGCAGGTACTTCTTCTTGCAAAGCTTCTTTTTCAGATAGCTCGCATCCAGCTCCTTGTCCCTGCCGTCAAAGTAGCTGTCGTCTCCGGAATAAGTGAGCATGTCATGCACCGCCCAATCCAGTCCTGCGCCGCTTTGCGCGCAGTTTCATGAGCGGGTCGAACTTCTTGTGGTGCGCCCAGTCCAGCACCGTCTCGGCCCAGTCCCTCAGCCGCGCCGTGGCCTCGGCCTCGGTCATCGCCGAAACGTCCAGTATGAGCGTCTGCTCGTCGGCCTCGAGCGCCTGGACTATCCTGTCCCAGGCCGCCTTGTCCCCGGCGAGTTCCCGGGGACAGAGCGTGCCCATGACGGGCAGTTCCTGCCGGAAGAGCTCCTCGAGCCTGGCGGCCGCCTCCGGGTCGGCGAGTTCGGGGCCGAGCACCGGGTCGAGCCAGCCCATGTCCTTTTCCTTTATCTCCGCCAGCGCCCTATCCAGCCGCGCGGCCACGTCCGTATCCGTGGCGGGCAGGGGCAGGCTCGCCGCCGCGGCCTCGCAGGGCTCGACCAGCCCCATGGCGCCGCCCTCGAGCTCCACCAGCGCCCAGCCGCCGGAAATGACGCGCAGGTCCGACAAAGCGCGGATGAGCAGAGCGGTCATCCCGCCCTGCTCCTTTCCCCTTAAAAATACGCGAAATTCCATCTCAGCCTCCAGAGATCGGCGTGCTGTGGAAGTTCTCCTTCATCCACTGCAGGTGCTTCACGTTCTCGTGCACTCTCTGGCACTCGTCGCTGCAGGTCTCGGCGTTGTGGTCCTCGTTGTAGAAGACCTTGCCGCAGACCGGGCAGGGCTTGAGCGTCTTCGAGGCCAGTATATTCTTGCAGGCGGACTCGAGCATGGTCTGCAGCGTCAGCGCGGCGAAGGGCTCCTCCACCATGCGCCCGTTGCGGTTTACCTGCGCACGGTTGTAGAGCACGGCCAGCCAGTCGAGCCAGACGCTGATATTCGCCGCCTTCTCGGAATAGGCCCTGGAGAACACCCCGGCGTAGTTATCGCCCGTCCGGCCCGTGGCCTCGAACACCGCTTCGGACATGTCCGCGCGCTCGTCAGGCAGGCTCAGGTAGTTGTCCTCCTCGAGCGCAAGGCCCAAAAGCCCGAAGCGGCGGGCGAACTTCATGTTCCGGCCCATGACGTCCTTGTCGTCGAGCACGATGTTCATGAGCTCCGCCACGTTCCGGCCGAGCTTGGCCGCGACGTCGTAGCACATGGGCACGGCGTCCGCCGTGGGCCTTATGCAGTCCATGTTCCGCTCGTCCTTCACGAGCTCATAGTCGCTGTATTTGATCCAGCAGGTCGAATCCATAGAAAACCTCCCGTTTACTTCCTGGCCTGAGCCAGCTTGCCCTTCTCACCCAGTTCGGGTATCAGCATGCCCACGACGCCGCAGAGGACGAGGAAGACGTAGGCGGTGATGAAAACGGCGGTGTAGTTGTCCGCGGCAGTGCTGGCGATGATCGTCGGCAGGGCGAAGGACATGATGCCCAGCGCCGTCTGGTTCATGCCGGCGGCCGTGCCTATGCTCTCCGGCTCGAACTCGCCGGTGAGCGGCAGCAGCGGCACCCTGGTGAAGCTCACGCCCACGGAGCCGGAGCAGATGATGCCGCCGAGGGCCATGAGGACATAGGTCCACGCGCCGACAGGCAGCAGGTAGCCGAGCAGGTAGAAGGCCCCGCCCACGATGCAGATGAAGGCATAGGGTATGTTTATCTTCCCCAGCCTGCCTATGACCGCGCCGGAGATGATGCCGCCCAGGATGAGGCAGAAGTTCAGCACCGTGCCTATGGTGCTCGCCATCTCGAGGCTGGCACCGCGCGCCGTGAAGGCCTGGGTGATGTAGGTGTTTATGAGCAGAGAGGCTCCGACGGCAAAACCGGTGCAGAACATGACCTTCCAGAGGTTTTTGCTCTTGAGCACCTTGCCTATGCCGCCCCTGCCTGCGCCGGGCGCCCCGCCCGCGGGCATCGGCGCCGCCTCCGGCTCCTTCACGACGAGCACCCAGCCGGCGAGCAGCACCGCACCGAGTATGGACACGCCCGTGAAGGCCGCCTCAAGGCTCGGGTATACGTTGCCGGTGGCAAAGGCCAGCGTGGTGCCGAGGCCGCCCGCGGCCCCGAAAAAGCCCATAGCCAGCGGCATCTCGTCCTGACGGAACACTATGCCGACCATCTTCGGCCCGACTATGGTTATGGGCAGCAGGAAGGTGCCGATGAGCACCGTGGCGAGCAGCAGCTCGATGTAAGTCTGGGCGAAGATGCGCCAGACCATGCAGCCGACGGTGAGCAGCAGCGTCAGCGCGGTGAACAGCTTTACGCCCTTTTTGTCCAGCACCCGGCCCACCAGGATGCTCAAAAACGCGCCCGGCAGGCAGCCGATGGTCGATATCGCCGCCAGCTCGCCCTGCCCTATGCTGAACTTGGCCATGGTATCCGGCGCACGGACGGCAAAAATCATGTTGGAATAGTAGAGTATGGCCGTGCCGAGCATCAGTATGACCAGCACGGTCCACTTGTAAGCGCTGCTGTGTTTCATAAGAAGACAACCCCATTTTAACCCTCGACAGGCGGCATTTCAAGCCGCCTGTCGATATGTTGTTTATTCGTTCAGCGGACGCTCTCCAGGAAGCGCTTCACCATGACGCGGACCTCCTGGACCTTGTACTCGTTGTTGCGGATGGGAAGCGCGCCCTCGACGGACAGCTCGGCCGCCTCGGCGATGACCTCGTCGGTCAGCTCCTTGCCCGCGAGATACTCTTCGACCTTCTTGAGCTCCACCGGCACCGGCGCCACGCCGCCCAGTACCAGACGGATGTCCTTGCAGCCCGGCTTGTAGCTGCTCGCCAGAGAGACTATGGCGAAGTCGAGGCTCTTGCGGATACGGAACTTCTCGTAGTGCGTCACGGCCTCGGCGTCGGGCTTCACGACGATCTCGGTGACGATCTCGCCCGGCTCGAGCTGGTCCTTGGTGTCGAGATGCTCGGTGAAGAACTCGGCGGCCTTTATCGTGCGCTTCGTCGTCACGATGTCCGCGTCGAGCAGCAGCAGCGCGGGGCTGATGTCGGAGGCGTTCACGGAGTAGCAGCCGCAGTTCATGCAGCGCCTGGCCTCGGCCTCGGCGGCCTCCTGGCTGATGGTCACCGTGTCCTCGCGCTCAAGGTTGCGCTCCTCCACCGGGATGCTGATGTCCTTAACGCCACGGTGCAGCTCGTTGAACGACGGGTCGAAACGCAGGAAGCCCTCGTGCTTATATGCCGGTTTTGTTATACCCACGCTCTCGTTTATCGCCTCCGCGGCGTTGCGGCCCTGGCGGATGGCGGAGATGACCGTGCTCGGGCCGGAGACGATGTCGCCGCCCGCGTAGACGCCGCTGTGGCTCGTCGCCTGGCTCTCCTCATCGACCACCAGGCGGCCCCTCGCGCTCGCGTAGTCGCCCAGGAAGCTCAGGTCGACCTGCTGGCCCGCGGCCATGAGCACGCTGTCCGCGTTCACGATGGTCGTCTCGTCCTCGTCGTAGTGCAGCACCAGCTTGCCCTTCTCGTCGCGCGTGTAGAAGGTGCGCTTGAGCTCCATGCCCGTGACCTGGCCGTCCTTGTACAGCGCGCGCTTGACGCCCCACTGGGGCATGATCTGCACGCCTTCCTCCTTCGCGCGCTCTATCTCCTCGCGCGAGGCCGTCAGCTCGTTTTCGGGCTTGCGGAAGATGAGGGTGACGCTCTTGGCGCCCAGCCTCTTCGCGGTGACCGCCACGTCCATGGCCACGTTGCCGCCGCCGATGACGATGACGTTCTCGCGCTTTTTCTTGTTCATCCACTTGTTGACTTCCACGAGGAACTCGAGGCCGAACTCCGTGAACTCCTCGCCGTCGAAGCCCAGCACAGGCCGCTTCCACGCGCCCGTGGCGTAGAACACCTTGTCGAAGCGGCGCTCGAGGCTCTCCGCGTCGAAGTCGCGGCCCAGCTCCTTGCCGAACTCGAACTTCACGCCCATGCCCTCGATAGCCTCGGCGACCTCGTCGACGTAGTGCTTGGGCAGGCGGTAGTTGGGTATGGCGTACTGGAGCATGCCGCCGGCCTTCTCCATCTTCTCGTAGACCGTGACGCTGTGGCCCGCCTTGCGCAGGTAGTACGCGGCGGTGAGGCCTGCAGGGCCTGCGCCCACGACGGCGACGTTCACGCCGGTCTCGCTCTCAGGGGCCTTGTAGTACACGTCCTTGTGCTGCATGGCGTAGTCGCCCAGCGCGCGCTCCACGGTGTGGATGGAGACGCAGTCGTCGGCCTCTGAGGCGTCCTGCGTGGCCATGACGCTCATGCGGTTGCAGTGGTTCTCGCACAGGTGGGCGCAGACGCGGCTCGTCACCGTGGGCATGGGGTTGACGCGGTAGAAGATCTCCGCCGCCGCGGCCCAGTCGCCCGCGCGCAGCTTTTCCATGTACGCGCCGATGTCCGTGTTGTTCGGGCAGCCGCCGGAGCAGCCGACGTGGGCCGCGACCTTCATGCCGCCGAAGATGGAGTGGTACCTGGAATCGCCCTTGAGGGCATAGCACTCCGCGCCGCCCTTGCGCGCGCAGTTGAGAGCGCCGCCGCTGCCTTCGGGGTAGCGGTAGAACCAGCAGCGCACGTCCTGGCAGATGTTGCCGCCGATGGTGGCCTTGTTGCGCACCAGCGGTGACGCGACAGAGTGGGCGGCCTCGCGCAGCACGGCGGGCAGCTTTTCGGAGGCCTCGACGTCCTTGAGCTTGGTCAGGGCGCCTATCTTCACGGTCTCCTCGCCCTCTATGTACTGAGAGCCTTCAATGCTCTTGAGGTTGACTATCTTGTCCGGGTAGACCGGCTGTATGCGGGTACGCAGCTCCGTCATGAGATCGGTGCCGCCGGCCATTGCGAGGTTATCTACCTTGCGGCCGTCTGCCAGCTCCCTCGAGGCCTCCTCGAAGGTCTTGGCATTCACATGCTTGAATTCCTGCATCTTCGCTCCTCCTTTAACCTTCTTTGAGGGCCTGCAGCACGTTCACCGGTGTCGCAGGGTACTTCATGTACGGCTTGCCTATGGCGTTGCCTATGGCCATCGCAATGGCGGCCGCGCCCGCAGAACCCGAGATCTCGCCGACGCCGACGGCCTTGAAGCGCGAGATGTTCGGCTGGCTCTCCTTGATGACGAGGTCGATGGGCGGGAATTCGTTGAAGGGACGCCACTTGTAGTCGATGAGGTTGTTGGTCATGATGCGGCCCGTGTAGAAGTCGTATATCGTCTCCTCGAAGGTGCCGGTGTCCACCATGGCGGAGCCGATGGACGCCTGCAGCTGCATCTCGCAGGCCTTCGGGTCGATTATCTGGCCCACGTCGGTGCCGATGAGCTCGCGGAGCAGCTTGGCCTCGCCGGTCTCGACGTCGACTTCCATCTCGACGAAGTTGATGCACATATTCGGCTGCGCATAGTTGGCCTTCCAGCGGCCGAAGCCGGTGATGGAGGTGGAGTAGGGGATGATGGCGGCCCAGGGCAGCTTGTTCTCGGGCTTGTTGCTGACCCAGACGAAGCCGTCGCAGGTCTCGATCTCATTGGGCGAGCAGCGGAACACGGCGGAGGCCATGACCTGCAGCTGACGCAGGGCGTCCTCAGCCGCCCTAGTGGCGGCGGTGCCGGAGGTCAGGGTGCCGCGCGAGCCGCACAGGCCGAACTCGACGGGGTTGTCAACGGTGCCGGTGTTCGTCACGGTGACATGCTCGAAGGGCACGTTCAGCACCTCGGCGACCATCTTGGCGCAGGCCGCCCTCTGGCCCTGGCCGGACTCGACGAGCGACTGGTTCAGGATGACGGAGCCGTTGGTGTGCAGGCGGACGATGGCCTCGGAGTTGTCCTCGCCGACGTCGCCGTTGCCGTGGATGGACACGCCGACGCCTATGCGCTTGGAGCCGTTGACGGCGGTGGGCTTATACCAGCCCTTGAACTTCTCCTTCCAGCCGAAGGCCTCGGCGGCGGAGAGGATGGCGTCGCGGTAGTCGACCTCGTGGCAGGTCCACCAGTTGCAGTCGCGCCACATATAGCGGTCGCCGGCGCGCACGAAGTTGTCGTGGAAGAACTGCACCGGGTCGAGGTTGGCGTCGGCCAGCATGTGGTCGATGACGGGCATCATGGCGCTCTTGAGCTCCTGGCCGCCGAAGCCGCGGACCGTGCCGCAGGAGATGGTGTTGGTGGCGTACATACAGGTGTCGATGTCCCAGTTCTGGCACTTGGCGAGGGCGACCTGCATCTCGCCCAGGCCGACGGCGGTGATGCAGTAGCCGGCGTCGTCGGTGTAGCCCGGGGTGACGAACCAGTGGCCCTTGACGGAGGTCATGATGCCGTCCTTTATCGAGAAGCGCGCGGTGAAGCGGCTGCCGAGGCGCATCTCGTGGATGGTGAGCTGGTCCTCCTTGTTCATGCGGAAGCGCACGGGCTTGCCGGTGAGGCGGGAGAGCATCGCCGTGTAGAGGCACATCAGCGTCATCTCCTGCTTGTTGCCGTAGGAGCCGCCGACGTTGAAAACGCGGGTCTCAATGACGGCGTCGGCGGGCATACGGCCGACGTCGGGCGGCATCTTGGGCACGCGGTCGGACTGGGCGGTGGCCCACATGAGATACTTGTTGTTGATGTCGTCGTAGTACATTATCATCTCCGGCGGCTCGGGAGCCAGCGGGGACGGGTTGGTCTCGAAGTAGCCGGTGCCCTCGTAGACGAAATCGGCCTCCTCGCAGGCCTTGTCGCAGTCGCCGCGCTCGACGGAGAAGAGCATCTGCTCGTCGCCGAAGCCCAGGTCCTTCTCGTAGCGGTTGTTCTGGAAGAAGCCGGGGTAGAGCTGGGCGGCACCGTCGGCCTTGGCCTCGTCTATGTCGAAGACGGCGGGCAGGACCTCGTAGTCGACCTTGATGAGGCGGATGGCCTCCTCGCAGAGCTCCTCGCTCTCGGCGGCCACAAGGGCGACGCAGTCGCCGACATAGCGCAGGTGCTGGTCGCAGATTTTCTTGACGGGGGGCAGGCCCTGGAGGAAGTCCTTGGAGAACTCAGGCTGATTCTTGTAGGTGACGACGGCGTGCACGCCGGGCAGGGCCTCGGCGGCAGAGGCGTCGATATCCTTTATCATGGCGTGGGCGTAGGGGCTCGGCATCAGCTTGGCGTGGAGCATATCCTTCATCTTGAAGTCGTCGAGGTATATGCACTTGCCGGTGACTATCTCCCTGGCCTCTTTCCTGGGGCGGTACTTGCCGATGTGCCTGTATTCGCGCTTCTTAGGAGTGCTCATGCTTCTTCTCCTTTCTTAGAGAGCTTCTCAAGGGCGTCGAGAACATGATACTGGCTGATGCAGCGGCAGTAGTTGCCGCTGAGGGCCTCGGCTATCTCCTCGCGGGTGGGATGCGGGTTGTGGTTGAAGAGCGCGCGGCTCGCCATGATGATGCCCGGCGTGCAGAAGCCGCACTGGAAGGCGTACTCATCTATGAAAGCCTGCTGAATCGGGTCGAGCTCGTTGGTCACGGGATCCTGGAGCCCTTCGATGGTCGTGATTTCCGCGCCGTCGCACTCGACGGTGAGGGTGATGCAGGACGCGACTGCGTCCACGTTGATGATGAC
>CALXEH010000059.1 GCA_944387285.1 uncultured Oscillospiraceae bacterium | reverse complement strand
GGGTTGGAGGAGTAGCCGCCGATGTCCTTGCCCCAGGCGGAGAAGCCGTCGGCCGTGCAGGTCATGTAGGCGATGAAGGCGCAGGCGGTCCAGGGCAGCGGGCTGTTGTCGGTGACGAACAGGTAGTGGCAGTAGCCGTAGCCGCCGATGCCGGTGTAGCCGTCGTTGTAGGCAGCTATCGTGATGTTGTTCTTGGAGACGGAGGCCGACTCCTCAACGGAGCGCAGCTTCGAGTACACCAGCAGGCCGAACTGGTCGGTCGCGGAGGCATCGACGAGGGTGTTGCAGATGGGGCCGTCATCGGTCTGGGCGTTGTAGCTGCCGACCCAGAGCTTTATCCAGGCCAGGGCGTACTTGCCGTTCTCACCGAGGCCGAAGTTTTCCGCGTCGGCGGCGACTTCGTCGATGGTGGGCTGGAAGTAGGCCTGCTCCTCGGCGGAGAGGGCGTCAAAGGCCTCCTTGAGCCAGGTGGAGTATGTATCGTTCGTCAGCATGTAGAGGAAGTTCTTGCCCACAACCTCGGAGTCGATGTCCATGAACAGGCCGTGCTCGCCCTCAGCGACGAAGTCCCAGCAGTTGTCGTAGGTCTTGGAGCCGGTGTTGTTGTACATGAAGACCTTGTTCAGGGTCTGGAGAGGCAGATAGCCCTCATAAGTGTCGGCGGTGGTGCCGTTGGCGTCGGCCCAGTCCTTCGGGATGAAGGTGTCGAGGATGCCGGTCTGCACCATCTTGCTCTCGATCTGGTTGCCGTCCTGGATGAGCGTCATGGCGAAAGTGCCGGTGTCCTTCAGGGAGTCGGCGGTCAGCTGGTCGAATATCTTGTTGTTCTTCGGCTGCTGCCAGTCGTATTCAAGGGTGTAGCTGGGGTCGATGCTCTGGAGATACTCGATGAAGAGCGGCAGCGCGGTCTTGCCGCGGCTGGAGTTGCCGACGCCGAAGAAGGTCGCGCCGTTGGACTCCTCGATGGCCTTCGCCGCCAGCTCCTCGAGCGTCATGGTCTCGGCCTCGGCGATGATCTTCTGCGTGGCCGTCAGCTCGACATCCGGGGTGTCGTCAGCCGGAGGCGCGTCGGTGTTGCCGCCGTCGTCAGCCGGAGGCGCGTCGGTCGGGGTGGAGGCCGGGGTGCCGCAGCCTGCCAGCAGGCCGACCAGCATCATGGCTGCGAGCAAGAGAGACAGTAGTTTTTTCAAGTTGGTTCCTCCTAACATTATAAATTACAAATCTGCCGGTGCGCCGCCGTCGAAATATACAAAGGTCAACGCAGCGCCACCGGTCTTTCTGCGCATATTCTACAAAACATTGCCGCTCTTTACCACCGAAAATTCTGCGATTTTTTTGAAATTCGTGACATCCGTTAAAAAATCCCCGCGCCGCAGGGCACGGGGAAGTCAAAAAACCGCGTCAGATATTGTGCAGAAGTTCCAAAAGCTGCCGGTGGACGTCCGGGTTGGCGACGATGACGTCGGAGGGGCGGAACATATCGGGCCGCCGGCCGCGCAGGTCGGTGACGACGGCCCCGGCCTCGCCGGCGATGATGAGCCCGGCGGCGTAGTCCCATGGGTTAAGGCGGCACTCGGTGTAGGCGTCGGTGCGCCCGTCGGCGACGTTGCAGAAGTCGAGCGAGGCCGCGCCCATGCGCCGGATATCGACGCAGCGGTCGTAGACGGCGCGCATGACCTCGAAGTTGCGCCCGGCCTGGTCGCGAATGGCGGGGTTGGTGCCCACGTCGATGAGACATTCGGCCAGCGCCTCGGTGCGGCTGACATGTATCGCGCGCCCGTTGAGGAACGCGCCCCGGCCCGCTGCGGCGGTGTAGAGCTCGTCGGTGTCGGGGTTGAAGATGATGCCCAGGACGGGCTCGCCGCCGTCCACGAGCGCGAGCGAGATGGCGCTGTGGCGCAGGCGGTGGATGAAGTTCGTGGTGCCGTCCACGGGGTCGAGTATCCAGACGAGGCCGGAGGTGTCGAGCGCGGAGTTGTCCTGTTCCTCGCCCATGAACTTGGCCTCGGGCAGGATATCGGAGAGCCTGCGCCGCAGCAGTTCCTGGATGCCGGTGTCCACCTCGGTGACGAAGTCGCGGGCCTGTTTGCGCTTTATGTGCGCGGCGAGCACGCGGTCGCCGAAGAGCAGCCCCGCCTCGCGCACGGCGGTGACGGCCTCTTTGAGCAGCGCGTCAAGGTCGAGTCCCATGCGAGCGCCTCCTTCACATGCCGCAGCACTCGGGGTGCTGTATCTTGGCCTTGACCTCGAGCATCTTGTCCTCGCCAACGAGCAGGCGGACGAGCTCGAGGCCCATGTCGATGGCGAAGCCGAGGCCGCGCCCGGTGGTGACGTTCCCGTCGGTGACTATGCCGTCGGGCAGGTACTGCGCGCCCTCGAGGAACTGGGCGAAGCCGGGAAAGCACGCGGCCTTCCTGCCGTCAACGATGCCGAGCCTGCCGAAGACCGCGCCGGGCGCGGCGCAGAGCGCGGCGACTATCCTGCCCTCGCGGTAAAAGCGCAGCAGCAGCCCGCGCAGGCCCGCGTGGGCGTAGAGGTTCTCGACCCCGGGCAGCCCGCCGGGGATGTAGAGCGCCTCGGCCCCGGAGAAGTCCGCCGCCTCGAAGGTCGTGTCGGCCAGCACGGTGATGCGGTGCGAGCCCGTGACCTCGCGCGAGCCGGTGACGGAGACCAGCTCGGTCTCGATGCCCGCGCGGCGGGCGATATCCACAACGGCCAGGGTCTCGACTTCCTCGGAGCCGTCGGCCATGAATACACAGAGTTTTGACATCTCGAATCCTCCCTTCGCGCACATTATACACGCCTTTCGCCGAAATGGCAATCGGGGCGCGGCTTGCAATCCGAGGGCGCGCATGGTAAAATATAAGTTGATTCTGTAGATCTGCCGAGGTGCGACATGGCTGCACGCAAACGATACATGACGCTTCTGGCACTGGCGGCGGCAGCTGCCGCTTTTTACGCGCTGAACGTCCTGACCCCGCTCTACGCGGACGATTATTCGTATGTTTTCACCTTTGAATACGCGGAAGAGAAGTTCCGCATCACGAACCTGAGCCAGCTTTTCTACTCGCAGCTGAACCACTACATGGTGATGAACGGCCGCACGGTGGCGCACACGCTCGCGCAGCTGTTCCTGATGTGGGGCAAGCCGGTCTTCAACGTCATCAATACCGCGGCCTTCCTGCTGCTGGGCTGGGCGATGCAGGCGCTGATGACGGGCGGGCGCGGGACGAGCCTGCCGCACTGGCTCTTTGCACTTTTCGGGCTGTGGTTCGTGACCCCGGCTTTCGGGCAGGATTTCCTGTGGCTGACGGCCTCGTGCACGTATCTGTACTGTGTGCTGCTGGTGCTGGCGTATCTCATACCCTGGCGCAGGGCGCTGGAGGGTGAGGACCGGGGCGGCGCGTGGCGAGCGCTGGCGTTTTTGCCCTTTGGAGTGCTTGCGGGCTGGACGAGCGAGAACGCCGCGGCGGCGATGATAGGCATGGAAGTGCTGTTTATTATCGCGTTCGCGCTGAAAAAGAGGCCGGTACGGGCCTGGATGTTCACGGGCCTTGCCGGCACGCTGGCGGGCTTTGCGCTGCTCATCTTCGCACCGGGCCAGACCGCGAGACTGGAGGGCACGGGCGGCTTCGGAACGCTCACGGACTGGCTGTACCGGGCGCTGAGCATAAGCTGGAACGCTTTCAGGTACCTCTGGCTGCCAGCGCTGGTATTCCTGCTGCTGGCGGGGCTGAAGCTCTGGCAGGACAGGCGCTTCGCGTGGCGAGACTGGCTGGCGGTGGGCATTTTCCTGCTGGGCAGCCTGGCCTCGGCCTACTGCATGGTGGCGAGCACCATGTTCCCAGCCAGGGCCTGGAGCTGCGTCGTCATCTACACGCTCATAACGGTGGGCTGCCTTGCCTCGGCCTGCGACTGGCCGCGAGTTTCGAAGTACCTGCTGCCGGGCCTCTGCATAACGGCGCTGGTGGTGGCCGGGGTGCTGTACGCGCAGGCGGTGCAGAGCATATATGCGACGAACCGCGCCGTCCTTGCCCGGGACGAGAGCGCGGCGGCGCAGAAGGCCGCGGGCGCGACGGAGCTGGTGCTGGAGCCCATCGCGGCCGACAGCCGCTACAACTGCTACGCGCCGGAGGGCGACCTGCTGCCCGACAGCAGCCTCTGGCCGAACACCGCCCTGGCCAATTACTACGGCGTGGACAAGGTCCACAGCACCGAGGAGGCGAGCGAAAACGGATAAGCTGTCAATAATTCTGCCCGCCTATAACGAGGGCGGCAACATCTCCGCGGCGGCCCGGCGCATACCCGAGGTGCTGGACCCGGCGGGCATAGACTTTGAGCTCATCTTCGTGGACGACGGCTCGGCCGACGGCACCTGGGACGAGATAAAGCGCGCGTCGGAGTCGGACGCACGGGTGCGCGGCCTGAGTTTTTCGCGCAATTTCGGCAAGGAGGCGGCGATATTCGCGGGGCTTGAGGCCGCGCGCGGCGGCTGCTGCCTGACCATGGACTGCGACCTGCAGCACCCGCCGAGGTACATCCCGGAGATGTACCGGCTCTGGAAGGAGGAGGGCTGCGAGGTCGTGGAGGGCGTGAAGGCCGAGCGCGGCCGCGAAAACCCGCTCTACCGCCTGTGCGCCAAGTGCTTTTACAGCCTGGCTTCGGGCGCGAGCGGCATCGACATGGCAAAAAGCTCGGACTTCCGGCTGCTGGACCGCAAGGCCGTGGACGCGCTGCTGGCCATGCCGGAGCGCAACACCTTTTACCGCGCGCTCTCGTCCTGGGTGGGCTTCCGGACGGCGCAGCTGCCCTTTGAGGTCGAGGCGCGCGAGATAGGCCGCACGAAGTGGTCTGTGGGCAAGCTCATAAAATATGCGCTGAACAATATAACCTCGTTTTCGGCCGCGCCGATGCAGATCGTGACGGTGCTGGGCGTTATAACGCTTTTGGTATCGGTCATCATGGGCATACAGACGCTGGTGCGCAAGTTCATGGGCCTGTCGCTGGAGGGTTTCACGACGGTCATCGTGGTGCAGCTGTTCACCGGCGGGGTGGTGATGCTCTCGCTGGGCATCATCGGGCACTATGTGGCGAAGATATACGAGGAGATAAAGCGCCGCCCGCGCTATATCGTGAGCGAGCGCTGCGGCAAAGAGGACGAATAAACCGCACCCCTGCGCGAGAGAATATGCGCAGGGGGTATTTTTATGCAGAAGATGACGAACGAGCAGTACGCGGAGTATGTGGAGCGCCGGTCGCCGCCCTCGCCGGTGTGGGGCGACCTGCTGCGGGCCTTCCTGATAGGCGGCGGCATCTGCGTGTTGGGCGAGCTGATCACGCGGGCCTGGGGCCTGGCGGGCCTGGACGCGCAGGAGTCGGCCACGGCCTGTTCGATGACGCTGGTGTTCCTGGGCGCGCTGCTGACGGGCCTGGGCGTCTACGACGACCTGGCCAAGCTGGGCGGGGCGGGCACGCTGGTGCCGATAACGGGCTTTGCGAACTCGGTGGTGTCGCCGGCGCTGGAGTTCAAGACGGAGGGTTTCGTGACCGGCACGGCGGCGAAGATGTTCATAATCGCGGGCCCGGTGATAGTCTTCGGCGTGTCCGCGAGCATCGTGTACGGGCTGGTGCTATGCCTGATATGAAATAAAAAAGGCTTTTCAAATCGTCCGGACTGCGTTATACTTGCTTCACCTTACGAAAGGACGATTTGGATATGTGGGCATATGACAGCGTGTTTTATCACATCTACCCGCTGGGCTTCTGCGGCGCGCCGCACGAGAACGACGGGGTCACGGAGCCGAGGCTGCTGAAGGTCGCGGACTGGGCGGGGCACATCGCAAAGCTCGGCGCGGACGCGGTGTACCTCGGCCCGGTGTTCGAGAGCGACTGCCACGGCTACGACACGCGCGATTACCGCAAGGTGGACTGCCGCCTCGGCACGAACGAGGAGCTCAAGACGGTGTGCGCGGCGCTGAAAGGGCAGGGGATACGGGTCATCCTGGACGGCGTGTTCAACCATGTGGGCCGGGGCTTCTGGGCCTTCCGCGACGTGCAGCAGCGCAAATGGGACTCGCCGTACAAGGACTGGTTCCACATAAATTTCGGCGGCAACAGCGGCTATAACGACGGGTTCTGGTACGAGGGCTGGGAAGGCCACTACGAGCTGGTGAAGCTGAACCTGAGGAACCCGGCGGTCGTGGATTACATATTGGAGACGGTGAAGTTCTGGCGCGACGAGTTCGGGATAGACGGCCTGCGCCTGGACGTGGCCTACTGCCTGGAGCCGGACTTCCTGCGCCGGCTGAGGAGCTTCTGCGACGGGCTCGGCGACTTTTTCCTGCTGGGCGAGACGCTGCACGGGGACTATAACCGCTGGATGAACGACGGCATGCTGCACAGCGTGACGAATTACGAGTGCTGCAAGGGCCTGTACTCGAGCCTGAACAGCATGAACCTGTTCGAGATAGTGCACAGCCTCAAGCGCCAGTTCGGGCCGGAGCCCTGGACGCTGTACAAGGGCAGGCACCTGCTGTCCTTCTGCGACAACCACGACGTGACGCGCGCGGCGACGATATTGCAGAACAAGGCGCATTTGCCGCTCATATATGCGCTGGTGTTTTCGATGCCGGGCATACCCTGCGTGTACTACGGCAGCGAGTGGGGCGCGGAAGGGGACAAGCGCGGCGGTGACTGGGGCCTGCGCCCGAGCTTTGAGGCGCCGGAGTGGAACGGGCTGACGGATTGGATATCGGCCCTGGCGAAGGCGCACCGCGCGAGCAAGGCGCTGAGGTACGGGGATTTCCGGGATATAGTGATAACGAATAAGCAGACGCTGTACCAGCGCGAGTACGAGGGCGAGCGGGTTATCGTGGCGATAAACGCGGACTCTGCGCCGTATACCGCGCACTTCAACGCCGGCTGCGGCCGCGCGCTGGACCTCATAACCGGCCAACCCCACGACTTCGGCGGCGGCAGCCGGCTCCCACCCCACAGCGCCGCCTATTGGCTCTGCGAACGATAGAAAAAACGGCCTCCCCAAAAAAGGGAGGCCATTTTTTTGCGCCCTCAACCCCTACGTCAACGCACACGGCAAAACGACAGACCACCCGTAGGGGTCGGCGTCCCCGACGACCCTTCGCCGCGGTTACGCAGGCGGCGGCGTTACCGCACGAACCCCTGTTCGGGCGGGGTTCGTCAAAAAATAAACTTTTAATGTAGTCCGGGCTGCAAACGGCGTTTTTACTTGGTTTGGGCTGGCTTATGATGGCCTCAGTGGGCGGCTGGGCCGCCTAATTTTTGCTAGGAGGAATTTCTGTGGGCGTGGATACCACCACTTTGACGGTCAACGGCGTCCGGCGCGTCTTCTCCATGGGCGAGGCCTTCGGCCAGGTGCCCTACAGCGAGACCCTGCTCGAGACCCTGCGCGACCGACTCGGCCTCACCGCCGCCAAAAAAGCCTGCGACGGCGGCGGAGCTGGCGCTCGAGGGCGCGCTGCCCTTCGAGAAGAACGCCTACAAGGTGCAGGTGGCCAAAACGCTGGTCGAGCGCTCGGTGCTGCGGCTGGCCTGACTTGACAAGAGCGGTGGAGCCGGGCATAATCAAGAAGGGGTGAGCGCCTTGAAGGCCAACCCGAAGATAAGGATAAAAGTGCCCGGCTTCATCAGCTCGCGCCAGAACGCCTGGCTGCTCCGGCGCCTGGGCGAGACCGTGGAGTTCCACGCCGACCAGCTCATAGCCATACCGGGCATGTACCCGGGCTACAGCTGCTTTCTGCGGACGGGCCGGGTCATCGCGGGCATCGTGAACAGCGCGAACAACCAGCGGCTGATGCTGTCCTTCGAGGAAAACAGCCTGCTGCTCGAGCAGTACCAGCTCACGGGCAAGCCCTGCGACCTCTACTACCGCGCGGTGTCCGACTGCACGGCGCAGATGATTTCCTACCACGACATGACGCAGGAGAGGATAGGCGCGCTGAGCGGCCTGCACCGCATCAAGAGCCTGCAGGCGCTCATCGACTACTGCGACGGGCGCGGCGGGGACTGAGGCTATTTGCGCGCGTAGTAGATGAGCATGCTCAGGAAGGCCACGCTGTCGCCGGTGTTGCGGTAGGAGTGGGGCACGTCCGCGCTAAAGCGCAGGCTGTCGCCCTCGGCGAGCAGGAAGCGTTCCTCGCCCGCGCAGACCTCGCAGCTGCCCGAAAAGACCGTGATGTACTCCTCCGCACCCTCCAAATGCGGCTGGGCGCTCAAAAAACCGCCCGGCTTTATCTCAATGCGGTAACTCTCAAACTGCCGGCCCTCCTGGAACGGGAAGGCCGGCCGGTTTATATACTGGCCCTCGTCCTCCACCAGCGGCTCCACATCGCCCGCGCGTATCAGCAGCGAGCCCGCGCCGCTGTCCAGCAGGCCCGTGAACGAGAGCTTGTAGCCGTTGGCTATCTTCCACAGTATCGAGATCGTCGGGTTGACCTCGCCCTTCTCTATCTGCGCCAGCATGCTGCGCGAGACGCCCGGGCCGAACAATCTGATGTCGATGTCGAACGCGGGCCTGCTGGGGTTCAGGCGTTCGTTTCCCTTCAACCTGGGCATATGGCTGGGCTTTTCGGTGGTGATGCTGGCCTGCACCTTTTTCTGCGGCCTGCTGTCGGAGCTGATACCGAAGCTGAAGACGCCGATGCTGGTGATCGGCGCGGCCTACATGCTCTGGCTGGCGTGGAAGACCTGGCGCAGCCCGCCGGTGACGGAGGAAGGCTCCGCGCGCAGCGGTTTTGTCTCGGGCCTGGCGCTGCAGTTCGTGAACGCGAAGATCTACATATACTGCCTGGTTAGCATGGAGGCCTGCATCCTGCCGTACTACCAGGGCGAGTGGGGCAAGCTGGTGTTTTTTGCGCTGCTGCTGGCGTTCATCGGCTTTTGCTTCACGCTGTGCTGGGCGCTGTTCGGCTCGGTGTTCAAGGCGCTGTTTTCAAAGTACGCCAAGGTCACGAACCTGGTCATGGCCCTGCTGCTTGTCTACTGCGCCGTGTCCCTGTTTCTTTGAGGGGCCGGGCGGGCGAGGCTGAGCCGTGTTCCTCGCGTATCTTGCGCAGGATTATCTCGTGCCTGATCTTGTCGGGCAGGCTGTTTATCTGCGAGAGCGTCATGGTGCGGTAGTCGGGCAGGCCGTCGCTGCCGCCGCCGCTGCCGTCGGGAACAGCCGCGTCCCCATCCGGGGCCTCGCCGCGCGCGGGCGCGGGCGCGCTGTTGGTGTTGGTGTTGGAGATAGAGTTGGTGTTAGTGTTGGTGTTGGTGTTGGTGTTGGTGTTAGTGTTAGTGTTACCATCGGCCGCATCGTTTGGCATGCGTTCGGATGCGTTCGCATCCCATCGCTTGAGGGAGTTGTCGCGGTTGCGGTCGCAGCGGTTTTTGTAACGCTCCATGTCCGCGCGCAGGCGGATTGCTATGAAGTCCCAGACGATGCTGAGGGTGGGGTCGTCGAATTCGGGCTCTTGCTCGCACTCGGCGAAGCTGAGGATGCCGGTGAAGAGCTTGCCGCGCTGTTCCAGGTCGAGCTTGCGTATGGCTGGAAGCAGTTCGCAGTACAACATGATGCCGGGCAGTCGTTTGGCCATGGCGCAGACCTCCTTTGCTGCTTTGAGGGGTAATATAGCGTTTCTGCGGCAAAGCGCAAGGTCAAAAAGCGCAAAATCGCCTGTAGGGCCCGACGAAATTCAGCCCCGAAATTTGTGCAGAACATCAAAGCGCGCCGTCCCGGAAGGGCACGGCGCGCTGTTTAGTATTCGGTTGGCAGTTCCCCGGGCGAGAGGCCGTAGAGGGCGCAGAATTCGTCCAGGTCCGCGTCGGAGCGGATGAGCATGACCTCGCTGAACTTGCCGGAGCGGAGGTTTTTGAAGCCTGCCACGCGCTCGCCGGTGCAGATGCTGGCGCGTATGACGGGCCGCAGGCACTCGCGGTCGAAGCCGAGCGGGGCCGGTCTGTTTTTGCGGAACATGCCGCGCCTCCTTTCGCGTGCGGGCGGGCCTCAGCCGAGGCCGATGATGAAGACGACGAGGGCCGCGATGGGCAGCGTCACCCAGCCGATGTACCTGCCGGCGAGTTCCCAGTCGGAGGGCTCTGCGTTCTCGGCGTTGCGGATGCAGAAGGACATGCTCCAGCGGAACAGCTCGTCGGCGTAGAGGATGGACAGGGCGGTGAGGATGCAGATGACGAGGCCGAGGGCGAAGGGCACCCAGTCGCCCTTGTGCTCCAGCTCCGGGCCGGAGAGCAGCTCGAGGATGTTGTAGACGCTGGGCTCCATGGGGTCTATGGGCACGCCGCCGGCGGTGTAGACGCCGTTTTCGGTCCAGGCCGCGATGCTGATGCCCTGCAGCTGCCCGTCCTCGCCGTATAGCCAGAGCCGGCCGCCGAAGTCGCGCACGCTGCCGCGGAAGATGGCCTCATCGCCGCAGTAGAGCTCAAAGCCCCTGAGGCCGTCGCGCTGCTCGATGTCAGGGGAGATGGCGGAGGGGTCGTCCACGACGGTGTAGGGCCCGTAGAGCTTGCTGCCGCAGCGGAATTCGACGCTGCCGCCGCTGACGGTGAAGCTGGAATCGATACCGCCGGGCCTGCCGGAGTAAACGGTGCCGCCGCCCGACTGCTCGGGCACGAACACGGTGTCGTTGTAGATGTAGCCCACCCGCCCGATGACGACGGGGTAGAGCACGGCAAAGACCAGGCACATCACTGCGAGCACGACCAGCACGCAGACCTGAAAGCCGCCCAGTTTCCTGAACCTGCCCATATCAGCACCTCCTATCCGGCACCACAATAACACAGCCCGGGCCGTATTGCAAGAACGATGCGCGGCTGCTTGCAAGGCGGCGGGCCTTGTTGTAAAATCTCAATATATCCTCAGTATTTCGTAAGGAAAGCGGCTGCATGACAAAGCCCTTCCAGCCCCTGGAACTGGTCGCAAGGGTCATGCGCCGCTTCTGCGCCGGCGCGCTCATCTCGACCGCGATAGTGGTGGGGCTGTACCTCTTCCTGTGGCGGCGGCGCATGGGCGATTGGGTGGTCAGCCTGCTGGAAGCGGCCATGGGCATCGGCCACGAGGAGGCGTTTTACCTATATAACGACTATTTCCGCGGCCTGGCTGTCTTCGAGAAGTTCTGCCGCCTGGACGAGTCGCGCGCCTCGGGCACGGGCGGCACGGGCCTGGGCCTGGCGATAGCAAAGGAGATAGTGACGCTCCACGGCGGCAGCATTGGCCGGCCAGTGGGTCGCCGTTCCCGGTTACAGCGAGCACCAGCTGGGCATCGCGGTGGATATAAACGGCGCGACCTACGACCTGTACTTCTGGCTGCAGGAGAACAGCTATAAATACGGCTTCATCTTCCGCTATCCCGCCGGCAAAACCGAGATAACCGGCACCGCCGAGGAAGTCTGGCACTACCGCTGCGTCGGCAAAGAGGCCGCCAAGGAGATCCACGACCAGGGCCTTCCGCTTTTGGCCTGAGTGGCATTATAGGACTTGAGGCTCTTGAAAAAGAAAAACCAAATCGAAGCCCAGCGACAGCGGGTTCGATTTGGAGAGGAGGAGCAAGGGAGCGGACGGATGACGTCTTTTTTTCGCCGCAGGCAAAAAAAGACGTCGGAGCAAAGCGGACTTTGCTCCGACGATGGTCGGAGTGGCGAGACTTGAACTCGCGGCCTCATGGTCCCGAACCATGCGCGCTACCATCTGCGCTACACCCCGAGACAGCTTTATCATTATAATTAGCCGGGGCGCTCTTGTCAAGCCAAATTTTTTATTTCGCGCATATTTGCGGCCTTGTCCAAATATAATCTCAGCATGAAAAGGAATTCTGCTTACATCTATAAAATTATCCTCGCCTCCGCGCTCTTTGTTGCGGTCACGGCGCTCAAGCTGCTCTTTCCCGCGCAGACCGAGGGGCTTCGCGCCGGGCTGCGCGCCGCCGTCAGCCGCGACGCGGACTACTCCGCCGTCTTCGAGAGCCTAGGCGAGCGCCTCTCGGGCGGGGCGGAACGCGCTGCCGCGCTCCTGCTGGGCCGGGACGAGGCCGTCGCCGCCGGCGCGCAGCCCGCCGCCTACGAGCCCCCGACCCTCGACGAGCTGCGCCGCGAGACCGAATTCCTGCGCGCCGCCGCGCCTTCCGCCTCGCCGGAGCCCACGCCCGAGCCCACGCCCGCGGCCACCGAGACGCCCGCCGCCGTCT
>CALXEH010000058.1 GCA_944387285.1 uncultured Oscillospiraceae bacterium | reverse complement strand
TGAGTTTTTAGACCTGCTCTCCTCTTTCCCAGCTAAAGAAAACCTGCCGCAGAATTTTTCCATTCTGCGACAGGTCCGCTTTTCTATGTGCGGGCCTCAGCTGCGCTCGGCGAGGTAGAGGCTCACGCGGTCCTGGGTGTAGGCGGCGGCCTGCGAGGCCGGTATCTGCCCGGAGAAGAACTGCGCCGCGTCCTCTTCCATGATGCCGGTGACGGCGGGCAGGAGGTCGCTGAGGGTGGAGGTGCCCTCCAGCAGCTCGCGGAATTTGCGCACGTCGTCCTCGCTGAGGCGGTAGACGGTGCCGTAGAAGTCCAGGCCCGGGCCGCTCATGACGTCGAGCTGGGCGTCCAGGACGGCGGCGCTGCTGGGGAAGGCCAAGTCGGTGAGGCCCTGGTTCTGCTCGTCGAGCACGCTCCTGACGAATTGCCAGGCCGCGTCGCCGTGCTCCGAGCGGGCGGAGATGGCAAAGCTGAGTCCGGGCGTGAACATGCTGCCGTTCGTCGTGTCGTTCGGTGCGCCGGCGAAGACGTAGGCCCCGCCGTAGTTCTGGCTGATCGCGGCGAGCCGGATGAAGTTCTGCAGCTGCTCGAACTGGAGCAGGCCGGAGTAGAGCGAGGCGTAGTCGTCGGAAAGCTCGGGCGCGGCGGCGGCACACTGCTCGAGCAGGGCGATGTAGTCCTCGCTGTCGAAGCTGCAGACGCCGGCCTCGAGGTCTACGAACTGCCCGACGGCGAAGCGGCTGAGCCAGCCCCAGAGCGTGTCCCGGGTCATCCAGCCGGGGAAGAGCGGCAGCCCGAGCGCGTCCGCTGCGGCCTTGGCGTCCTCATAGCTCACGCCCGGCCCGGAGATGCAGGCCGAGGGCGCGGTGAAGGTGGAGATGGAGAAGGCTTTGGGCAGCCAGAACAGCCCGCCTTCGGCGCACATGGCCTGCAGCAGGCTGGGCACCAGCGTGTCCCGGCTGTATTCCGGGTCGGCGTCGAGGCGCGGCAGCAGATCCTCCAGCGCCGAGCCGCCCAGTCCCAGGCGGCTGCGGTCCTCGAAGGCGAAGATGTCCGGCCCGTCGCCTGCGGTAAGCTCGGCCTGGAGCCGCTCGGGCGTCAGCCCCTCCTCGTCCATGTACCGGATGCTGATAGAGCAGTCTTCGCTTTCGCGGTTGAAGGCGTTGACTATGTCGGGCAGCTCGAGCAGCCTGTGCTCTGCCAGCAGCGTGAGCCTGAGCTTTGGCGCGGCGTCCTCGACGGAGAGGCTCTCGAGCATGTCCATGCCGCGATAGCAGCAGAGCAGGGCGCCGCCGTCCCCGAGCCGCGCGAGGTGGGTGTAGGAGGGCGAGACGACGCCCGGCTCGTCCCAGTAGAAGAGCGGCTCAGGCCCGTCCTCGCCGAGGCGGCAGACACATTCGCGGCCCTCGAGCTCGCCGCCGAGCAGAAGGCCGCCGTCCGAGTCCAGGCCGATGGCGGTAACGTTGAGGCCGCCGGTTTCGAGTGGCAGCAGCACCATGGCCTCGCGATCCAGCTCGAAGAGCGTGCCGAGGCGGTAGATGGGGTTCCAGGCGAGCAGGCAGAGCCGCCCGGAGCAGGGCTGCAGCGCGCAGAGATAGCCGTAGTCGTGCTCGAGCAGGGCGGAGCGGCCCGTCTCGCCCGAGGCCGAGAGCTCCACGACGCGGTCGGAGGCGCGGATGTAGCCCATGCCGCCGTACTCGCAGTATTCGAGGTTGCTGCCAAGCCCCTCAAGCGCCTCGCCGGTGAGTGCCGTCACGGCCGGTTCGCCGCCGCCGGAGCAGGCGAGCAGGCAAAGCCGCCCGTCGCGGAGCGCCAGGGCCTTCAGGGCCTCGCCGTCGAAGCATGGCGCCAGGACCTTGCCGATGTCCGTGGGCAGTTCGGCGAGGCTGCAGCCGCCCGAGGCGTCGAGCGTGCCGAGCCTGGGCGAGCCGTCGCCGGCGCAGCCGGCAAAGCTGAGCCGCCCGCCCGAGACCTGCACGGCGAGAAGCTCCGACATGCCGCCGGGCAGGGCCTCGACAGAGAGCCGGAGCGCCTCCTCCGGCTCAGCCGTCCCGGACGCTTCCGCCGCAGCAGAACCGCCGTCCGGCTCCGGCAGCTCCGGCCCCGCCTGCCTGCAGCCGGCCAGGGACAGCAGCATCAAGAGAGTAAGTATGACGCATATCCTGCGCATGACCGCACCTCCACAGAGTTTTTGCATTGACTGCTGCCAGTTTACAGCAGGTATGTATCAGAGTTGTATCGAATGAGCGGCACAGGCAGGGGAAAGTGTGAATAATTTGTAAATTAATGCGCTCACAGCCCGGAGGTAAAATTATACTTGTGCTTGCCGGAGGGTTGTGTTACAGTTTATACTAATGTATGCGCAAGCGCTCAATCAGCCGGACAGGATGCGGGAAAATGGACATGACAGAGCGGATAAGCTCGAGGAAAAATGGGTATATAGGGCATTTGAGGCGGCTGGGCAGCGACGCCGGCTACCGCAGTGAGACGGGCGAGACCGCGCTCGACGGCGAAAAGCTGCTGCGCGAGGCGCTAAGCAGCGGCTGCGAGCTGACGGGCGTGCTCATGGACGAGCGCCGGCCCCTGGATTGGCTGCCGCCGGGCACGCGGCGCTATTCGGCCCCGGCCGAGCTGCTGGGCTACGCCTCGCCGGTGAAAAACAGCCCCGGCCCCGTGTTCAGCCTGCGCCTGCCCCAGCCGCGTCTGCCCGGGCGCGTGCGCTCCTGCATCGCGCTCGAGGACGTGCAGGACCCCGGCAACGTGGGCAGCGTCATCAGGACGGCCAACGCCCTGGGCATAGACCTGGTCGTGCTCGTCGGGGACTGCGCCGACCGCGCCTCGCCCCGCTGCGTGCGGGCGACGATGGGCGCGGCCTTCAGGCAGTGCGTGGCGGAGACGGACGCGCAGGGCCTGGCCTGTCTCGCGCGCGGCCTGGGCCTGCGCCTGGTAGGCACGGCGCTGACTGGGACTGCGGTTGACATAAGACAAGCCAAGCTGCAAGCCGCGGCTGTGGTGATAGGCAACGAGGGCCACGGACTCTCGGCGGAGCTGCTGAGGCTCTGCGATGAGACGGTGATAATACCGATGGCGCCTGGCAGCGAATCGCTCAACGCGGCGGTAGCGGCTGCCATAGCGATGTGGGAGACGGTGCGGCAGGGAAGCTGAGGTGATAGCGTGTCCGAGCTCAAATATTGGCTGTGGCTGTCCTCGCTCGTCAGGATGCGGCCGAGGACCAAGCTGCTGCTGCTCAGGGAGCTGGGCGGCGCGAGGCAGATCTACTTCGAGCTGGAGGAGCGGTTCCGTTCCCTGGGCTATTTGACGGAGCGCGAGCTGGAGCAGCTGAGGGACCACAGCCTGGACAAGGCCATGCGCATAGCGGAGGCCTGCGAGCGAGAGGACATAGATATCCTGACCCTGCGCGACGCGGCGTATCCGAGGCGGCTGGCGGGGATATACGACCCGCCGGTGGTGCTCTATGTGAAGGGGCGGCTGCCGGCGATGGACGAACAGGCGGCAATAGCGGTGGTCGGCACGCGGCGCGCCTCGCCCTATGGGCTGAAGATGGCGGCGAAACTGGGCTATGAGATAACGCGCTGCGGCGGCCTTGTGGTATCGGGCCTGACGCAGGGCGTGGATTCCGCGGCGGCGCGGGGCGCGCTGATGACGGGCGGGCGCTGCGTAGGCGTGCTGGCGACGCCGATAGACGACCTGAGCTGGGGCGGCGGCCTGGCGGTGGACGTGTCCATGGCCGGCGCGGTGGTGAGCGAGTATCCGCCGGGCGCGGAGCGGCACAGCTCCTTTTTCCGGGCCCGCAACCGGATAAGCTCCGGGCTTTCCGTGGCGGCCGTGGTGGTGGAAGCTCCGGAAAGGAGCGGCGCTCTGCTGTTTGCGGACGAGGCCCTGAGCCAGGGGCGCGAGCTTTTTGTGGTGCCCGGCAATGCGGATTCGGAGACCTCGGCGGGCTCCAACCGGCTGCTGGTGGACTGCGCCGCGCCGGCGATGAACGGCTGGGACGTGCTCAGCGGTTTTACGGGCCAGTTCCCGGGCCTGCGCGACCCCGGCAGGAAGCAGCGCAGCATGCCGGGTCAGCGGCTGGAGGAGAGCCTGAGGCAGGAGCAGCTGAACGCCGCGGAGGAAGGCGCGCCCGAACAGCTGGCGGAAAAAGGCGTTGACAAGGCCGACAGCGTGGACTATATTGACCTTCGTAAACAACTTGAGGGCCTGGAGGGTGAGCGCAGGGCGGTAGCCGAAGCCATCGACGGGCCCGCGGTACACATAGACGAGATAGTTGAAAAGGCCGGCCTGCCCGTGCAGACGGTGCTGCGCGAGCTGACGCTGCTCCAGCTGGGCGGCGTTGTGGAAAAGTGCGGCGACAAGACATTCAGGTTAATTAATACTCAGAAGTGAGGACGTTTTAATGGCAAAAGCAAAGACGGAACTGGTCATAGTCGAATCCCCGGCGAAGGCCAGGACCATCGAAAAGTATCTGGGCGAGGATTATAAGGTAGTGGCCTCGATGGGCCACCTGCGCGACCTGCCGAAGAGCACGATGGGCGTGGATATCGAGGGCGGTTTTGAGCCCAAGTATATCCCGGTGAAGGGCAAGGAGGATATCATCTCCGAGCTGCGCGAGCGTTCGGCCAAGGCGAAGACCGTGTATCTGGCCACCGACCCTGACCGCGAGGGCGAGGCGATAGCCTGGCATTTGAAGGAGCTGCTGCAGCTGCCGGACGACAAGGCTTTCAGGGTGACCTTCAACGAGATAACTAAGCGGGTCGTGACGGAGAGCATCGCCTCGCCGCGCGACATCGACCAGGACCTGGTGGACGCGCAGCAGGCGCGGCGCATCCTGGACAGGATAGTGGGCTATGAGTTGTCGCCGCTGCTGTGGAAGAAGATACGCCGCGGCCTTTCGGCCGGGCGCGTCCAGTCGGTCGCGACGCGGATGGTCGTGGACAGGGAGCAGGAGATCCGGGATTTCGTGCCGGAGGAGTATTGGCTGCTCGACGCGGTGCTGAAGGCCGGCGACGGCCAGTTCACGGCGCGTTACTACGGCACGACGGCGGGCAAGGCCGAGCTGCACAGCGAGGCGGAGACGGACGCGGTGATAGCGGCGGTGACGGGACGGGAGTTTTCGATAGACAGCGTGAAGCGCGGCAAGAAGCAGCGCAGCCCCTCGCCTCCGTTCATAACCTCGACCCTGCAGCAGGAGGCGAGCCGGAGGCTGGGCATGACGCCGAGGCGCACCATGTCGATAGCGCAGCAGCTCTACGAGGGCGTGGACGTGAGCGGCATGGGCACCGTGGGCCTCATCACCTACATGCGAACCGACTCCCTGCGCCTGTCCAACGAGGCAGTGAATGCGGCGCGGGACTTCATAAGGGCGCACTACGGCGAGGCCTACTGCCCCGAGCAGCCGAGGCGCTATAAGACCAAGGCCGGCGCGCAGGACGCGCACGAGGCGATAAGGCCCACGAACGCGGCGCTCGCGCCCGAGCTGGTGCGCAAGGACCTGACGAAGGAGCAGTATATGCTCTACCGCCTGATCTGGGGCCGCTTCATGGCCTGCCAGATGGCCAACGCCGTGTACGACAACGTGGTGGTGGACGCGGCCTGCGCGGGCCATGTGTTCCGCGCCAACTACTCGGAGCTGGTCTTCCCTGGCTATACGGCGGTGTACGAGGACGAGCACGAGGACGAGACGGACGCGCCGAAAAAGCCGCTGCCCAACCTGAAGGAGGGCGACTCGGCCAGCCTGGTGAAGCTGACGAAGGAGCAGAAATTTACGCAGCCGCCGTCCCGGTATACCGAGGCGACGCTCATCCGCGCGATGGAGGAAAAGGGCATAGGCCGCCCGTCCACCTACGCGCCGACCATAACTACGATCCTCAGCCACGAGTATGTGGTGAAGGAGGGCAAATACCTGCGCCCGACGGCGCTGGGCGAGGTCGTGACCGGCCTCATGGAGGAGCGCTTCCCGGACATCGTGGACCTGAAGTTCACGGCCCGGATGGAGGACGGCCTGGACGATATCGAGAAGGGCGAGAAGGGCTGGAAGCAGTACCTGGCGGACTTCTACGGCGGCTTCGAGCAGGAGCTGCACGCGGCCGAGGCGGCCATGGAGGGCCAGCGGATAAAGGTCCCGGACGAGGTCTCGGAGGAGGTCTGCCCGGTCTGCGGCAAGAATCTGGTAGTCAAATCCGGACGTTTCGGGCGGTTTTTGGCCTGCCCGGGCTTCCCGGACTGCAATTTTACCATGCCGATAGTGGTGGAGATGCCCGGCAAGTGCCCGGCCTGCGGCGGCAGGCTGCTCAAGCGCACCTCGCGCAACGGCTATACCTATTACGCCTGCGAGAAGGGCCGGGACTGCCCCTGGCGCGGCCAGGGCGCGGACGGCAAGGAGATAATCGGCTTCATGACCTGGGACGTGCCGACGAAGGAGGTCTGCCCGGAATGCGGCAAGACCATGTTCAAGCGCTCGGGCAAGGGCCGCTCCAAGCCCTTCTGCATAAACGAGGCCTGCCCGAACTTCCTGCCCGAGGACAAGCGCGGCTATAAGAAAAAGGCGGAGAGCAAGCCGGCCGCAGAGGGCGAAACGCAGGCCGCCGGGGAAGCGTCCCAGGCCAAGAAGCCAGCGGCAAAAAAGCCCGCGGCAAAGAAGACGGCAGCGAAGAAACCGGCGGCAAAGAAACCGGCAGCGAAGAAACCGGCGGCGAAGAAGAGCACGACGAAGAAGACGGAGGCCGCCGAATGAGCCGGGTCACGGTCGTGGGCGCAGGCCTCGCGGGCAGCGAGTGCGCCTGGCAGCTGGCAAGGCGCGGCATAGAGGTGCGGCTCGTCGAGATGAAGCCGGCGAAGTTCAGCCCGGCGCATGTGTCGGCGAACTTCGCGGAGCTGGTGTGCTCAAATTCCCTGCGCAGCGACGAGCTGACGAACGCCGTGGGCCTGCTCAAGGAGGAGCTGCGCCGCCTCGGCTCGCTCGTCATGGAGTCGGCTGATAAAAACCGCGTCGCGGCGGGCGGGGCGCTCGCCGTGGACAGGGAGGGCTTCTCGAGGTATATCACGGAGCGCCTGCGGGCCTGCCCGAGGGTCGAGGTCGTGACGCAGGAGCTCAAGGAGATACCCGAGGGCGAGGCGGTCATAGCGACGGGCCCGCTGACGAGCGACGCCATGGCCGAGGCCATCGTGCGGCTCTGCCCGCAGTTCGACCTGCACTTCTACGACGCCGTGGCGCCCATCGTGACGCTCGAGAGCGTGGACATGGACAGCGCCTACCTGGCCTCGCGCTACGGCAAGGGCACGGCGGATTATGTAAACTGCCCCATGACACGCGAGGAGTACGAGGCCTTTGTGCGGGAACTGGTGAGCGCGAAGGAGGCGCCGGTGCACGGTTTTGACGACGGCGCGGTGTTTGAGGGCTGCATGCCGGTGGAGGTGATGGCCCGGCGCGGGCTGGACACCTTGAGGTACGGGCCGATGAAGCCGGTAGGGCTGAGGAACCCGCATACCGGCGGCGAGGACTGGGCGGTGGTGCAGCTGAGGCGGGACAATGCCGAGGGCACGCTGTACAATCTGGTGGGCTTCCAGACGCACCTGACTTTTGGCGAGCAGAAGCGGGTGTTTTCGATGATACCGGCGCTGAGGCAGGCGGAGTTCGTGAGGTACGGTGTGATGCACCGGAACACATATCTGGACTCGCCGCGGCTGCTGGACAGGTATTACCGGCTGAAGTCGGAGCCGAGGCTGAGCTTTGCCGGGCAGATGACGGGCGTCGAGGGCTATGTGGAGTCCGCGGCGTCGGGCATGCTGGTGGGGATAGAGACGGCGGCGCGGCTGCTGGGCCTGGCGCCGGCGGATTTCCCTGCGGAGACGGCGATAGGCGCGCTGGCGCAGTACATATCGGGCGGCAGCGTGGGCGATTTCCAGCCGATGAACGTGAATTTCGGTATAATCACGCCCCTGGGTTACAGGGTGAAGGGCAAGCGGAACAAGAACGCGGAGCTTTCGGCGCGCTCGCTCGGTATCATAGAGGCGATGCTTAAAGAGAAGGAGGTCCTGAGCCTTGAGAGTGATAGTTGACGCCATGGGCGGCGACAACGCACCGCAGGCGCCCGTGCTGGGCGCGGTGAGGGCGAAGAAGGAACTGGGCGTGGATGTGACGCTCGTGGGACGCAAAGAGGAGATAGCGAAGTATCTCGGCAAGGAAAAGGGCATAGACATAGTTGATGCCCGCGAGGTCGTGACGATGGAGGACGACCCGAGCACGGCGACGCGGCGGAAGAAGGACTCGTCTATGTCCGTGGCGCTGATGCTGCTGAAGGAGGGCAAGGGCGAGGCCGTGGTGTCAGCTGGCAGCACGGGCGCGCTGCTGACGGGCGCGACGCTGACGGTGAAGCGCATCCGGGGAATCCGGCGCGCGGCGCTGGCGCCGGTCATCCCGAACGGCGGCAAGGGCGTCATGCTCATCGACTGCGGCGCAAATGTGGAGTGCACCTCGGAGTACCTGCTGCAGTTCGCGTTCATGGGCAGCTTTTACGCCAAGCAGATACTGGGCATCCCGAACCCGAAGGTGGGCCTGCTGAATAACGGCACGGAGGAGACGAAGGGCGGCGAGCTGCAGAAGCAGTCCTACGCGCTTTTGAAGAAGGCCGCGGACGAGGGCCGGATAAACTTCATCGGCAACGTGGAGGGCTCGGCGGCGCTGACCGGGGCCGTGGACGTGCTGGTGACGGACGGTTTTACGGGGAATATCCTGCTCAAGGGCAGCGAGGGCATGATAAAGTTCCTGATGGGCCAGCTCAAGGGCGTGTTCATGAACAGCACGAAGAACAAGCTGGCGGCGCTGACGCTCAAGGGCGACTTCATGAAGCTCAAGGACATGATGGACGTGAACAAGGTCGGCGGCACGGCGCTGATGGGCATATCGAAGCCGGTCATCAAGGCTCACGGCTCGTCGAACGACGAGGCGGTGTTCAGCGCGATAAGGCAGGCGGTGCGCTTCGCGCAGGCCGGCGTCATCGAGGAGATCGAGAAAAACATTGAATATATGCGTCTGCCGGCGGGCGAGGCGCAGAAAACGGAGGTATGACAAAATGATTTACGAGAAGGTACTGAAGCTCGTGGCCGAGCAGTTCGCTGAGGACGCGGAGAACCTGAGCCGGGACACGAATTTCATGGACGACCTGAGCGCGGATTCCCTGGACGTCGTCGAGCTGAGCATGACGATCGAGGAGGAGTTCGGCCTGGGCGAGATCTCTGAGGAGGAGCTGAAGTCGATAGCGACTATCGGCGACCTGGTGGACTACGTCGAGCGGGCCTCCGGCAACTGATGGATTCGCTTGAGAAGAAGCTGGGGCACAGCTTCCGGGACCGCGCGCTGCTGGCGACGGCACTGACGCACAGCTCGTACGCGAACGAGAACCGCGGCCGCGGCGGCGAGAGCAACGAGCGGCTGGAGTTCTTGGGCGACTCGGTGCTGGGCATGGTAGTGGCGGACGCGCTGTACCGGCGCTTCCCGGAGCTGCCTGAGGGCCGGATGACGCGGCTGAGGGCGCAGCTGGTGTGCGAGGAGAGCCTGCACAGGGTCGCCTCGGAGCTGGGCCTGGGCAGCTATGTGCGGCTGGGCCGGGGCGAGGAGCACACCGGCGGCCGGCGGCGCACCTCGATACTGGCGGACGCGGTCGAGGCGGTCATCGCGGCGATGTACTTAGACGGCGGGCTCGAGACGGCGAAGGCGTTCATAGAGCGGCAGATACTCACGGCGCTGGACGGCGCGGGGCCGGTCATGCGGGTGGAGGACTGCAAGACCGAGCTACAGGAGCTGGTGCAGCGCAAGAGCGGCCAGACCCTGAGCTATGAGCTGCTTGGCGAGTCCGGCCCCGACCATGACAAGACCTTCACCTCGCAGGTGAGCTTAAACGGCCGGCCCATCGGCTCGGGCTCGGGCCGGACGAAGAAGGAGGCCGAGCAGGCGGCGGCGCGCGCCGCGCTGGAGGAGCTGAGGCCTTGAGCGCGAGGGAGAGCATAATACCCGTGTTCGTACCGCACCTGGGCTGCCCGAACGACTGCGTTTTCTGTAATCAGAGGCGCATCTCGGGCAGCCTTGCGCCTGCCTGCCCGGAGGACGTGCGCCGGGCGATAGAGCAGGCGGGCGAGGGCGTGAGCCAGCTGGCGTTCTACGGCGGCTCGTTCACGGCGATACCGGACGCGGAGCAGGAGGCGCTGCTGGGCGCGGCGCAGCCGTACCTGGAGAGCGGCAGGATAAGCTCGATACGCCTGTCCACGCGCCCGGACGCCATCGACGGCGCGGTGCTGGCGCGGCTGCGCAGGTACGGCGTGGAGACGGTGGAGCTGGGCGCGCAGTCGATGGACGACCGGGTGCTGGCGCTATCGGGGCGCGGCCATACGTCGCAGGACGTGGCGGAGGCGGCGCGGAGCGTGAAGGCGGCGGGCTTCCGGCTGATCTTGCAGATGATGACGGGCCTGCCCGGCTCGGACGATGAGACGGACGAGGAGACGGCGCGGCGGCTGGCGGCGCTGGACCCGGACGGTGTGCGGGTGTACCCGACGGTGATCGTGAGGGACACGAGGCTCTGCGAGCTGTGGCGCGCGGGGAGGTATAAGGAGCACACTGTGGAGGACGCGGTGCGGGTGTGCGCGAGGATACTGCCCGTGTTCGAGTCGGCGGGGATACCGGTCATAAGGCTGGGCCTTAACCCGACGGGCGAGCTCACGGGCGGCGACGCGCTCGGCGGCGCCTACCACCCGGCGCTGGGCGAGCTGGTAAAGGCGCGGATACGCCGCGGCGAGCTGGAGGCGCTGCTGGAGGGCGTGCCGGAGGGAGCGGAAGTGACGGTGGAGGTGCCCAGGCGGCTGCTGAGCCAGTATGCGGGCCAGCACGGCGCGAACCGGGAATACCTGCGCGGGAAATACGGCCTGCGCAGCCTGAAGCTGCGGCCCGGCGGGGACGAAAAGGCGCGGCTGGTTTGAGCCGGCCGGCCGCCTCGCGGCACGGCGCGCCGCAATATTTGAAAGCCGGACACCGGCCCTTCGGGGCCGGTGTTTCCGCATGTGCCGAGGCTCGCGGCGAATTAACCGACTGCTGCACCCAAAGGCGTGCAGTTTTGGACGCCGGGGCGCTGTTCTGCATCAAAGCGGGCCAAAATTTCCGGGCGGCAGCGGGAAAAAATTGTGGCTTTTCCGTGCAAAAAGTGGTTTACAGGACGAGGTTTGGGTGATAAAATTATAACGCTTTTAGAACCCAGGATTGAGCACCCGAGAATTTATTTTTGTGTGGAGATGAAAGTATGGCGAGAAAACTCAAGACCATGGACGGCAACCAGGCCGCTGCGCACGTTTCGTACGCGTTTACTGAGGTGGCAGCGATCTACCCGATCACGCCGTCCAGCCCTATGGCGGACTTTGTTGATCAGTGGTCCGCCGCGGGCCTGAAGAACATCTTCGGCACCACCGTCAAGGTGCAGGAGATGCAGGCCGAGTCCGGCGCCGCCGGTGCGGTGCACGGCTCTCTGAACGCCGGCGCCCTGACGACGACCTACACCGCTTCCCAGGGCCTGCTGCTCATGATCCCGAACATGTACAAGATCGCGGGCGAGCTGCTGCCCGGCGTGTTCCACGTCACTGCCCGTACCCTTGCGAGCCACACCCTGTCGATCTTCGGCGACCATCAGGACGTCATGGCCTGCCGCCAGACCGGTTTTGCCATGCTCTGCGAGAGCAACGTGCAGGAGGTCATGGACCTGTCCGCCGTCGCTCACCTCGCCGCCATCAAGGGCCGCGTCCCCTTCCTGAACTTCTTTGACGGTTTCCGCACCTCTCACGAGATCCAGAAGATCGCGGTTTGGGATTACAAGGACCTTGCCCAGATGTGCGACATGAAGGCGGTCGAGGAGTTCCGCGCCCGCGCGCTGAACCCGCAGCATCCGCAGATGCGCGGCAGCCACGAGAATGGCGACATCTTCTTCCAGAACCGTGAGGCCTCCAACAAGTACTACGAGGCTGTCCCCGGCATAGTCGAGGACTACATGAAGAAGGTCAACAAGAAGCTCGGCACCGACTACCAGCTGTTCAACTACTACGGCGCTCCGGACGCCGACCGTGTCATCGTGGCGATGGGCTCCATCTGCGACGTGACCGAGGAAGTCATCGACTACCTGAACGCCCACGGCCAGAAGGTCGGCCTCGTGAAGGTCAGGCTGTACAGGCCCTGGCGCGCGGACAAGCTGCTGGCCGCCATCCCGGCGACATGTAAGTCCATCGCGGTGCTCGACCGCACCAAGGAGCCCGGCGCCCTGGGCGAGCCCCTGTACATGGACGTCATGACCAGCCTGGCCGACGCCGGCAGGACCGACATCAAGGTCATCGGCGGCCGCTACGGCCTCGCCAGCAAGGACACCCCGCCCGCCAG
>CALXEH010000057.1 GCA_944387285.1 uncultured Oscillospiraceae bacterium | reverse complement strand
GGCACGGAGAAGTTTATCCAGATACTGCTCTGGATGACGATGATGAGCAGTATGGGCAGGCCGACGGACTTGAAGGTGAACAGCAGCACGATGACGACGAAGAGGGCCGAGAGTATGCTGATGAGCAGGTTGTCCGTCGAGAAGGAGGAGTGCAGGTCGCGGGCGTTCACGCTCTCGCCCACGAGCACGCAGTCGTCGTAGTATATCTTCGCCTGCGAGCGCAGGGTCTCGAGGAAGTCGAAGGTCTCGTCCGCCTCCTCGGGCAGGTCCAGGTAGATGACGAAGCGCGACCAGTTCTCGCCCTCGAGCTGCGCCCGGCCGAAGTCGAGCTCGGCGCACATCTCGTCGAGCATCTCGCTCATATCCCGCTCGAGCGTGACATAGCCGGCGTCCTTCTGCTGCTTAAGGTAGCTTATCATGTCGAGCAGGGGCACGGAGTAGTCGTCGATGGAGGAGACGATCTGCCCGTAGTCCTTCTCGTTTACGGCGTAGGCGGCGTAGAGCAGGCGCGCGGCCTCGATGTCCTGGTCGGTGAGTTCGGCGAACTGCCGGGGCTTCAGGGACGAGGTGACGGTGTAGCCGTCCATGGCCTCGATATTCGCCAGGCCCATGCAGCTTTCGACCTCGGGCATGGCGGCGATGTCGCGCAGGAGCTTGGCCTCCTTCTCGTAGTCGCCCGAGGGCACGAGCATGGCCACGAGATTGTCGGTGCCGAAGGTCGCCGCGACCATCTTGTCGGCTATCTTGCTCTCGTTCTGCTTTACCGTGTCGAGCGTGCTGTAGCCGTAGACATAGGGGCAGCGGCTCGAGAACACGAAGGCCGCCGCCGCGGCTACGAGGAAGAGCGGCGGGATGATGTAGCGGGTCTTCACGGTGAGCTTGCCCCAGAGCGAGATCTTCGGCACGAAGCTCTTGTGGTGGGTCTTGTCGATGAGCTTGGAAAACAGCACCAGAAGCCCCGGCATCAGCAGGAAGACCGAGAACATGCTCATGACTATGGCCTTTATGAGCACTATGCCCATGTCGTAGCCGAGGCGGAAGTGCATGAGCGTCAGGGCTGCGAGGCCGGATATGGTGGTGAGGCTCGAGGCGCTTATCTCCGGTATCGCCTTTGAGAGCGCCGCGACGGCGGCGTCCCTGGCCTCCATGCGCTCGCGCTCCTCAGTATACCTGTGGCAGAGGATGATGGCGTAGTCTATGGCGAGCGCCAGCTGCAAAACGACCGCAATGGAGTCCGTGACGTAGGAGATGGTCCCGAACCAGTAGTTCGTGCCCATGTTCAGGAGCGCCGCCGCTCCGAAGGTGATGAGCAGCACCGGTATCTCCATATAGGTGTTCGAGGTAAACAGCAGCACCGCCACGATAATGAAGATCGCGATTCCAAGGACGACCACCATCTCGGCCTTTATCGTCTGCTCCATGGGGTTGCCCACCTCGGAGCTTATGTAGGTGTCGTAGCCGTCGAGCAGGGCCTTTATCTCGTCCATGGCGTTCTCGCTGACCTCCGAGGTCGTGTCCCCGTCGAAGGTGACGGCAAAGAGCGCCGAGGCGCTGCTGTAGTGGTCGCTCGTGGGGTCGAACTCCACGGAGTGCACGCCGTCTATGGCCTCTATCTGCGGCAGCAGCCGCTCCGCGGCCTCGTAGGTGATGCTCGAGACCATGACGTTCGCAGTGGCGAAGGTGGTGAACTCCTTCTCCATGATGTCCAGCCCGCGCCAGGTCTCGGTATCCTTGTCGAGATAGCTCGTGATATCGTCGTTGACGTTCACCCAGTTGCGCGAAAAAGCGCAGAAAACGGCAAGGACGATGAACAGCAGGAAGAACACGGTCTTCCTGTCCACGATCACCGCCGCGACCTTCTGCATTAACGAGCCGCCCTTTTTCTCCATCCCTCAGTCCCCTTGAAAACGCGCAATGGCGAAGCATCCAACATCTTGTATTTTAACACCGCAGCCGCCCCGCGTCAACGCGCACATCTTGTAATATACAAGTATAGTGCAAGCTCATTAAAGAAAAATTAAATTTATAACTTTACCCCGATTTAACAGACCGGGGCTTTTCCATTTTACACAGGCCGGATAATCTTCGTGGTGCAGGGAAAAACAGGCCTGCATGAATATGAACATAAGGAGAATTTGAAAAGATGAAAAAGACTCTGACGATAGCGCTGGCGCTGGTGCTCTGCCTCGGCCTTCTTGCGGCCTGCGGCGAGCCCGCCTCCGACCCGACCGACGCCCCGGCGACCGACGGCGCCCAGACCGAGGCGCCCTCGAGCGAGCCCATCGAGCTTGGCGGCACCGTGGTAGTGAACGGCTCGACCTCCATGGGCAACGTCATCAACGCCCTGACCGAGGGCTTCAACGAGATAAACCCGGACGTACAGATCAGCTACACCGGTTCCGGCTCCAGCGCCGGCATCGAGGGCGTCCTGGCCGGCAGCTGCGACCTGGGCCTCTCCAGCCGTGAGCTCTCCGCCGACGAGCTCGGCGAGGGCGCCGTGGCGAACGTCATCGCCAAGGACGGCGTGGCCGTCGTCGTGAACCCCGAGAACCCCGTCTCCGAGCTCACCAGCGAGCAGATAGCCCAGATCTTCACCGGCGAGATCACCAACTGGTCCGAGCTGGGCGGCAATGACGCCGAGATCGCTGTCTTCGGCCGCGAATCCGCCTCCGGCACCCGCAGCGCCTTCGAGGAGATCCTCGGCATCGAGGACCAGTGCGCCTACCTCAACGAGTACAGCTCCACCGGCGACGTCATCGGCAACGTGGCCTCCAACCCGAACGCCATCGGCTACGCCTCCCTCTCCGCCGTGGATGAGAGCGTCGTCGCGGTGAGCGTGGACGGCGTGGCGCCCACCGAGGCCACGGTCGCGGACGGCAGCTTCCCCATCCAGCGTCCCTTCGTGGTCGTCACCGTCGAGGGCACCGAGCTCTCCCCGGCAGCGCAGGCCTTCCTCGACTACGCCATGAGCGCCGAGGTCGCCGACATCATCGCCGCCGCGGGCGCGGTCTCCGCGAACGGCTGAGAAAGCGGCAATAAGGCGGCAGGCTCCCGTTAAAGGGAGCCTCTCGCCGCGCATTGAGGTAAGAGCAATGAACGAAGCTATTCTGAGCAAGGAGGCCGGAGCCAAGGTGAAAACTGCCGCCAAGACCGCCAAAAACAAAAAAAGCGGCGCGAGGGGCGCCCTGGAATTCACGATGAAAGCCCTCTTTCTCATCTGCGGGCTCGTGGCGGTGGGCTTTGTCCTCATCATCTCCGTCTATCTCATCGTCTCGGGCATCCCCGCCATACGCGAGGTCGGGCTGCTGGAGTTCCTCGGCGGCACGGATTGGGACCCGGCAAACAGGAGCGGCGACCCCTCCTTCGGCATCCTGCCCATGATCCTCACGAGCATCTACGGCACGGCGGGCGCCATCGTCATCGGCGTGCCCATAGGCTTTCTCATGGCCGTCTTCCTCTCGAAGGTGGCGCCCCGGCGGCTCGCCGCCGTCATCCGCGAGGTGGTGGACCTGCTCGCGGGCATCCCCTCGGTCGTCTACGGCCTTGTGGGCATGATAGTGCTGCTGCCGGCCATCCGGGACCTCTTCGGCCTGCCGGCGGGCGACAGCCTGCTCGCCGCCGTGTTTGTCCTGGCCATAATGATCCTGCCCTCCATCATCTCCGTTTCGGAGACGGCGCTCGACGCCGTGCCGCGCGAGTACGAGGAGGCCTCGCTCGCCCTCGGCGCGACTGAGCTCGAGACCTATTTCCGCGTCTCCGCGCCCGCGGCCAAGAGCGGCATCGCCGCCTCCGTCGTGCTCGGCGTGGGCAGGGCCATAGGCGAGGCCATGGCCATACTCATGGTCGCCGGCAACGTCGCCAACATGCCCAGCCTGCTCTCGAGCGTCAAGTTCCTCACCACCGCCATCGCCGGTGAGATGGGCTATGCCGACGGGCTGCACCGCCAGGCGCTCTTTTCCATCGGCCTCGTGCTCTTCCTCTTCATCATGCTCATAAACGCGGCGCTGAACCTGTTTTTGAAGCGCAGCAAGGAGGGACAGGCGTGAAAGGATCCATAACGAAGGGCCTGAGCCCGCGCCGCAGGGCCTACGATATCACCATGCGCACGCTGCTCTACGCCGCCGCGGCCCTCATCTGCGCCCTGCTGGTCTTCCTCATAGGCTACATCCTCTACCGGGGCATACCGCACCTGAGCTGGCAGTTCCTCACAAGCGAGGAGAGCGTCATAAAGGACATAGAGGGCATACTGCCCGCCATTTTGAACACCGTCTACGTCATAATAGCGACGCTCATCTTCATCCTGCCCCTGGGCGTGGGCAGCGCCATCTATCTGACGGAATACGCCTCGAACAAGCGCGTCGTCGCGGCCATCGAGTTTGCGACGGAGACGCTCTCGGGCATGCCGAGCATCATCTTCGCCCTGGTGGGCGTCATAGTGTTCTGCGAATTCTGCGGCCTGGGCCAGAGCCTCATAGCGGGCGCGTTTTCGCTCGTCATGATGACCCTGCCCACCGTCATACGCACGACGCAGGAGTCGCTCAAGACCGTGCCGCTCAGTTACCGCGAGGGCAGCCTCGCCCTCGGCAGCGGCAAGTGGCACATGATCCGCACCGTCGTCCTGCCCTCCTCCGTGGACGGCATCGTCACGGGCTGCATCCTGGCCGTGGGCCGCATAGTCGGCGAGAGCGCGGTGCTGATGTTCACGGCCGGCATGGGCATGCGCCTTGCCAAGTACGGCGACAGCGTCGGGGAGTTTTTCCGCAACCTCTTCGACAGCTCGGGCGCGACCCTCACCGTCGCGCTCTACCACTACGCCAAGGAGCGCGCGGACTTCGACTCGGCCTTCGCCGTAGCCGTCGTGCTGCTCGTCATCGCCTTTGGCATAAACCTCGCCGCGAAGTTCGCGGGCAGGAAGCTCAAAAAACGCTGAGAGCGGGAGACTTAGTAAAATGAGTGGAAATACAATAATCGAGGCGAAGGGCCTCGAGCTCTGGTACGGCGATAACCACGCGCTCAAGGGCGTGTCGCTGGAGATACCCGAAAACCGCATAACCGCCCTCATCGGGCCCTCGGGCTGCGGCAAGAGCACCTTTTTGAAGACGCTCAACCGCATGAACGACCTCGTGCCCGGCGTGCGCATCGAAGGGCAGCTGCTCTATAACGGCGAGGACATCTACGGCCCCGACGTGGACGTGACGCGCCTGCGCAAGCAGATAGGCATGGTCTTCCAGAAGGCGAACCCCTTCCCGATGAGCATCTACGACAACATAGCCTACGGCCCGCGCACGCACGGGGTGCGCAGCCGCGCGAAGCTCGACGACATAGTGGAGCGCTCCCTGCGCGACGCCGCCATCTGGGACGAGGTCAAGGACCGGCTGAACAAGAGCGCCCTGGGCCTCTCGGGCGGTCAGCAGCAGCGGCTGTGCATAGCCCGCGCCCTCGCGGTGGAGCCGGACGTGCTGCTCATGGACGAGAGCACCAGCGCCCTCGACCCCATCTCCACGGGCAAGATCGAGGAGCTTGCCCTCGAGCTGAAAAACCGCTATACTGTGGTCATGGTGACGCACAATATGCAGCAGGCCGTGCGCGTTTCGGACATGACGGCCTTCTTCCTGCTCGGCGAGCTGGTCGAGTTCGGGGACACGGAGCGGCTGTTCTCGCATCCCCGGGACAAGAGGACCGAGGACTATATAACAGGGAGGTTCGGCTGATATGAGGCAGAGATTCGACGGGCAGCTCGCGGCCCTCAACCGCGAACTCATAAGCATGGGCGCGCTCTGCGAGGAGGCCATCGCCGTCACCGCCCGCTCGGTGCTCGAGGCGGACCGGCAGCTCTGCGGCCGGGTCAGCGCCCTCGAGGAGGAGATCGACCAGAAGGAGCGCGAGATAGAGCGCGTCTGCCTGCGCCTGCTGTTGCAGCAGCAGCCCGTGGCGGGCGACCTGCGGCAGATCTCCGCCGCGCTCAAGATGATAACGGACATGGAGCGCATAGGCGACCAGGCCCTGGACATCGCCGAGACGGCGGGCTTCATGGGCAGCCTGGACGAGGCGGACGCGGAGCTCTTCCGGCGGCTCGCGCGGACGGTGGTCGCCATGGTGACGGACAGCGTGGACGCCTATGTGAAGCGCGACAGCGCCGCCGCCCGGGCCGTCGCAAAGCGCGACGACGAGGCCGACGAGGTCTTCCAGGCCATCAAGCTCGCCATGATCGACAGGCTCTCGCAGCGCCCGGGCGACGGGGAATACGCGCTCGACCTGCTCATGATCGCCAAGTACCTCGAGCGCATAGGCGACCACGCCACGAACATAGCCGAGTGGGTCGAATTCGCCGCGACCGGATACTACAAGGGCCGGGAGGTCTTGTGATGATATACTGTGTGGAGGACGACGCGAACGTCCGGGACATAGAGGTATACGCCCTGCGCTCCACGGGCTTCGAGGCCGAGGGCGTGGACAGCGGCGAGGCCCTCTTCGCCGCCCTGAAAAAGGCCCCGGCGGAGCTCATAATACTCGACGTCATGCTGCCGGGCGACGACGGCATGGAGATACTCAAAAAGCTCCGGCTCGGCGCGGCGACGCGGAACGTGCCCGTCATAATGGCCACGGCCAAGGGTGAGGAGTACGACAAGATAACGGGCCTCGACTCCGGCGCGGACGACTACCTGGTCAAGCCCTTCGGCATGCTGGAGATGATAAGCCGCGTGCGCGCGGTGCTCAGGCGGACGAATCCCGCGGGCGAAAAGGCGGCGGCGGTCTCGCTCGGCGGCGTGACCATAGACCCGGCGAGCCGCCGGGTCACGGCAAACGGGGCCGAGGTGACGCTGACGCTCAAGGAGTACGAGCTGCTCTGGACGCTGATGTCCAGCCCCGGCGTGGTGTTCACGCGCGACAGGCTGCTCAGCGAGATCTGGGGCACGGACTACGACGGCGAGACCCGGACGGTGGACGTACATGTGCGGACGCTCCGGCAGAAGCTGGGCGAGGCCGGCTCGGTCATCGGCACGGTGCGCGGCGTGGGCTACAGGACGGAGGCGTGAGGCATGACTAAACGCATCTTCCGCTCGGTGCTGCTGACGGCGCTGGCGGTGTTCCTGGCCTGCCTGGCCCTCGTCATGGGCGCGCTGTACAGCTATTTTTCCGCGCGGCAGGAAAAGCAGCTCGGGACCGAGCTGCGCCTGGCGGCGGCGGGCGTCGAGGCCGAGGGCGCGGACTACCTCGCGCGCGTCGGGCGGCAGGACGGGCTCCGGCTCACCTGGGTGGACGCGGACGGCACGGTGCTCTACGACTCCAACGCCGACGCGGCCACCATGGAAAACCACGCCGGCCGCGAGGAGATAGCCGAAGCGCTCGAGACCGGCAGCGGCGAGGGCAGCCGCGTCTCCGCCACGCTCAGCGAGAAGACCGTGTACCTTGCGCAGCGGCTCTCGGACGGCACGGTCATCCGCGCCGCGGCCTCGCACTACACGGTGCCGACCCTGCTCTTCGGCATCCTGCAGCCGCTGCTCATAATAATCATACTGGCCCTGGCGCTCTCGGCCTTCCTGGCCTCGCGCCTGTCGAAGCGCATCGTGGGCCCGCTCAACTCCATCGACCTCGACCACCCGCTGGAAAACGACACCTACGACGAGCTCTCGCCCCTGCTGACGCGGGTGGAGCGGCAGCAGCGGCAGATCCGCTCGCAGCTCGAGGAGCTGGGCCGCAGGCGGCGCGAGTTCGAGGCGGTGACGGGCAGCATGTCGGAGGGGCTCATCCTCCTCGACAGGGACGGCGGCATCCTGAGCATCAACCCCGCGGCCTCGAAGCTCTTCGGCGCCTCCGGGGACTGCGTGGGCCAGGACATCCTGACCGTGGACCGCAGCCCCGAGCTGCGCGCCGTCATAAGCCGCGCCCACGCGGGCGCCCGGGCCGAGGCGGCAATAGAGCGCATGGGCCTCGAGTACCAGCTGACGGCCAGCCCCGTATCCGGCGGCGGCGCGGTGCTGCTCATCTTCGACGTCACGGAGCGCAGGCGGGCCGAGCGCATCCGGCGCGAGTTCACGGCGAATGTCTCGCACGAGCTCAAGACCCCGCTGCACTCCATCATGGGCGCGGCCGAGCTGCTCGAGACGGGCCTGGTGAAGCCGGGCGACGAGGCGCAGTTCTACGCGCGGATACGCTCCGAGGCCTCGCGGCTGCTGGCGCTCATCGAGGACGTCATCGGCCTGTCCAGGCTGGACGAGGGCGAGGATTTCCCGACGGAAGAGACCGACCTGCACGAGCTGGCCTGCGAAGTCGCCGCCCAGCTCGGGCCCGAGGCGCAAAAGCGCGGCATCAGCCTGGAGGTAGAGGGCGGCCCGGCAAAGCTCACCGGCGTGCGCCGGCTGCTCTGGGAAGTCGTCTGGAACCTCGCGGACAACGCCGTGAAGTACGGCAGCGAGGGCGGCCACGTCCTCATCACGACGGACAGCGCCCAGGGCAGGGCCAGGCTGAAGGTCAAGGACGACGGCCCGGGCATACCGCCCGAGCACCAGCCCCGCGTCTTCGAGCGGTTCTACAGGGTGGACAAGAGCCATTCGCGCCAGACCGGCGGCACCGGCCTCGGCCTGTCCATAGTCAAGCACGCCGTGCAGTATCACGGCGGGGGCATCAGCCTCTACTCGGACGGCGGCGGCACCGAGATAACGGTGGAGCTGCCGCAGGACTTCGAGCGGAAATAAAAACCGGGCCAGCCGAGCCTGCGCCCTTTTGCCCGGCTTAAGTTTTATTAAGATTTAACATATAAAATTGAACAAGTGTATTTTCAATTTAGTACAGTTGGTGTATAATGGGCTCGCCTACGATCGGCAGAACACATAAACTGTTGAAAAGGAGAGTACAAATGAAAAAACTGCTATCTCTGTTCCTTGTCCTTGCGCTGGCGTTCACGCTCTGCGTGGGCGTGCTGGCGGACGAGACGACGGCTGAGCCTGCGGGCGAGCTGGACGGCGAGATAGTCATCCTGCACACCAACGACGTGCACGGTGCTATCGAGAGCTACGCCAAGGTAGCCGCGCTCAAGGCCGAATATGAGGCCAAGGGCGCCGAGGTCCTGCTCATGGACGCCGGCGACTACATCCAGGGCGAGCCCTATGTCAGCGTTTCCCAGGGCGAGACCGCGATAAGGCTTATGAACTATGTCGGCTACGACGTGGCCACCATAGGCAACCACGAGTTTGACTACGGCTACGAGAACCTCGACCAGCTCGACAGCGCCGCCGAGTTCCCGATAATCGCCGCCAACGTCATGTACAACGGCAAGGTGGCCTTCGAGGCCAACGTGGTCTTCGAGCTCGAGAGCGGCGTGAAGGTCGGCGTGTTCGGCCTGTCCACCCCTGAGACCGCCACCAAGGCCCACCCCGGCAAGATCAAGGGCGTGACCTTCCTCTCCGGCGACGACATGAATAAGGCCGCCGAGGCCCAGGTCAAGGAGCTCACCGAGGCCGGCTGCGACTACATCATCTGCCTTGGCCACCTCGGCATCGACGATTCCTCCAAGGGCTACCGCTCTGTGGACCTGCTCGAGGCCGTCACCGGCATCGACGTCTTCATAGACGGCCACAGCCACAGCACCCTCGACCAGATCAAGGCCCTGGTCGGCGATGACTGCAAGGTCGGCGACACCCTGCTGACCTCCACCGGCACCAAGCTCGCCACCGTCGGCGCCGTCACCATCTCCGAGGACGGCATCAGCCTCGGCAGCGTGGATCTTGAGAAGTACGAGGGCTCCGACGACGTCGTCGAGGAGGCCGCCCAGCTCGTCATCGACGAGGTCGACGCCGCCTACGGCGCGGTCTTCGCGAAGAGCGAGGTCGAGCTCTGCGGCGTTAACGCGCCCGGCAACCGCACCCAGGAGACCAATAACGGCGACCTCATAGCCGACGCCATCCTCTGGCAGGCCATGAAGGACGGCGGCCTGCCCGTCGCCGACGAGAACGTCGTCGCCATCACGAACGGCGGCGGCATCCGCGCCGCCATAGCCGCGGGCGACATCACCAAGAAGGACGTCAACACCGTGCTGCCCTTCGGCAACACCGTCGCCTACGTCACCGTAAAGGGCAGCGTGCTGCTCGAGGCCCTCGAGGCTTCCACCTTCAGCACGCCTGAGTCCGTCGGCGCCTTCCCGCAGGTCGCGGGCATCGAGTTCACCGTCGACACGACCAAGGCCTTCGACCAGGGCGAGCTGTATCCCGGCTCCACCTACTATGCCCCGGCCAGCATCAACCGCGTGACCATTGAGAGCATCAACGGCAAGGCCTTCGACCCCGATGCGACCTACGTCGTCGTCACGAACGACTTCCTCGCCGCCGGCGGCGACACCTACTACGCCTTCTCCGTCTCCACCTCCGTTGACACCGGCATCCCGATGGACGAGGCCCTCATGAGCTACATCACCGAGGAGCTGGACGGCGTCGTCACCGCCGAGCAGTACGGCGAGCCGCAGGGCCGCATCACCATAGTCGAGCCGGTCTTCACCGACGTCGCCGAAGGCACCTGGTTCTATGACGCCGTGATGTACGTCTACGAGAACGAGATCATGAACGGCATGAGCAAGAACACCTTCGTGCCCGACGGCACCCTGACCAGGGCCATGGTCTGGACGATGCTGGCCCGCATGGACGGCGCCGACACCAGCGCCGGCGACACCTGGTATTCCAAGGCCCAGGCCTGGGCCGTTGAGAACGAGGTCTCCGACGGCACCTCGCCCGACGGCGCCATCACCCGCGAGCAGCTGGTGACCATGCTCTACCGCTACGCCGAGTACAAGGGTTTTGACGTCAGCGTCGGCGAGGACACCAACATCCTCTCCTATGCCGATGCCGCCGACATCAGCGATTACGCCGTCACGGCCTTCCAGTGGGCCTGCGGCTCCGGCCTCATCGAGGGCGACACCAACAACACCCTGACCCCGAAGGCCGACACGACCAGGGCCCAGGCCGCCACGATGTTCATGCGCCTTTGCGAGAACGTCATGGTCGAGACCGCCCTGCTCGCCGCGTAACAATCCCACACAGCAAAAAAGCGGAGCGCTCACAGCGCTCCGCTTTTCCATGCCCTTTTGTAATTAGATATAGTCGATGGTCAGGGCGACGTCCAGGGTCACGCCGCCGTCCCCGTCAGTGCCGTAGCTGCACTTGCAGTCCACCGAGGCGTCCGGCAGCTCGAAGGAAAAGCCCTCTGCGCCGTATCTCTCTATTTCCATGAGCATGAGCCGGCGCTCGGCGAAGTCGAAGACGCCGCAGCCCTCGCTGCCCCAGACGCCCGACATGAGCGCCAGCTTCAGCTCCTGCTCCGGGATGTCCAGGCCCACGCGCCCGGGGCTCCTCTCCAGGCGCAGTTCGAGCCTTTCCAGCGCGCCGCCGGCCTCGTAAAAGCTGTACTCGGCCTCGTAGCCCTGTACCTCGAGCCGGGTCGGGTTCATGCTCGTGCGCTCCCAGCCCTCGGGCGTGAGCGAGATGTACGAGCGCAGGTAGCCTTCCGCGTATGCGAGGCTGTTGTAGTTCTCGCAGAACTCCGCCGCCGTGATGCCGCCGCGGTTTTTGGGCATCTGAGAGAGCTCCTGGTTCACGAAAAGCGTGAAGAGGGCGAGGCCGGCCAGAAGTATGTAACCGGCGGTCAGAAGGCCCAGGCGCCTGCGGCGGAGCCTGAGCTCCGAGCCCTCCTCCCAGCGCAGGGGCCGGCCGTTCTTGTGCCGCAGCCAGCTTTTGATCAGCATCACCTGCGACAGGATGGGCACATAAAAGCCCAGGCCATAGGTGAGCACGTCGAAGGTGCGGCGCGCGGCCTCGCCTAAGCCCAGCCTGCCGCCGTCCGGGCGCTCCACATGCAGGCCCAGCAGCGCCTTGCCCGGCGTCGTGCCGAAAAGGTGCAGGCAGAGCGGCTCGAGCAGCAGCATCAGCGCCATGGTCCCGACTATGAGCGCCACCGAGACGCCAAAGCCCGAGAGATCCACGTTCGGCCTGAAAATCAGCATGATCGGCGTGAGCAGCAGCTGCTCGCAGAGGATAAAGTCCAGCGTACGGGCAAAATACCTGCGCCAGGGGCAGATGAGCTTCGGCTCGGCGTCCTCCTGCGGCGGGCTGATGCCGGCCTCGAGCTCAGCCAGCCATCTGCCGGCGTCCAGGGCCGCAAATTCCTCGCCCGAGCGGAAGATGCCACGGCACACGGCCTCGGAGCTCGTCAGCTCCCTGTGCTCCTGCGCGAGCCTGCCCATGTGCCGCTCCATCGCCGGCGCCAGGCCCAGCTCGCCCCTTTGCAGCGCGTGTATCTCCGAGAGCGGCATGCCCAGCGAGCGCAGCAGCTTCAGCCGCAGCAGCAGCTCCAGGTCCGCCTCCGAATAGTCCCGGTAGCCGTTCTCCCGCCGCGCCGGCGAGATGAAGCCCTCCGCCTCGTAAAAGCGCACGCTGGCCCGCGACAGCCCGCTGCGCTGCTCAAGCTCCAGGATAGTCATGCTATCCCTCCTTCCGCTTCGAGTATAGGGTATAAAGCAGGTTTACAGTCAAGGGCTTTTCAACAAAAAAACGGAGGAATTTTTTCCTCCGTGCGAATAACAAAAAACAGACCGCGCTTAAAGCGCGATCTGTCTGCGGCGACTCGCAAATAAACAGCCCGCCCAAATTAACTGCCAAGGCAGCAGCGCGGGCGGCCAGGTAAAATAAACCGAGTGCCTCGAGCGCGATTTGCGTGTCGAGGCACTCGACTGGCACGCCGTGAGGGATTCGAACCCCCGGCCTTCTGGTCCGTAGCCAGACGCTCTATCCAGCTGAGCTAACGGCGC
>CALXEH010000056.1 GCA_944387285.1 uncultured Oscillospiraceae bacterium | reverse complement strand
AGTTTTTAGACCTGCTCTCCTCTTTCCCAGCTAAAGAAAACCTGCCGCAGAATTTTTCCATTCTGCGACAGGTCCTTGTTTCATATTGCAATATTGGGCTGCGGGGCTTATTATAGCGCATGGAAAGGGGGATGGTCTCATGCTCTGGCTCTTTTTTGCCCTGGGCTCGGCCCTGTTTGCGGGGCTTACTGCCATATTGGCCAAGATCGGCATCGAAAACGTCAACTCCACCCTAGCCACCGCGCTGCGCACCGTGGTGGTGCTCGTCTTTTCCTGGCTCATGGTCTTCATAACCGGTTCCCAGTCGGGTATCGTCGATATCTCCGGGCGCACGCTGCTCTTCCTCGTGCTCTCCGGCTTTGCGACCGGCGGCTCCTGGCTCTGCTATTACCGGGCCCTGCAGGACGGCCCGGCCAGCGTGGTCGTACCCATAGACAAGCTCAGCATCCTCGTCACCATCTTCTTCTCCGGCGTCGTGCTCAAGGAAAAACTCAGCCGGCGCGCGGCCTTCGGCCTGCTGCTCATAGTCCTGGGCACCGGTGCCATGCTGCTCTGAGCGTCGGGCGCATGCTTCGGCCCCGTATCTTTGAACCGCCTCAAAGATACGGGGCCGTTTTCCTATTCCGGCGTACCAGCCTCAGTCCGTCTCCGCCGACAGCAGCTCCTCAAGCCGCCTTATTCCGGCCTCGGGAAAATCCAGGCCCCTGACGGCACGCCTCAGCTCCGTCCCCGAGAGGCCCTCCATGCTCTCCCAGGCCCGCTGCTTGTAGTCGTTGTCCTGCGGCAGGCGGATCATCTGCTCCAAAAGCCCGCGGTGCAGGCGCTCCATGGCCGTCTCCGGCGTCCAGACCAGCTCCAGCCTCGCCCTTTCGCCCGGCTGCAGCGAGAGCTCCGCCCGAAGCCCGCCGACGCGCCGCGCGGCTATCTCCCGCGCCTTCCCGTTCACGCTCAGGGCGCACTCGCCCGCATACACGCCCTCAAAACGCAGATCGAAACTCCGCGCCCCGCCCTGGGCCGGCATGTCTATCTCCAGCTCCAGCCGCCCGGGCGACTTCAACGTTTGCCTGAAGGCCGTCACTGCCGGGGCCTCGGGGCTGCCCTCCAAAAGCTCAAAACTCCCGTCGCCCGGGAAGACGCGCAAAAGCAGCCGCTCCGGCTCGCTGCAGTCGTTCCGCAGGCAGGCGTCCAGCGGCAGGCAGGTCCCCGCCCGCGCCAGCACCGGTATGCTGCCCAGGTCGCGCAGCATCCTCAGCCGCCGCCCGCCCTCGTATTCCGTGCCCGTGAAGATGTCCGTCCAGCGCCCCTCGGGCAGCCAGACCTCAGTCTCGCCCAGGCCCAGGCTCTCCGAATGAGAGGTGATGGGCGCGACCAGCAGCGCCTCGCCGAACATGTACTGCCCGTCCGACTCGTAGGCCTCGGGCTGCTCCGGCCAGAAATGGTACATGGGGCTTATTAGCTGCGCGCCCTCGGTCTCGCCCCGGCAGGCGTAGGTATACAGGTAGGGCACCAGCCTGTGCCTCAGGCGGAAGCACTCCGCCGCCAGCTCCCTCGCGCCCGAAGGCAGGCTCCAGGGCTCCTTCGAGAGTATCGGCGTCGGGCAGCAGTGGATGCGGTTTATGGGGCTGAACACCCCGAACTGCAGCCAGCGCAGGCTCAGCTCGTCGTCGCGCTCGCCGCCGTAGTGCCCGCCTATGTCGTGGCTCCACCAGCCGAAGCCGATGTTCGCCGCCGTGGACGTGAAATAGGGCATGTAGTGCAGGAATTCCCAGCTCATCAGCGTGTCGCCGCTGAAGCCGACGGGGTACCTGTGCGCGCCCGGCCCGCAGTAGCGCGAGAGGATGAGCCCCTCGCCGCTGCGGTGCTCGCTGTCCAGCCAGTGGTAGTGGTTGAGCGCCCAGAGCGGGTCGAGCCCCTCCTGCGCCGTCTTGTCGCCCTGCTGCCAGTCTATCCACCAGAAATCCACGCCCTCGTCCTCTAACGGGTGGTGCATGATGTCAAGATAGCTGTTCACAAACTGGGCGTCCTCAATGGCAAAGGGGATGCGGAGCTTTTTCTCCGGCTCCATGCCCAGGCTGCGCGCCATCTCGGGATAGGCGCGCTCGAACCAGCGCAGGCCGAGCGCCGGGTGCAGGTTCAGGCTCGTCCTGCGGCCCTGGCGGTGCAGCTCCGCCAGGAAGGCAGCGTGGTCGGGGAAGAGCTCCTCGTTCCAGGTATAGCCCGTCCAGCCCTCCGTGCCGCCGTACCCCTCGCCGTCCAGGCCCTTTTCGCGGATGCCGAACCTACCGTCTATGTCCACATAGTGCCAGTCCATGTCCACCACGGCGACGGAAATGGGTATGCCCTCGTCGTCAAAGCGTGCCATGAGCTCCAGGTATTCGTCCTGGGTATAGGGCCAGTAACGGCTCCACCAGTTGCCCAAGGCCCAGCGCGGCAGGGCCGGCGGATAGCCGCTTATGTCGTAAAACGCCCGGAGCGCCGCCCGGTAGTCGTGGCCGTAGGCGAAGACGTAGAGGTCGCGCGCGCCCTTCGCGCGCGGCACCAGCCGGCCCTCGCGGGTGAGCAGCAGGCTGTCCGAATCGTCCAGCACCGCCGCGCCGCCGCGCGAGCAGACGCCGAGGCCGAGGGGTATGTGCTCCTTGTCGTAGACGCTGACTTCGGGCAGCAGCCGCAGGCACTTGCCGTCCGAGGTGTCCAGGGTCGTGAAGGTGCCCAGCAGGTTCCTGTCGTTGTCCAGGCCCGCGCTGCTCCCGTCCGGGAAGTACAGCCGGCCCTCCAGGGGCCGGGCGAGATCTATGCTCAGGCGCACGGCCCCGGTGTCGAGCTCCAGCCTGCCCTGCGCTTCGGTGAGCCGGAACTTCACCGGCGGCGCATCCCGGTACCAGGCCAGCTGGCTGGCTTCGTCGGCGAAGGCCCCGCCAGGGGCGGTCTCGATGCGGAACAGGCGGTCGGCCAGCACGGTCAACCGGAACTCGCCCCGGATGAGCGTATTCTCAGCGTTTGACAGCGGCCTCAGCCTTGGGACAAGGTGTTCGTGCAGCATATCTTCCTCCGTTCCGGCGCAGGGCGTGCGCCTGTTGTTCCTGGCGCAGATTATAGCCCTTTTCCGTCGGGCCGTCAAACCCCTGTCCCCTTTTCAAGAAGTTTTTGTCACCTTCCGTCCGCGCGGGACAATATGTATATAAAGTGGGAACTGCGCCGGGCTTTGACTGCGGCGCAGGATATGATAAGATTTGAAAAAGCACGGAAGGAGGCGCGGGATATGGGCGGTGCCGGCTGCGACGAATACTTCACCCGGCTGTACGGCGAGAATTTCCCGGACATGTACTATTTCGCGCGCAAAGTGCTCGGCAGCGGAGAGCTGGCCGAGGACGCCGTGCAGGAGGCCTTTGTCGTGGCCTACAGGAAGCTGGACGTCCTCATGGCCAGCCCCGCGCCCCGCGCCTGGCTGTTCAGGACGCTGCGGAACGTGGTTGGCGACTGCCTGCGCCGGCGTGCGCGCCTGGTGGAGCTGCTCGGCGCGGAACGCGAGCCCGAGGGCTCAGCCGGCGACCCCGTAGACCTGAGGCTCGAGCTGGAGGGCGCGATAGACCGGGACAGCCTGGACATGCTCGTGCGCATCTACGCCGAGAGGTATAGTTACAAGGAAGTGGCCGGGCTCTACGGCATCACGGTGGACGCGGCTAAAAAGCGGGTGCAGCGGGCGAAGGACCGGCTGCGCGGGCAGTTCAGGAAGGAGGGGCTGTAATGAGCAAGGACAAAAACAGGTTTTCGTCCCTGTCGACGGAGACCCTGGAAGGGCAGCTGCAGTGGTATGCCGTCTCCGGCGAGGCCGACGGGGAGACGCTGGCCGGGATAACGGCCGAGCTGCGTTCACGGGACAAGTCCTTCGAGGCGCCGGACACAGAGGCGGCGTTGAGGGAGCTCTTCGAGATCTACCTCGGCCGGGAGCAGCCCGGGCCCGCGCCGGAAGCCGAGCCCCTGCGTCGGCGCAGGCACATGAGGGCGGCGACGCTGCTTGCGGCGGTGCTTGCGCTGCTGCTGCTCCTGAGCGGAGTCTGCCTCGCCGCGGACATAGACCCCTTCAAGGCGGTGGCCAGGTGGAGCAGCGAGGTGTTCAGGCTTGAACTTGCGTCCCCGTCCGGGGCCGAAGAGGGCCTCGAGCCCGTGGCCGGCGGCTTTGACAGCATAGGCGAAGCCCTGGCCTCGCGCGGCCTGTCCGCCCATGCGGACCCGGGCTGGGCGCCCGAGGGCTACAGCGGCTATTCCGCGCGGCTCTATGTCGTGGACGGCAAGACCCGCGTCTACGCCGGCTGGGACTCAGACGGCGCTCTTAGCGTCAGCGCCGTCGAATTCGGCTCGGACGCGGCCGGCGGGACCTGGTATCAGAAGGACGACCAGCCCGTGGAGGAGTATCCCGTCCGTGGCATCGTCTACTATATATTCAGCAAGGGCGGCACGAACTGCGCCGTCTGGTACGAAAACGGCCTGGAATGCTGCATCTCCGGCCCCGTCACGCGCGGCGAGCTCAGGCAGATGATAGACTCCCTGGCCTAAGCCCCGCAGCTCCAGGCGCAGGAAAAAGCGGACAGAGGCCGCCCCGAGAAAAACGGACGGTATTCTATTCACGGCTGCGGCCGCGAAACTCTGCGTGGCTTTTTCGACAGACAGAGCCCGGTCTCGAAGACCGGGCCCTTTTGTTTTTTCCGTATTCAATCGTAGCTGAGCGTGAGCGAGCTCGCCGCGCCGTATTTGTAGAAGAGGCAGCCGCCGTCCTCCAGGCGGAGGACTTCCCAGCCCTCGGACTGGGCCGTGGCGGGCACCGAGGTCCTGACCTCCATATAGCCGCCGTCGCGGAAGTTCACCGTCGCGCCGTCCTCACGGCAGGCGACGCTCGCGGGCAGGTTTATGCCTGTCAGGTGCGCGGTCTCCGGCCCGGCCTCGTTCTCCGCGGCCTCGTAGATGCGCACAGGGCGCTCGAGCGAGACGCACAGCTCGTTGCCCTCGCGCCGCCAGACCGAGGCGTCCGTGCGGATGTCCCGCTCCGCCAGGGCCGAACCTAGGCTGACCCTCGCGCCCAGGCTGCCCTGCCAGTCGCCGGAGTAGAGACCGAAGCGGTTGGTGCTGCCCGAGCTCACTAGCTCTATGTCAAAGCGCTCCTGCCCGTTGCCGACGGCGTCCAGCGTGAGGTTCGCCGCCGCGGCGCAGGCCAGCGCCAGCTGGTTTTCCATGACGAAGCCGTAATTGCCCTCCAGCCTGAGCGCCTGCACGTCCGCCAGCTGCCCGGCCAGGTCCTCGTCCGAGCAGTTCGTGCGGACGATGACCGGCAGGCCGGCGCAGGACGCCGGAAGCTCCTCACCGGCCAGCACCGCGGCGCACAGCAGCAGGCCGTCCGTGCCCTCGCCGAGGAAGAGCGGGGGCGTCAGGCCCTCGCCGGGCTCCGAGCAGGCCCAGAGCAGGCCCAGGCTCGTGAGCTCCTGCAGCTGCTGCTTGCCTACGCCGTCGCCCAGGGATACGCCCAGCCTGTTCGAGACCAGGGAGTAGACCGCAAAGGCGTCCAGCTGCGCCTGCAGCTCGGAAACCAGGCCTGACACAGCCTGGAGCGCGCCGGAAGGCAGGCCCAGGCCCACATAGCAGCCCGCCTCCTTCAGGGCCTTGAGCTGGGCCAGCAGCTCGGCCTTATACAGGAAATATTCGCTGTCTATCGGCCAGGAGAGCGCCTGCTCCAGCCCGCCGCAGACCAGGTCCTGCTTGCCGTCCCCGTCCAGGTCGCAGGCCGAGGGCGAGCAGTACTCCCCGAAGACGGCATAGCTGCTGCCGTCCGCCGAGGGCTCGTCTGTCTCCACATAGCCAGCCGAAGCGAAGTTCAGCCGCCCGGTATTGAGCAGCTGGGCCACCCGGCCGTCGCCGCAGCCCAGCAGCAGGTCAGCCAGGCCGTCGCCGGAAAAGTCCCAGAGGCAGGGCGCGTACCAGTCCCCGCCCAGTTCGGGCAGGCTGAGCTCCTGCGCCTGGGCCGAGAGCCCCGCCGCCGTGCCCGCAAAGAGCAGCAGCCGGCCTTCGTCCGAGCCGCAGATGAGCTCGGCATAGCCGTCCCCGTCCAGGTCGCCGTATTCCGGCAGCACCTGGCCCGAGAGCCCCGTCTCAAACAGGGCGCCCATAGGCTTGAAGCCCTGCTCCTCCAGGCCCAGGAAGAGATATACCTTGCCGTCGCCCGCGCCGCACAGCAGGTCGGCCCGGCCGTCGCCGTCGTAGTCGCAGACCACGGGCGCGGCCCCGCCGGGGACGCTCAACTCCGCGCCCTCGCCGTCCGTCAGGGCTATAGGCGCCTCGGTCCTCAGCCGGCCAGTGCCGCCCAGGCCGCGGCAGTAGTACAGCCGCCCGTCCTGCGTGCCGCAGACCAGGTCCAGTGTGCCGTCCCCGTCCAGGTCACAGGCGCGCACGCAGACGAAGCTGCCCTCGAAACTCAGCCATTCGCCCTCGGCCGCGGCGTAGACCCCGCTGCCGTACAGGTTCTCGTCCGCATTGCCGGAGAGCTCAAAGCCCTCTGCCCCGCCGTAGAGCACCGTGACCACCGCAGCCGGCTCCGCGGACACCGCCAGGCGCGCCAGGGTGAAGGAGGGCGCCTGGCCCAGCTCCCGGCACAGCGCGGCGAAGTCCTCCCCGCCGCCCTGAGCCAGCGCGTCCAGCTGCGAGAGCTCCGCCTGCCAGCTGAGCGCCGGGCTGCCGAAGGCCCCGTACACCCGCCAGACCGCATAGCCCAGGCTCCGCTTCTGGATGAAGGCCGCAAAGGCGTTCTCGAGCAGCCGCGCCGCGCCCGTGGCCTGGGCCTCCAGCCCCGCCTCGCTTCCGCCGCAGAGGGCGGCATTGGGCAGGGGCGCCGCGCAGAAATACACATAGCCCTCGCCGTACATGTTCAGCGCCGAGAGCGTCAGTTCCCCGTCCGTACAGAGGCTCAGCGCCGTCGAGGGCCGCATGCCCGCGCCCGCCGGCAGCTTCAGGCCCTCCTGTCTGGAGCAGAGCTCCAGGAATTCCCTGGTGATCTGCTGCAGCTCGGCCAGGTCCTCGTCCGTGTCCGGGTACTCGGGCGAGGCGGGAAAGCTCTCCAGCTCCTCAAAGTCCTCCGCGCCAAGGAAGTCCCGGTCGAAAAAGTCCCAGAAGCCGTTTGTCAAAAACAGCCCGCCGCCTGCCTCGGTGAAGGCGACGAGTTCGGCGCATATCTCCTGCGCATTTTCCGCCTTGAGCAGGCTCTCATCCGCGTAGACGAGGTCATAGCCCTCCAGCGAGTATTCCTGCGAGGCGTCCAGCGCCTCGCACTCGAAGTTCAGCAGCAGGGGCTGGCTCAGGCGCTCCCAGCTCAGGCGCCAGTTCTCGCTGGAGCCGCCGCTGTAGAGCAGGGCCGCGCGCAGGCGGTTGTCCTCCGCCTGCTGCGAGCTGAGGCTTATCTGCGCCGCGGGCAGGCTGTTCGGCTCCGTCACGCCGCCGCTCTCCTGCGGTTCATGCACGGGCAGCTGGCCGCAGCCGGGCAGCAGTCCCAGCAGCAGGCAGCAGCACAATATGATGATAAGGCTCTTTTTCAAGGTCTGCCTCCTGTCCTCCGTATGCTCCAAACCACCCTTGACCTCTGGATTTTACCACATTTCCCGCCCTATTGCAATGCCGACGCGGCTGTTGTACAATCAGGGAAAAGGAGGTCTGGATATGGATATTTCAAGGGCCGCGGCGCTGTATTTCTCACCGACCGGCGGCACGAAAAAGACGGCCGAGCGCCTCGCCTCGGCCCTCGGCTGGGACGCGCAGTTCCATGACCTGACCGTCAGGGCCGCGGACCTCAGCTTCGGCCCGGACACGCTTGCGGTCATAGCCGCGCCGGTCTTCGGCGGGCGCGTGCCCTGGCCCTTCGCGCAGAGGCTCAGCCACATCGAGGCCCGCGGCACGCCGGCGGTCATCCTCGCCGTCTACGGCAACCGCGCCTACGAGGACGCGCTGCTCGAGCTGCGCGGCCTGGCCGAGGCCAGGGGCTTCAAGGTCATGGCCGCCGGGGCCTTCATCGCGCGGCATTCCATCGTGCCCGAGATCGCCGAGGGCCGGCCCGACGGCGACGACCTGTACCGGCTCGACGAATTCGCCCAGAGGATAAGGCAGAGGCTCGACTACGTCTCGCCCGAGAGCCTGCCCACGGCCATAGTGCCCGGCAACCGCGACTTCAGGAAATACGACGGCGTGCCCATGCACCCGTCGGCGGGACGCGGCTGCGTCAAGTGCGGCCGCTGCGCCGCGGAATGTCCCGTCGGCGCCATACCCGCGGACGATCCCTCGAAGACCGACGAGCGCCGCTGCATCACCTGCATGCGCTGCGTGGCCGTCTGCCCGCAGTTTGCCCGCAGCCTGCCCAAGCTCAAGCTCGCCGCAGCCCGGCTCGGCCTCAAAAAGTCCTGCGCCGAGCGCAAAGAACCCGAGACCTTTATGTGAGCGCCCGGCGCACAAAAAACCGCTCCCCGTCCTCCTTGGACGGGGAGCGGCGCATTTTGCTGCGGCTCAGTCCTTCATATTCAAGGCCCTGTCGTAGAGCTCCTCGATGTCCCGGCCGGGCGCAGGGCTCGCCAGGGTCGCTATGACCGCGGCCAGCAGGCCGGCAAAGAAGCCGGGGATTATCTCGTACACGCCCGTGCCCTTGAGGAAGACCAGCCAGAGCACGTCCACGACCGCGCCCACGACTATGCCCGCCACGGCGCCGGGGAAGGTGAAGCGCCGCCAGAAGAGCGAGAGCAGGATGACCGGGCCGAAGGCCGCGCCGAAGACGCCCCAGGCGTTCTCAACAAGGCCCATGATCGTGCCGCTGCCCGGGTCGGCGGCTATCAGCAGCGCGATGACCGCTATGACCACGACCACGATGCGGCCAGCCCAGAGCATCTCCTTGTCGGAGGCGTTCTTGCGGAACACCGGCTTATACACGTCGCTGGCAAAAGCCGAGGCCGAGGCCAGCAGCTGCGAGTCCGCCGTGCTCATCGCCGCCGCCAGGATGGCCGAGAGCAGGATGCCGCTCACTACCGCCGGGAAGATCGTGCGCACCATCGTGATGAACACCACCGAGGAATCGGCGATCTCGCCCAGGAACATGCGCCCGATGAGGCCCGAGCCCACGGAGAAGATCAGGATGATGAAGGTCCAGCTGATGCCGATGACGCTGGACTTGCGCAGGTCCTTGTTCGACCTTATCGACATGAACCTGATTATGATGTGGGGCATGCCGAAATAGCCGAGGCCCCAGCCAAGGCCGGAGATGATGTCGCTCCAGCTCGTGAAGGCGTCCCAGTAGCCCTCCGGCTCCGCGACCGCGGCGACAGCGCCGCCGCCCTTCACCAGCGCCAGGGCGAAGATCGGCGCTATGAGCAGCGCCGCCAGCATCAGCAGGCCCTGGAAGAAGTCCGTCCAGCACACCGCGTTGAAGCCGCCCAGGAAGGTGTAGGCTACGATGATGAAGGCCGCTATGTACATCGCCGTCGTGGCGTCTATGCCTATGACCGTGCTGAAGAGCGTGCCGCAGGCCTTGATGCTCGAGGCAGCGTAGATCGTGTACGCCACAAGGAAGATGACGGCGCAGATGATCTGCAAAAACTTGCTCTTCGACAGGAAGCGGTTAGTCAGATACTGCGGTATCGTGATGGAGTCGCCCGCCGCTATCGAGAACTTGCGCAGCCTCGGCGCCTCGAAGATCCAGGAGAGCGCATAGCCGATGGCCAGGCCTACCGCTATCCAGATCTGGCCCATGCCCAGTGCGTACACCGAGGCGGGCAGGCCCATCAGCACCCAGGCGCTCATGTCCGAGGCGCCCGCCGACAGCGCCGAGACCCACGGCCCCATCTGCCTGCCGCCCAGGAAGTAGTCCTTCTCGTTCGCGTCCTTGCTCCGGACGAAGAAGTAGATGCCTATGCCCACCATGAACACAAAATAAATGACAAATACCACGAGTTCGGTTACGTTCATTCCTCTACCCCACACATGAAAGAAATTAATGCAAACCATGAGCTTTACAAATGGATGCTTTTGAATTATAATCTTGCCCGCGGGAATTGGCAAGAGGCGGCGGGGCGCTTTTTGGGCCGCGCGGCGCTTTTTTGAGCCCTCGCATCAAATATATTTAAATAATTCATAAAAACATGAAAGGAATTTATGATAAATGCCTGTGAACAAGTACGAGGCCTTTTTGAAGGCTGCGGAGCTGGGGAGCCTGACGCGGGCGGCGGCGGAGCTGGGCGTCACACAGTCTGCGGTGTCGCACATGATAGGCGCGCTGGAGGAGGAGCTGGGCTTTTCCTTATTAAAAAGGGGCAGGAGCGGGGCGAGGGCCACGGCTGAGGGCGAGCGGGTGCTGCCGGCGATACGCGGCATGCTCAACTCGCGCGAGCAGCTGGAGCAGACGGCGGCGGCGATACGCGGGCTGGACTGCGGCACGGTGAGGATAGGCACTTTCACGAGCGTGGCGGTGCACTGGCTGCCGGGCATGATAAAAAAATTTCAGGCTGATTACCCCAATGTGGAGCTCAAGCTCATGAACGGGGACTACCACGACGTGGAGCAGTGGCTTTCTGAGGGCAGCTGCGACCTGGGCTTCATCGCCCTGCCCACCAAGCAGAGGGGGAAGGTGACGGCGCTTTTGGAGGACAGGCTGCTCGCCGTGGTGCCGAAGGAGCACCGGCTGGCCTCCCTGCCGCGTTTCCCGATAAAGGAGGTCGAGCACGAGCCCTTCATAAGCCTGCTGGAGACGAGCGACCACGACGCGAGGCGCGCTATCGAGGCCGCGGGCGTAAAACCCAACATACGGTATACCACGAAGGACGACTACGCTATAATTGCGATGGTCGAGCAGGGCCTGGGCGTGAGCATCATGCCCGAGCTGCTGCTCGCCGGGCGCAGCGACAACGTGCGGGTGATGGAGCTGACGCCGCCCGCGAGCCGGACTATCGGCCTGTGTCTTCCGGACGCGGACAGGGCCGGTCCGGCCACGCTCAGGTTCGCCCAGTGCGTCTCTGAATGGGTCCGGGAGCATTATTCCAGGCAGGCCAACACGACGTCGTGAATTAGCGTGTGAAATCTTTTGCAACCTTTTTGCCGGCAAATTCATTTTTAGGCTTGAAATCGGGGCGCTTATGGCGTATACTGTGTTTGTCTTGAAATTTGCAGATGCTGAAAATGCAATTTAATTGTCAAAGGGAGGAACTCAGAATGAAAAAGAGAATAACCGCGCTGGTACTGTGCCTGGCACTGGTATTTGCGCTCGCCGCCTGCGGCGGTGAAAGCGGCGAGAAGCTCTCGTTCGGCACCGGCGGCGACTCCGGCACCTACTACGCCTTCGGCGGCGCCCTGGCCGGCTATGTCACCGAGAAGACCGACACTGCCGTCACCGCGATAACCTCCAGCGGCTCCCAGGCCAACATCGAGGACATCGCCTCGGGCGCCATCCAGCTCGGCTTCGTCCAGTCCGACGTCATGGACTACGCCTACAACGGCACTCGCCTCTTCGTCGACAAGGACACCGGCGAGTCCGCCCCTGTGACCAACTTCTCCACCGTCGCCGCGCTCTACATGGAGCAGGTGCAGATTGTCACCCTCGACCCCAACATTAAGACCGTCGCCGACCTCGAGGGCAAGAACGTCTCCATCGGCGCCAACGGCTCCGGCGTGTACTTCAACGCGCTCGACATTCTCGGCGCTTACGACCTCACCGAGGAGGACATCACTCCGCAGTATCAGGACTTCGCCACCAGCGTCGACTCCCTGAAGGACGGCAAGATTGACGCGGCCTTCATCGTCGCCGGCGCCCCGACCACCGCGGTCGTCGACCTCGCCAGCGGCAACGACGTCTACCTCGTCAGCCTTGACGACGAGCACATCGACAAGCTTATCGCTTCCAGCCCGTACTACTCCAAGAACGTTATCGCCGCGGACGTCTACGGCACCCCCGAGGACTGCACCACCGTCGCCGTCGGCGCGGTTGTCATCGCCGGCAACGACGTGAGCGAGGACGCGGTCTACGACTTCGTCTCCACCGTCTTTGAGAACATCGGCGACCTCGGCCACGCCAAGCAGGACGAGCTCAGCCTCGAGTTCGCGAGCTCCGTCACCAACGTCCCCTATCATCCCGGCGCGGCCAAGTACTTCGCCGAGAAGGGCATCGAGGTTCCCACCGCCTGAGCGGCGGCTGCATAAGCTAAAATAAGCGTCAGTCCGCGGCGTCCAGCTGGGCGCCGCGACTTTCGCCCGGGAGGTATATAATGTCTGACAAGAAGAAAAAGAAGACCGACGGGCTGTTCGACACGGAGGTGCTCGACACCGAGACTCCTATCGAGCCCCATTACGAGCAGCCCCACGTAAAGGACTTCGACGGCGCGTCCTACGAGCCTGAGGAGGACAGGGCCGCGGATGCCGGCGCCGACGTCGGAACGATGGAGGACGTCGAGGCCGTCATGCGCAAGTATGACAAGGAGTCCAACACCCGCATCTGGGAGGGCAAGCCCAAGTTCGTGATAGACGTCCTGATGGCCCTCTTCTCCCTCTACTGCATCTGGTCCACCCTCTATTCCAACTGGGGCATCGAGAAGCGGCTCACCCTCTTCATGGGCTGCATGATAATCCTCGGCTTCATCACCTACCCCATCACCAAGAAGCACGTAAAGGTGAACTCCCTGCCCTGGTACGACATCGTCATCATGGTGCTCGGCGCGGGCGCGTTCCTGTACTACTGCTTCACTTACGACGCCTTTGTCATCGAGGTCAAGAGCGCGTCGAGCATGACCTCGTTCTACTCTATCGTCGGCCTCATCGGCGTCCTCTCCGTCGTGGAGCTCTGCCGCCGCTGTGTGGGCCTTCCGATTCTGTTCGTCGCCGGCGCGCTGGTCATATACACCTTCGTCTCCGGCATCAACTTCGACCGCTTTATCTACACGCTGTTTTACAGCGTCAACGGCATCCTCTCCACGCCGATAAACGTCTGCGCGAAGTTCATCGTCGTCTTCGTCATTTTCGGCTCCTTCCTTGAGAGGACGGGCATAGCGAACTTCTTCATCGAGTGCGCGAACTTTGTCGCGGGCTCCGCCTCCGGCGGCCCGGCCAAGGTCGCGGTCATCGCCTCCGCGCTCGAGGGCATGGCCTCCGGCAGCTCCGTCGCCAACACCGTCGGCTCCGGCTCCATCACCATCCCCATGATGAAGAAGACCGGCTATCGCGCCGAGTTCGCCGCGGCGGTCGAGGCCTCCGCCTCCACCGGCGGCCAGATAATGCCGCCCATCATGGGCGCGGCCGCCTTCCTGATGGCCGAGTTCCTCGGCGTCAGCTACGCCGAGGTCGCCACCCGCGCCATCCTGCCCGCCGTGCTGTACTTCCTCGGCATTTTCATCGCAGTCCACCTCGAGGCCAAGAGGAGCGGCCTGAAGGGCATCCCGCGCAGCGAGCTGCCCAAGTTCGGCGCGCTTATCAAGGACATCTACCTGCTCGCGCCCATCGTGGTGCTCGTGGTCATGGTCAGCACCAACACCAAGACCATCCAGTTCTCCGCGGCAATAAGCATCGTCGTTGCCATCGTGGCCAGCCTCTTCAAGAGCGAAACCCGCATCACCCCGCGCAAGTTCATGGACGCCCTCGCGGCCGGCGCGCGCGGCTCCATCACCGTCGCCGTCGCCTGCGCCGTGGCCGGCATCATCTCCGGCTGCATCAACGTCACCGGCCTCGGCATGACCCTCATCGGCACCGTTGTCCGCCTCTCCGGCGGCATCCCGATGATAGGCCTCATCCTGACCATGCTCTGCTGCATAGTCCTCGGCATGGGCGTGCCCACCACCGCGAACTACGTCATCATGGCCACCACCTGCGCGCCCATTCTCGAGCGCCTCGGCATCGACCCGATTGCGGCGCACTTCTTCGTGTTCTACTTCGGCATCGTCGCCGACATCACGCCGCCGGTCGCGCTCGCGGCCTACGCCGGCAGCGCCATCGCCAAGAGCAACCCGATGAAGACGGGCGT
>CALXEH010000055.1 GCA_944387285.1 uncultured Oscillospiraceae bacterium | reverse complement strand
GCGGCGTTCTCCTGTATCTTCTCCTGCGTCAGCATCTGGCGCATGTCGGTACGGCCCGAGGGGTCGCCGACCATGGTCGTGCCGCCGCCGAGCAGGGCGATGGGCCTGTTGCCCGCAAGCTGAAGGCGGCGCATGAGGTTAAGGGCCATGAAGTGGCCGATGTGGAGAGAGTCCGCCGTCGCGTCAAAGCCTATATAGAAGGTCGCCTTGCCCGCGTTTATCAGCTCGCGTATCTCCTCTTCGTCCGTCACCTGCGCGATGAGACCGCGCGCCCTGAGTTCCTCGTAAATCTGCATCGATCTTTCCCCTTCATTTTTTAATTTTGCCTGAGTTTATTTGCCTATGATCTCCGCGGCCTTGTCCGCGCACCATGAGCAGAAACCGTAACATACCTCGTGGTCGTCGTTGTTGATGGCCAGCAGGTCCTCGCAGCGTATCGCGCCGAACTTTTCCTTGAATTCGGCCGACAGCGCCTTGACCGCCGTGGCCACCTTGCCGCCGGGCTTGCCCATGCCGTCCGCTCCCAGGGTCATGCTCAGCGCCAGCACGGCTCCGCAATAGGCGCCGCAGGCCTCACCGCAGCGCAGGCCGCCGCCCAGACCGGTGCCCAGCGCCTTCGCCGTCTTCTCGTCCAGACCCGTCAGCTCGTCAAGAGCCACTACTACGCTCTGGCCGCAGTTGAGTGTGTCCTTCAGCTCCGCCGCTTTTTCGCCGTAAGTCATTTCATATGCCCCCTTTATATTTGCTCGCCGCGTCGAGCTGCTCTGCAGCGCTCGCCAGCGTGGTGTCCGTTATATTCTCGCCGCCGTGGAGCCGCGCGAGCTCCCTTATGCGGCCTTCCCTGCCGAGCGGCGTGACCCTCGTATAGGTCCTGCCCTCGCGCTCGGTCTTTTCAATGCGGAAATGCGTGTCCGCCATCGCCGCTATCTGCGGCAGGTGCGTCACGCAGATGACCTGCTTCCTCCGCGACAGCCTGGCCAGCTTCTCGGCCACGCGCTGGGCCGCTATGCCCGAGACGCCCTCGTCTATCTCGTCGAAGACCATCGCCGGCACGCCCTCGCGCTCCGAGAGCACGTCCTTCATGACCAGCATTATCCTCGCCAGCTCGCCGCCAGAGGCTATACGCGATATCCGGCCCGGGGCCTCGCCCGCGTTGGCAGACATGAGGAAGCGCACTTCGTCCATGCCCGTCTCGTCAAAGCCCGGCTCGCCGGCCATAGGCACGAGCTCCGCCTCAAAGCGCACCGAGGGCATCGACAGCTCCGCCAGGCCGCGCTCTATGCGCCCGCGCAGCTCCTGCGCCGCCGCTTTGCGCAATTTTGAGAGCTCTTTTGCGGAATTATACGCCGCTTTTTGCCTTTTTGCAAGCTCGGTTTGCAGCTCAAGGCGCTTTTCGTCCGTGAATTCCAGCTCCTCAAGCGCGCGCTTCGAGCTCTCGAGCAGCTCCGCAAGGCCCAGCTCGTCCCTGCCGTATTTCTTGCACAGCCGGCGCAGCTGGGACAGCCGCGTCTCCAGCGCGTCGTATTCGCCGGGCGAGAAATCCAGCGCGGCGCGGAAATCGCGCAGGCGCTCGGCCGCGTCTTCAAGGTCGGCGCGCGCTTCCTCGATCTCCGCGACCGCCTCGTCCAGCTCCGGCGCCAGGTCCGCCGCGCGCTGCGCCCAGGCCGAGGCCGCGCCGGCATTCTCCGCCGCGCTGCCCTCGTCGCCGTACAGGGCCGCATAGGCAGCGTCCAGCGCCTCCGTCAGCTTCTCCGAGTTGCGCAGCAGCTCGCGCCGGGCCTGCAGCCGCTCCTCCTCGCCGGGCTCTATCCGCGCCGCCTCCAGCTCCTGCACCGTCAGGCCCAGCTCGTGCTGCCTTCTCTCGCGCTCGGCCTCGCTCATCTCCAGCTTCCTGAGCGCCGCAGCCGTCTCCCGGTACTGCCCGAAGAGACGGCGATGCTCCTCAAGCTGCGCGCCCAGGCCCGCAAAACCGTCCAGGTAGCCGCGGTGCCGCGTCTCGTCCATGAGCTGGCGGCCGTCGTTCTGGCCGTGGATGTCCAGCAGCAGCGAGCCCAGGGCCCGCAGCTCCGCCGCCGAGACCGGCGCGCCGTTCACCTGCGCCGAGCTCTTGCCGTCCTGGCCCACGCGCCGCCGTATCACCAGCCCGTCCTCGGGCTCCTGCCCGTTCTCAAGCAGCCAGGCCTCCGCGCCGTCGGTCGTGAACTCCGCCGTTACCGACGCCCGCTCCGCACCGGTGCGCACGAGCTCTCGGCTCGTCCTCGCGCCCAGTACCGCGCCCAGCGAGTCGATGACGATGCTCTTGCCCGCGCCCGTCTCGCCGGTGAGGACGTTCAGGCCAGGGCCCGGCTCTATGTCCGCGCGCTCTATGACCGCAATATTCTCAATGTGCAGCTGTGTCAGCATCCCCGGTCTGCCTTCCTATAGCTCAGAACAGCTTTCTTATCTCCTCGCAGAACTGCTCTGCTGTTTTCGGGTCCCTCATCGCTATGAACACTGTGTCGTCGCCCGCCACGGTGCCCACCAGGTCCTGGATGTCCATGCCGTCCAGGGCGGAGCTCGCCGCAGAGGCCAGGCCCGGCAGGGTCTTCAGGACTATGAGGTTCATCGCAGTGTCACAGGACACTACGCCTTCGCGGAAGATCTTCTTGAGCTTGTCGTTATGGCTCGCGCCCTCGTCCGTGGAGGGCTGTGAATAGCGATAGCGCCCGCTGGGCGTGAGCTCCTTTACCAGGCGCAGGTCCTTGATATCCCGGGACAGGGTGGCCTGCGTGCTCCTGACGCCCTGCTCCAAAAGAGCCTGCATCAGCTGGTTCTGGGTCTCTATCTCCTGGGACGCGATTATCTCCAAAATGGTGTTCTGCCTGGCAGTTTTCATTAAAGCTCCTCCTCTTCCCGACCGATTTCCTCTCTTTTTGGCTCAGGGCCGCGTCAGCTTGCCCATGGCCGTGTCGTAAAAACTCCTTACCTCCATGTCCGCCATGATGACCCGGTTCTCCGAGCGGCTGAGCCTCACCTCGTCCCCGGGCGAGATGGCCAGGCCCTCCGAGCCGTCCACCGAGAGCACTACGCGCTTGCCGTGCAGCCGCTCGGGCAGCACCGTCACCGTCCGGCCCGGCGAGAGCACGAAGCTCTTTGCCGCCATGATGTGCGCGCATATCGGCGTCACAATGATGTTTTCCGCCTCCGGCTCCACGATCGGCCCGCCCGCCGACATCGAATAGGCCGTAGAACCCGTCGGCGTGGCTATGATGACGCCGTCCCCGGCAAAGCCGGAGATCTCCGTCCCGTCTGCCAGGACCTTCAGGTTGATGCAGTTCACGTCGCTCTTTACCACGGCGTCGTTCAGCGCGCAGTCGCGCACGACTTCGCCGTCGGCCCGCAGCAGCTCGACGTCCAGCATCATCCTCAGGCTGCGCCGGAAACCGCCCGCCGCCGCGCGGCGCACGAGCTCGATATCCTCCGGCTCAAGCCCAGCCATGAAGCCCTTGGTGCCTACGTTCACGCCTAAAAGCGGTATGGGCAGGCCCAGGGTCTGACGCGCCACATGCAGGAACGTGCCGTCGCCTCCGAAGGAGATTATCAGCTCCGCCCCTTCCGCCGCCTTTTGCAGCGGCTGCATATTCGAATCCCCGGGCACATCCACAAACACGGGCGCGATGACCGTCTCACGGCCGTCCCGCTCCAACAGCTCCTTCGCCCTGTTCGTAAGCACAAGGCCCCTGTCCCGATACGGGTTCGGGGACAGTACGATCTTCTTCATCACTTCGCCAGCTTCCTGTGCGAGGCCTCTACGACGGCCCCGGCGTCGATTGCGGGCGCCTCGTACGCGCCCTTTTTGAGATACGCCAGATATTCGATGTTCCCCTCCGGCCCGCGCACAGGGGAATAGTCCAGGCCCATGACCGTATAGCCCAGCCCGGGCGCGGCCTCCAAAAAGCCGCGCAGCACCCGCTCGTGTACGGCGGCGTCGCGCACCACGCCCTTCTTGCCCACGTCCTCGCGCCCGGCCTCGAACTGCGGCTTTATCAGGCACACCGCAGGCGCGCCCTCGCGCAGCAGCTCCTTCACCGCCGGCAGCACCAGCCGAACCGAGATGAACGACAGGTCCATCACCGCCATGTCCATGGGCTCCGGGAACATCTCGGGCTTGAGCGCGCGGGCGTTCGTGCGCTCCATCACCACGACCCTCGAGTCGCTGCGCAGGCTCCAGGCCAGCTGGCCGTAGCCCACGTCCACCGCGTACACGCGCGCCGCGCCGTTTTTCAGCAGCACGTCCGTGAACCCGCCCGTCGAGGCGCCGCAGTCGATGCACACCTTGCCCTCGGGCGAGAGCGGGAACACCTCCAGCGCCTTCTCCAGCTTGAAGCCGCCGCGCGAGACATAGGGGCAGGCCGCGCCGCGCACTTCTATCTTCGCGTCCTCTTTCACCGTCTGCCCGGGCTTGTCCGCCCGCTGGCCGTTCACATAGACCAGGCCGCTCATTATAGTCGCCCGCGCCTTCTCGCGGCTGTCGAAATGCCCGAGCTCCACGAGCTTTTGATCCAGCCTCTCCCCGCTCATGCCTTCAGCTCCTTTGCCGCCTGCGCTATGGCCGCGGCGTCTATGCCGCAAAGCTGCCTCAGCTTCTCCGTGCCGCCCTGGCCCACGATGCCCCGGCCCAGGTTCAGCAGCCGGGCCTTGAAGCCGGCATTGGGCCCCGCGGCAGCCAGGATGCGCCCGCCTATGCAGCCGGAGGCGCAGACCTCCTCCGCCGCCACCAGCGCGCCCGTGCGCTTCGCCGACTCGATGACCGGCCCTGCGTCCAGGGGCAGCACGCGCCCGAGCTTTATTATTTCCGCGGAAATGCCCTCGGCCTCCAGCAGCTCCGCCGCCTTCACGGCCTCGTTGACCATGGTGCCGTAGACGGCTATCGTCAGGTCGCCGCCGCGGCGCAGCAGTTTGCAGGCCTCGGCGCCGCCCTCGGTATACGCGCCCTCGCCGCCGCGCGGGTAGCGCACGGCGACCGGCCCCGTCTCCTTGAACAGCGCCTGCTCCAGCATGTCCTCCGCCTCCCTGAACGAGGCGGGGCACCAGAGCGTCATCCCCGGCACCGCGCCCAGGTAGGCCACGTCGAACACGCCGTGGTGCGTCTCGCCGTCCTCGCCCACGAGCCCGGCCCTGTCCACGCCGAGCACGACGTGCAGGCCCAGCAGGCTCACGTCGTGGATGAGCATGTCAAAGCCCCGCTGCAAAAAGCTCGAATACACGCAGGCCACAGGGATGAGCCCCTGCTTGGCCATGCCCGCGGCCATCGACACCGTGTGCCCCTCGGCTATGCCCGTGTCGTAAAAGCGCTCGGGATACCGCTTCGCAAAGTCCGAAAGCCCCGTGCCGTCCGCCATCGCGGCGGTCAGCGCCGAAACGCGCTTGTCCCGCTCCGCCGCCCTGCACAGCGTCCTTCCCACGACAGCAGAAAAGCTCAGGCTGCCGTTTTTGACGAGCCCGGTCTCCGGGTCGAAGGGGCCTACGCCGTGATAGCGCTCCGGATTCAGCTCCGCGCGCGGATAGCCCCGGCCTTTCTTGGTTATGACGTGCAGCAGCACGGGCACGCGCATGTCCCGCGCCCAGGCGATCGCGCTCTCCAGCGCCTCCACATCGTGCCCGTCCACCGGGCCCAAATAGTAAAAGCCCAGATCGTCGAACATGTTCTCGGGCAGGATGGCGCCCTTCACGCCCTCCTTCACCCAATGCGACAGCTCGTACACCGGCTTTACCCGGCCCACGGTCTCCCTGTACCAGCGCTTGAAGCGGATATAGCCCGGCTGTACGCGCATGCGGCTGAGCAGCCGCGCCATGCCGCCCACGTTCGAGCCTATCGACATCGCGTTGTCATTTAATATGACCACCAGCGGCTCGCCCGACTGACCCGCATTCGACAGGCCCTCGTACGCCAGGCCGCCCGTCAGCGCCCCGTCGCCTATGACGGCGCAGACGTCGTAATCCCCGCCCAGCCTCGTCCGCGCCCGGGCCATGCCCAGTGCCACGGACACGCTGTTCGAGGCATGCCCGGCTATGAAGGCGTCCGCCGCGCTCTCCGAAGGCTTCGGGAAACCCGAAATGCCCCCGTACTGCCGCAGGTTTCGGAAACCCTCCGCCCTGCCGGTCAGCAGCTTGTGCGTATAGCACTGGTGCCCCACGTCGAAGACCAGCCTGTCCCTGTACGGGTCGTAGACCCTGTCGAGCGCCACGCACAGCTCCACCGTGCCCAGGTTCGAGGCAAGGTGTCCGCCGGTTTTGGATATATTTTCTATTAGAAACCTGCGTATCTCCGAGCAGAGCCCGGGCAGCTCCCCGGGCGTCAGCGCGCGCAGGTCTGAAACGTCCCTTATCTTCTCTAGCAATGCCTGTACCTCATACATTCCGGCATTATGCCGGCGATATTACTCCGTTTATCATTTTACCAAAACCCGCCCGGTTTTTCAACACAAACCGGGCGGGTCAGTTGTATATTCATGCATTTTGCATAATTTTTGTCAGTTCCTTCTGTCCGACAGGCGGATGGCCAGCTGCGCCAAAAAGTCCGAGCCCAGCTCGCCCGCCAGCTCAACTGCCAGCTGCGTGAGCTGCTCCACCATCCCGGCACACTTTTCCTCGCCGTAGAGCGACATGAAGGTGAGCTTGCCCTCCTCGGCGTCCGAGCCTATGGGTTTGCCCAGCTCCGCCTCGGTGCTGAGGACGTCGAGCATGTCGTCGCGTATCTGGAAGGCCGCGCCCAGCGCCGCACCGTACCTGAGCGCCAGCTCCGTCCTGTCCTCGCCCGCCCCGGCCGCCGCCGCGCCCATGGCGCAGGCCGCCGAAAGCAGGCTGCCCGTCTTGCGGCCCTGCAGGTCGCTCAGCCAGGCCTCATCCTCCGGGTGCTCCGCGAGCATGTCCATGAACTGCCCGCCGCAGATGCCGTCCACGCCCGCCGCGTTCGCCAGGTGCTCCGCGCAGGCCGCGCGCCGCTCCGCCGGCAGCTCCGAGCGCAGTATCGTGCCGAAGGCCTCCGCCTGCAGCGCGTCGCCCGCCAGCACCGCCGTGCACTCGCCGTAGACCTTGTGGTTCGTGGGCTTGCCGCGGCGCAGGTCGTCGTTATCCATGCAGGGCAGGTCGTCGTGGATGAGGCTGTAGGTGTGCAGCATCTCCACCGCGCAGGCAACAGGCAGGGCCGCCTCCACGTCCCCGCCGCAGACGCGGCAGAACTCCAGCACCAGCGCGGGCCTCAGCCGCTTGCCGCCGGCCGTGAGGCTGTAGTCCATCGACTCCAGCAGCCCGTCGAAGGGCAGGCCCTCTTTTCTGCCGAAATACCCGCCCAGCGCCGGCTCTATCATGCCAAGGTACTCCGCGTACCTCTCCTCAAAGCTCATTCGCCCGCCTCCTCAAAGCTCATTCGCCCGCCTCCTCGAAGGGCAGCTCCTCCGGCTCTCCGTCCGGGCCCTTGCGCAGCTTCACGACCTTCTGCTCGGCCTCGTCCAGCTCCTTCGTGCAGGCCGTTATCAGCGCCGCGCCCTCCTCGAAGAGCTTGAGCGAATCGGCCAGGGGCGCGTCGCCCTTTTCCAGCGTGCGCACTACCTCGCCCAGGCGCGCGAGCGAATCTTCAAACGTCTTTTTCTTTCCTGCCATCGTCTTTTCCTCCGTTCACGCTCTCTACAAGGCAGCCCGCCTCGCCCTCGGCCAGACGCAGGCGCAGCCTGTCGCCGGGCTTGAGCTGCCCGGCCTGCTTCACCGCGCAGCCCTGTGCGTCCAGGGCTATCGAATACCCGCGCCCGAGCACCTTCAAGGGGCTGAGCGCGTCCAGCTTCGCCGCCAGCCGCGAGAACTCCTGACGTTCCCGGTTCAGCCGCGCCGAGGCCGCCGCGTCCAAGCGCAGGCGTATGGCGTCCAGCTCCAGCCGGCGCTGGTCTATAAAGCCCGTCGGGCTCTGCATGACCCGCCTCGAGCGCAGCTCCTCCAGCGCACGGCGGCGCTCGGCCAGGCATCTGTCCAGCGCCTGGTCCAGCCGCGTCTGCGCAGAGCGTATCGCCTCGCGCAGCTCGGAGGCGTCCGGCGCCGCCAGCTCCGCCGCGTTCGACGGCGTCGCCGCACGCAGGTCGGCCACGAAGTCCGCTATCGTCACGTCCGGCTCGTGCCCCACCGCCGAGATGACCGGCAGCTCGCTGTCGTATATCGCCCGGGCCACGCGCTCGTCGTTGAAGGCCCAGAGATCCTCTATGGAACCGCCGCCGCGGCCCGTTATGATGACGTCCGCGACCCTGTGGCGGTTCGCGTACCTTATCGCCCCGACTATCTCCGGCGGGGCCTCCACGCCCTGCACCCGTACCGGCAGCAAAATGACCTTCGCCACCGGCCAGCGCTTGCGCAGCACCCTGATTATATCGTGCACCGCCGCGCCCGCAGACGAGGTGATGACCGCTATCCGCTCCGGATACCTCGGTATCGGCTTCTTGTGCTCACGGTCGAACAGGCCCTCGCGCTGCAGCTTTTCCTTCAGCTGCTCGTAGGCCAGCTGAAGGTCGCCCGCGCCCTCGGGGATGAGCTCTTCCGCATACAGCTGGTAGGCCCCGTCCCGAGGATACACCGAGACACGGCCGCAGACCGTAACGCCCATGCCGCTCTCGGGCCGGAAGCGCAGCTTCGAGGCCGCCGAGCGGAACATCACGCAGCGCAGGCTGGATTCGGCGTCCTTGAGCGTGAAATAGTGGTGGCCCGAGGGGTAGACCTTGTAGTTCGACAGCTCGCCGCGCACGCAGACGGAGCCGAGCACGGGGTCGGACTCTATGAGCCCTTTTATCCTCGCGTTCAGCTCCGATACAGTCAGCGTCTCGCGGCCGGTCACTGTTCGCTCTCCGGCACGAGGCCCTCTCCGCGCACGAAACCGCCCAGCACTCCGTTTATGAAGGCCACCGTCTCCGGCTCCTCATAGCGCTTGGCCAGCTCCACGGCCTCGTTTATCGCGGCGGCCAGGGGCGCGTCGTCTATATACAGCACCTCGGCTATGGCGCAGCGCAGCACGGCCGCCGCCGTGCGCGTTATCCGCTCCGGCCGCCAGCCGCGGGCGTATTTCTCAATGTAGGCGTCCAGCTCCGCGCGGCGCTCGCGGCACAGGCAGAGCAGCTTTTCGATGTATTCCAGGCTCGCGCCCTCGGGCCGCTCTGCGAACAGCTCGTCCTCGGCGGCAAGGGTCTCAAAGTGCTCAGGCTCCAGGAAATCCGCAAGCACGTCCTCCGCGCCCGTGGCCGCCTGGGCGTATATCAGCCTTATCGCCAGTTCTCTGGCCTTTGTCCTGGTCATCACTTGTCGAAGGCCACGCCCGAGACGTGGACGTTCACCACAGGCGCGCCCATGCCGGTCATGGACTCCACCGCGCCCGTCACGGTCTCCTGCACCTGCTTGGCCACGCTCACGACGTTCGAGCCGTAGCGCACCATGATGATGACGTCAACGGTGATGACGCCGTCGTTTATCTGCACCTTCACGCCCTTGGACGGGGACTTGATGCCCAGCAGCTCCGCCAGCTCGGCCCCGGCATTGTTTACCAGCGAGGCCACGCCGTCTATCTCGTTCACGGCGGCCCGCACCATCGACACCAGTACGTCCTCGGAGATGTTGATGCTGCCCTTTTCGTCCTTGCAGGTTATATAGTTTTCGCCCATGGCGCTTACCTCCTTTATAATAGCAACATAGTATACCATGTCCTCTCGTGAAAATAAAGAGCTTTTTTCGCAAACTGAGCGCCGCCATCACAGGCGGCGCTCGTCCTCAATCCCTGGTCAGGGGAAGCAGGTCCCCCGGTGACAGCTCCGCCCAGAGCTCCCGCGGCCCGCCCAGGGCCTCCCAGCGCTCCTGCGGCAGCTCCATGCGCAGGCGCGCATAGCCCTCCGAGCCGCCCTGCGTGGACATCATCACCACCGTCGAAAAGGCCTCCGTCACGACCCGCTCCACCCGGCACTTCAGGCGGTTCGGGCCGGGGCCGTCCACGGGCTTTACGAAATGCGCGCGTATGCCCACATAGGCCAGCTCCTCCGGCATGGGCAGCGCTGTCTCGAGTTCCGTCTGCCAGTCCGCCGCCTCCAGCCTGTGCTCCGAGACCCGCCGGGCGCGGCTCACGTTCTTGCAGCCCGAGAGCAGGCAGGCCGAAAGCGTCCTCGGCGAGTTGAAGAGCTCCATCACGCCCTGCACCCCCTGCGCCCTGCCGCTGTCAAGCACGCAGACCCTCGAGCAGAGCCTGTGCACCTCGTCCCGGTCATGCGTCACGAAAAGCACCGGGCCCGGGAACTTGTCCAGCAGGTCAGCCAGCTCCAGCTCCACCTGCCACTTCAGATAGCTGTCCAGCGCCGAGAAGGGCTCGTCGAGCATCAGCACCTCCGGCTCGCTCGCCAGTATCCGCGCCAGCGCAGTCCGCTGCTGCTGCCCGCCCGAGAGCTGCCTCGGGTACTTATGCTCGCAGCCCTCGAGGTAGAACGACTTCACCAGCCGCTCCACCATCTCGCGCCGCTTCGAGCGGTCGCGCACGCCCACGGCGATGTTCTGCGCCAGCGTCATGTTCGGGAACAGCGCGTAGTTCTGGAACAGGTAGCCCACCCGCCGCTGCTGCGGCGTCAGGTCTATCCGTTTCTCAGAGTCGAACAGCACCCGCCCGTCGAGGACTATCCGGCCCGAGTCGGGCTTTTCTATGCCCGCCACGCACTTGAGCGTCACGCTCTTGCCGCAGCCCGAGGCGCCCAGCAGGCCCGTCACCGCCCCGCTCTCCGCCTCAAAGTGCGCGTCCAGCCGGAAGCGGCCGAAGTCCTTTTTTATGTCAACCAAAAGCGACATCAGTCCACCCCCTCGGAGACGGCTTCCACGCGGCGGCGGGGACGTTTATCCTTCTTTTCGAGCATGTTCACGGCCAGCAGCACGACGGCGGAGATGCCGAGGTTCACGAGCACCCAGCGCATGGCTCCGGCGTCGTCGCCGGTGCGCCAGAGCTGGTACACCGTGGTCGAGATCGTCGCGGTCTTGCCGGGCGTATAGCCCGCGATCATCGAGGTCGCGCCGTACTCGCCCAGCGCCCTTGCGAAGGCCAGCACCGTGCCCGCGATGATGCCCTGTTTGCAGCAGGGCATGCGCACGCGCCAGAATATCCAGGTGTTCGAGCGCCCGAGGGTCTGCCCGGCGTAGGCAAGGTTCTTGTCAAAGGCCTCGAACGCGCCCCTCGCCGTGCGGTACATGAGCGGGAAGGCCACGACCGCGGACGCGAAGATGGCCGAGTACCAGACCATGGTCAGGCGCAGGTCGAACATCTCGAGGAACCACAGCCCCACCGTGCGTTTCGGGCCCAGCAGGCGCAGCAGGAAATAGCCCACGACCGTCGGCGGCAGCACCAGCGGCAGCGTGAGGATGACGTCCAGCACGCCCTTTATGAGTCTCGGCAGCTTGGCCACATAGTAGGCCGCAAAGATGCCGAGGAAAAATATCACTACCGTTGAGACCGCCGCTATGCGCAGCGAGTTCCATAACGGGTACCAGTCCAAGTCAGATCACCCCTTGATGAATTGAAAAAGCCGGCACGGCGGAGCCGCGGCCCCGACCGCACCGGCCCGAGGTGGAAAGTATGCTGTCTTACAGCACCGTGAAGCCCACGCCCTCGAGTATCGCTACGGCGTCGGCGTCCGTGTGGATGTAGTCGAGGAAGGCCTGGGCCGCCTCGGCTGCGCCCTCCGTGCCGCTCTTCATCACGGCGGCGGGGTAGATGACCTGGTCGCACATCTCGGAGGTGGCCTGGTCCACGACGTTCAGCTCATAGGTGAAGGCGTCCGTGGCGTAGATGATGCCGCAGTCCACCGCGCCCTCCTTGACCTGGTTGGCGACCTCGGAGACGTTCGAGGCGTAGGTGACCTTGCCCGCGGACTCGAGGCCCACGATGTCAATGCCCAGGTACTCGAGTATCTGCAGCGAGTACGCGCCGACGGGCACGTCGTCGTTGCCGAGGCAGAGCAGGCTCAGCTTGTCCGTGGCGAGGTCGGTGAAACCCTCGATGCCCGCCGGGTTGTCGTCAGGCACGGCGAGGACGACCTTGTTCTCCACGAGGTCTATCCGGCTCTCGGAGACGACGTAGTCGAGGCCGTCGGTGTTGGTGCCGGTGCTGTCGGCGGCGTCGAGCTGGTTCATCTGCTTCTGCGCGGCGGAGATGAACAGGTCGCAGACCGCGCCCTCCTCTATCTGGGTCTTGAGCGTGCCCGAGGAGTCGAAGGTGAAGGTCAGGGTCACGTTCGGCGCGACTTCCTTATACAGCTCCGCTATCTGCGTCAGCGTGGCCTCCATGGAGGCGGCGGCGAAGACTATGACCTCAACCGGCTCATCGCTCACCGGAGCCTCGGTCTCGACGATATCGGTTTCGGCAGGCGGCTCCGTGGTCGTGCTTCCCTCCTGGCCGCAGGCCGCGAGGGCGAAGACCATGCACAGCGCCAGCAGCAGTGCCAGCAGTTTTTTCATTTCATCATGCTCCTTTTCTTTAGTCCACCGCTACCATGACGGAGGTGGCCTTGATGACAGCGATGGCGGGCTTGCCTACCTCGATGCCGAGCTCCTTTATCGAAGCCATGGAGATCGTGGCAGTGACAGCGTTGCCGCCGCCGATGTCTATCTTGACGATGCCGTTCACCGCGCCCTCGTCTATGCCGACGACGGTGCCGCGCAGCTGGTTCCTCGCGCTAAGACGCATGTTTTTCCCTCCTTTCCTGTGAGCCGCAGGCGGCTCAGTTGCCCTTGCCGAAGGGACAGATGGGGTAGCGGCAGTCGCCGCAGCCCAGGCAGAGGCCGCCGTTGCCGAGGGCTTTTATCTCGCGCCTCGTCACCCGCACGCCCGCCGCTATGCGCGGGAGCATCAGGTCGAAAACCGTGGCCTTCGCATACATCACACAGCCCGGCAGGCCCATGACGGGCGTGCCGTCCTCAAAATATCCCAGCAGGAACATCGCGCCCGGCAGCACCGGCGCGCCGTAGCAGACTATCTCCGCGCCCGTGTCCTTTATGGCTCCCGGCGTGCGGTCGTCCGGGTCCACGCTCATGCCGCCCGTGCACAGCACCATGTCCACGCCCTTGGCCTTGAAGTCCAGCACAGCCTGCGTTATCGCCGCGCGGTCGTCGCCCGGCAGGGCGTGCTCCGTGACCTCGATGCCGTAGGCCTTCAGCTTATTGATGATGACCGGCGTGAAGGTGTCCTCTATGAGCCCCTTCGCCACCTCGCTGCCCGTCGTGACGAGGCCGCAGGTCTTCAATATGTAGGGCTGCAGAGAGAGTATCGGCTCCGGCCCGGCCAGCTTTTCGGCCTCGCGCAGCTTCTCCTCCTCTATGACCAGCGGGATTATCCGCATCCCCGCCAGCTTCGCGCCCTTCTTGACGCCCGTGCCCGAGTGGCGGATGGCTATCATCAGCTCGTCCTGCTCGTTGAGCGCGTTGAGCCGCCCTAGGTCGGCGCGAAACAGCCCGTCACAGTCGGCGATGAGCTCGATCTTGCCCTCCTTCACCTGCGTCGGGTGCATGTTCTCGCCCTGGCACAGCGCGCGCAGCCGCTCGGCAGCGTCGTCCTCGTGCACCATGCCCTCGTTCTTCTCCCAGACGTAGAGATTCTCCTTGCCCATCGACAGCAGCACCGGCACGTCCTCCGGCGTGACGACGTGCCCCTTGCGGAAGCGCGCGTCCTTCGTCACCCCGACGATTATCTGGGTCATGTCGTGGCAGAGCACATGCCCCACCGCTTCCCTGGTTGGTATCAGTTTCAAGTCGATGTCCTCCAATTTTCCGCAGCTTACTTGAAATATAACACGCCCTCGACCAGATTGCAATCAAAAACAATTCGTTTTTTATAATCATTCGCTCATCCGGCGGTCTATTGTGTTATGTAAACCTATTCGGACACAAAAAACACCCCGAGGGGTGGGCCCTCGGGGTGCTGACGGGGATCTACCTGCTGTAGACTTCGATCTCCATATCCGACATCGGGTAGGAGCAGCAGGGGTGGAAGTAGTGGAACTGCTTATCCGCTATGCGCAGCTGCTCGTAGCGGTTGGCGTGGTACTCGCCCTTCACGAGGCGGCTGCGGCAGAAGCCGCAGTAGCCCACGCGGCACTTGTTGTTCACGGC
>CALXEH010000054.1 GCA_944387285.1 uncultured Oscillospiraceae bacterium | reverse complement strand
AGCGTCCGGGCGTCGTAGATCGGCTCGTTTCCGATGGTTTTCTTGTTCATTCCCGATTTACCTCTCTCCGTAGTGTATTTTAATTGGGATGACGCACAATGTAATGTCCCGGAGCCTCACAGCTCCATGAGCCACACCCCGGTCTCACCGTCGTATTCCGGCAGCCTCGCCTCGATGAGCTCGCTATGTGAGGTGGGCACGTTCTTGCCCACGAAATCAGCCCTTATCGGCAGTTCCCTGTGGCCCCTGTCCACCAGCACCGCCAGCTGTATTGCCCGCGGGCGGCCGCTCTTGAGCACGGCCTCCATCGCGGCCCGGGCCGTCCGGCCCGTGTACAGCACGTCGTCCACCAGCACCACCGTCCTGTCCGCCACGGAAAACTCCAGCTGCGCCGGCGCGACTATCGGGTCCTCCGCCAGGCGCTTCAGGTCGTCCCGGTAATAGCGCACGTCCACGCTGCCGCAGGGCACCCGCAGGCCCTCTATCTTCTCTATATTGTCCCTTATCCGCTCCGCCAGCGGCTCGCCCCGGCGCCGTATCCCCACCAGGCAGACATTGTCCGCGCCGTGGTTCCGCTCCGTTATCTCGTGGGACAGGCGCATCAGCGCGCGGTTCACCGCGGCCTCGTCCATCAGCCTGGCCTTCTCCCTCACGCTGCTCGCCCCTTTCCGTAATTGCAACAAAAAAATGCCTTGCCGCATCCCGGCAAGACACACCAAAGCCCCGCGCCCCAGGCGCGGTATCGTCAGCGGTTTTGCCGGTCTCTCTGTACCGGGCTTAAAATCCACTTCGCACACTATACCAGATACCGACGGCCTTTGCAAGCTGAACTAATTTCAGCCGTTCAGAAAAAGTTTACGCTTTTAATGATATTCTAATCCTGCGCTAACGGCTGGTTAATATCCGCCTGCTATCATACGCCCACAGGCACAGGAAGGGAAAGAAAACATCGTTATTAAAATAACTTTTTCTTTTAACGTTATTTTAATAAACACACGCTAGAATGGGCACATAAAACAAAACAGCAAAGGAGTCAATAAACATGAAAAAGAACATTCTCTATATAAGCCCGATGCAGGCCCGCGCGCTGGCGCTTGAGGCCGCGAACGTCCAGACTGCGAGGTTCGACTCCCAGCGGCTGCTCGAGGGCGGCAGCCTCTACGAGCTGGAATTCACCTCGGACGAGATGCACTACTGCTGCTACATCGACGCCGCGAACGGCGAGGCCCTTGGCCTTGACTACTTCCCCGTTCCCGTCGAGAGCTATCCGTCCTACTTCGAGGCGCCCCAGAGACTTGCAGAGATGAAAAGCGCCTGAGCGTGAACGGAAAGAGCCCTGCCGGTGAGAGTTCCCCCTCGATCTCCGGCAGGGCTCGTTTTCATTTGTCCAGCCTGGCCCTTCTGAGCACGCCTATGCCGAGCGGATAGGGCCCGGTGTGCACGGCGATGACCGAGCTTATGAGCCTTATCGGGATATCCGGCTTTGACAGGCCCAGCTCGTCGAGCAGGGCGCTGATGCGGCCCTGGAACTCGGCGGCCTCGTTGTAGTCATAGCCGTAGCCCACGGCGATGGAGAGCTCGTCTGCCGAGCTGAAGTTTTCCTTGAGGTACTCGCGCGAGACGTTTATGACCTTGTCGAGGCTCTTGCCCCGGCCGCGGCAGACGCCGGAGGGGAAGATCTCGCCCTCCTTGAGGGTGATGATGGGCCGGATGCCGAGCACGGTGCTGACCTTGCCGGCGAGCTTGCCTATGCGCCCGCCTATGCTCAGGTAGGACATGCTGCCTATGGTGAAAAAGATGCGCCCCGTGGGCCTTATCTCCTCCAGCCGGCGTACGGCCTCATCCAGCTCGAAGCCGGCGTCGCGCAGGTCGCAGGCCTCAAGGACGTAGAGCCCCTGCAGCACGGTGTTGACCATGGAATTGTAAACTGCGATCTTCGCGTCGGGATAGTCCTCGCGCAGCAGCTCGAGGGCTATTTTTGCGGTCTGGTAGGAGTTCGAGAACTTCTGCGTGATGCAGATGCAGATGGCCTGCTCGCCGGCCTCCGCCACCTCGCGGAAGACCTTCAGGAAGTCCTGGGTCGAGGGCGTCGAGCTCTTGGGATACACGCCCGGATGCGAGACCATCCACTCATAAAACTCCGGCGTGCCGATGTCCACGTCCTGCTTGAGGTAGTCCCCGCTGCCCAGCATGACATAAAACGGCACCACGGTGATGTCGCGCTCCTTCACGAGCTCCGGCGTCAGGTCGCCCGAGCCGTCGGTTATGACCCTGAATTTTGACATGCTCAATCCCTCATTCCGTATAAAATACGCCCTTCACCGTACCTACACCCTGCGATGGAGGGACACTATGCCCAAGCCGGCGGCATGCCGCCGCACGGCCTAAAAATTGGCGGAGAGGATGGGATTCGAACCCATGGCCCGTTGCCGGGTCACCGGTTTTCAAGACCGGCTCCTTAAACCGCTCGGACACCTCTCCACGCCATTTGCAACGTATTGATTATAACATCTAATGCGGATTTTACAAGCGACAATCTCGGGCCATACTGTGAATTTTCCGTTAATCCTTGACGCGCAGTTCGGTAAATAGTAAAATCTCGCAAAGAGGAGAGTTTACTATGAGCTTGACTATCAGAACGGCCACGGCGGCCGACGGGCCGGCGCTTGCGGCCATATACGCGCCCTATACCGGCACTCCCCTGACCTTTGAATCGCCCGCGCCGACGGCGGAGGAGTTCACGAAGAGGCTCACTGCGGTGCTGGAGCAGTACCCCTATCTCGTCTGTGAGCGGGACGGCAGGCCCATCGGCTATGCCTACGCCCACCGCTACAGGGAGCGCGCGGCCTACGACTGGGACGCGGAGCTCTCGGTCTACCTCGAGCCTGGCAGCACGGGCGGTGGCCTGGGCCGGGCTCTCTACGGCGCGCTGCTCGATATCCTGCGCCTGCAGGGCTACGTCAACATCTACGGCACGGTCTCGGTGCCCAACCCGCCGAGCGAGCGCCTGCATGAGAGCCTCGGCTTCGAGCTGGTCTATGTGGACGTGAAGACGGGCTGGAAGCTCGGCGCCTGGCGCGACCTGGCCTTCTACCGGCTGCAGCTTCGGCCCTGGGCGGCGGAACCCGCGCCGGTCACGCCCTTCCCGGCGCTGGACGGGGCGGAGGTACTGAGCATCTGCCGCAGGCATGCGGAGGAGATTGGAAGGTGGGGCAAATGACCAAGACCAACGCCATGCGCCTGCTGGACGCGGCGGGCATCGCCTACCGCACGGCGGAGTACGAATACGACGAGGCCGACCTCTCCGGCAAGCACGCCGCAGAACAGATCGGCCTGCCGGAGGAGCAGGTCTTCAAGACCCTGGTCACGCGCGGGGACAAGACCGGCATCCTCGTCTTCTGCATCCCCGTCTCGGACGAGCTGGACCTGCGCCGTGCGGCCGCCGTCTCGGGCAACAAGAAGCTCGAGATGATCCACGTCAAAGAGCTGCTGCCCCTCACGGGCTACATGCGCGGCGGCTGCTCGCCCATAGGCATGAAGAAGAAATACCCCACCTACCTCGACGAGACGAGCATACTCTTCGACGAGATCGCCATAAGCGCGGGCATGCGCGGCGAGCAGATAATCATAGCCCCGGACAAGCTCGCGGGCTTCATAGAGGCCATGACCTATTGAGCCCTTCCGGCTCCGACATCAGGGCGGCGCATTATGCGTTGCGCTGCACGCCTCGGTCGTCCGCCAAAGGCGGACGATTCGACACTCCGCTCCGCGAGAAGTATTTTTCCCGAGGTACACACCCTCGGGAAAAATACAGATGCGCCATTTCCTCGCCCCTGCGGGGCAACCGGAAATGATGCGCACTCAACCGAGGTACACGCCCTCGGGAAAAATACAGATGCGCCATTTCCTCGCCCCTGCGGGGCAACCGGAAATGATGCGCACTTGACCGAGGTACACGCCCTCGGGAAAAATACAGATGCGTCATTTCCTCGCCCCTGTGGGGCAACCGGAAATGATGCGCACTTCGCCGAGGTATGCGCTGCCGCCGAAAACGATCAAAATCTGTTTCGCGGCTGTGGCCGCGAAACTCTGCGAGGCTCTTTCGATAGACTTGGGCGGCGCATTATGCGCCGCCCTTGACTTTTTATTGCCCGCGGCCCGCGGCCTGCAGGATCAGGCTCGCGTCGTAGATGCTGACCTTACCGTCGCCGTCCAGGTCCGCAGCCGCGGCCTGGGCCGCGTCCAGCTTCTCCAGCCCGGCCGCGTATCTGAGCACGAGCAGGGCGTCGCCCTCATCCAAAAGCCCGTCGCCGTTCACGTCCCCGGCAGCAGGCGCGGCTTCGCCTGCGTTCCCGCTGCCGTCGGGCTCCGGCGTCGCCTCCGGCCCGGGCACGTCCTCGCCCTCTTCTGCGCCAGACCAATCGGCCGTCACCCGGAAGGCTGCAACCCTGACGTAGCCGCCCGACTCCGACGAGACGTAGAGCCCGTAGCTGCCCGCCTCGCCCAGGTCGTAGGGGTAAACGTCAAAGCTCAGCTCAGGCCCGCTGAGCTGTTCGGCATAGCAGAGGCCCGCCTGCGTCGGCACCGTGCAGTCCCTGAGCAGCAGCACGACATATTCCTCGCCGTCCAGGCCGGAAAAGCTCAGTTTTAGCCTGGCGGCGCCGATATACAGCGTGCCGCTCCAGCCCTCCGCCTCGCCCTGTACCGCTGCGGCAGCGGCGCCGTCGCGCCCTAGCGCCTGCAGGTCGTAGCCCTCCTCCACATTCAGCTCAAAGAGCGCCGGGCCGCTGGGGCCCTCGGCAAAGGCGGCCGCCAGCAAAAGCAGCAGCGCCAGGGCCGCCGCCGGGAATATCAGGAGTTTCTTCATGCGCGTCCCACCTCCTGCAGCTGCAAGTATCTCACCATCATCACGGCTATCTGAGCCCTCGTCGCCCGCTGCTGCGGATACAGCATCGTCCCGGCTTCGGGGCTCTCCGTGCCGCACCAGATCTCCTTGTACACGGCCCACCACAGCGCCGCCTTCGCCCAGTCGGACACCTTCGCGCTGTCGCTGAAGGCCTGCTCATAGATACTGCCGTACATCAGCTCGCCGCCCTGCACCTGCCCGTACATGCGGAACAGGATGGTCACCAGCTGCTCGCGCGTGACGCCGCCGTTCGGGTTGAACAAGTCGTCGCCCACGCCGTTCACATAGCCCTTTTCCTCGGCCCAGAGCACAGCCTTGTAATAGTAGGAATCCTCCGCGCCCAGGTCGCGGAAGCTCGTGCTCCCGCCGGGTTCCGGCTCGCCCGAGGCGCGCCAGAGTATCGTGACGAAATGCGCCCGGGTCATGCCGCCGTCCGGGTCGTACAGGCCGCCGCCTATGCCGTTCACCAGGCCCAGCTGCGCCGCGCGGTCTATGTACTCTTCCGCCCAGTGCCCGGCCGTGTCGGTGAAAGCGGGCGTCTCGTCGCCGTCCTCGGGCGGCTGCCCCGCCGCGGTCCCTAGCGTATAGCCCAGGTGCCTGCCGTCCTCGTCCGTGAAGAGCACGCTCCCCAGGCTGAAGCCGTAGTCACCTGCCTTGAGCACCCGGAAACTGAACACGCCCAGCACGCCGCTCAGGTCCTGATCCGCGGCGCTCGCCGCAGCTATGGTCGCGCCCGCCGGGGCGTCGGGATTCGCGGCGCACAGCATCCCCGCCAGCGCCGGGCCCGGCTTGCAGCCCGTGCACTCCAGCACGCTCCGGTCAAAATCCAGCGCAAACTGCACCGCGGCCGCGCCAGGGCCGCCGCCGCAGCTGAGCTCCACCGTCAGCGTGCCGCCCGGCTGCACCTGCGCTTCATACTTAAGCGCAAGGTCCATGCCCGCCGCATACGCCGGCAGGCCCGGCACCAGAGACAGCGTAAGCGCCAGCGCCAGCAGCAGCGCCGCCGTCTTTCTTAGCCTCATACCTCGCTTATCCCCCCTTCTTTTTCTGTACCAACATCTCCCTTTATGTGCCCTGAAACCGCTTAATTATCCCAGGATAACGACAGCACGACCCCTGTTTCAGGCGCAAATAGCTATTACCACCATAACACATATTCCCTTTCGGCGCAAGTAGCGGCTCCGGGCTGCGAACTTTGCCCGGAAGGGCGCGGAAGGCGTCGAAATTGCTTGAAATATCCACGCTGCTATATTATTATTATTAAAAAGTTAGAAGTATGTGGGTTCTGTGGGGGACATAGAGAGTGAAAAAACTGAAAAAACTGCTGGAGGCCGCCGTGATACTCGCGGGTACCGCCGGGGTCTCCGCCTTTTGCGTATTCGCCGCCATGGGCGAGTTCACGCGCTATACCGTGACCCTGGATGTGGGCGGGCAGGTCACCGAGCTGCGGCCCATGCCGGGCGAGACGCCGGACGTCTCCGGTTTTGAGCTCGTGGGCGAGGGCCTGCGCTTCGTCTGCTGGCTGGACGAGGAGGGGCTCGAGGCCCGGCCCGAGGTGCCCGCCCATGCCGACGCCGCCTACACGGCGCTCATCGCCCCGGCCCTGGCCGGAGACGGGCTGGAGCCCTGGCTCGACTGCGGCGAGTACGGCCGGGCCCTGCCCGACGAGCCGATCAGCGGGCAGGAGGCCGCAGCCGGCCTGAGCGCGGCCTTCGCCGGAGGCCTCGAGGCCGGCGAACTCAGCGGGCTTTCGAGCGTATGCGCCTGCGACCTGGCCGCGGCGCTCGAGGGCGCCTTCGCCCCGGGCGAGCTGGACTGGCTCGAGGGCGAGGAACCGCTCACGCGCATACAGGCGGCGCAGCTTATCTGCAAGCTCTCGGGCGCGCAGGCGCCCGAATACTCAGGCAGGGCCGCGGCACCCGACCTCGACCCGGCCCGAGAGGGCGCGGCCGAGCTGCTCCGCTGCCTCAGGCCCGAGGGGCTTGCCGCATATGAGGACGGTTTCCTGAACCTGGACGGCTGGCTGTACTGCGTAGAAGATGGGCTCTTCCTCACAAACACAGAGGTCCAGGGCATAGCCTTCGGCCCCGACGGGCGCTATTCCAGCGGCAGCGCCGAGCTCGACGCCCTGGTGGCGGAGACGCTCGCGCCCATCTGCGCGGAGTACGGCAGCCGCGAGGAGATGCTGCGCGCGGCCTATCTATACGTCAGGGACAACTTCACCTATCTGCGCCGCAACTACTACGAGGTCGGCGCGGACGGCTGGCAGACGCAGGAGGCCCTGACCATGTTCCGGACCGGGCGCGGCAACTGCTACTGCTACGCCGCGGCCTTCTGCGCCCTCGCGCGCGGCCTCGGCTACGACGCCCAGGCCGTAGCCGGCACCGTGGGCCGCAACTGCTCGCCCCACGGTTGGGTCATCATGTACGACGCCGAGGGCACGCGCATCGTCTACGACGTCGAGCTCGAGATGGCCTACATCTACAACCGCCGCATCCTCGACGCGGACCTGTACGCCATGGACCCGCTGCGCGCCAGCCAGCTCGTGTACATCTACGGAGGGCAGGCCGCATGAACTTTGACAGCCCCTCATTCCTGTTCTTTTTCCTGCCCGTCCTGCTGATACTGGAGGCGCTGCTGCGCTCGACGCGGGCGAAAAACTGCCTGCTGTGTCTGGCAGGGCTGGTGTTTTACGCCTTCGGCGAGCTCTGGGCGCTGGGGCTGCTGCTGGCCTCGGCCCTCACGAACTGGCTGCTGGGGCTCTTAGCCCTCCGGCACGGGCGGGCGGCCGTGTTGCTGGCGGCCGTGCTCAATCTCGGCCTGCTGGCCGCCTGCAAGTATCTGGGCTTTTTCGGCCAGGGCCTCGCGCTGCTGGGCGTCGGGCTCAGCCTGCCGGACATCATAGCGCCCGCGGGCGTGAGCTTTTTCACCTTCAAGGGCATCAGCTATGTCGTGGACGCGGCCAGGGGCTCCGCCCCTCCGGCGCGCAGCTTCGGCCGGGCCCTGTTGTACATCTCCTTCCTGCCCGAGGTCATGAGCGGGCCGCTCTCGCGCTATCCCGACTTTGAGGCCCAGCTCTCTTCCCGCCGCCGCACGGCGGAGGATACGGCCGCGGGCCTCAGGCGCTTCGTGCTGGGCCTCTCCAAGAAGCTGCTGTTCTCCGGCGGGGCCGCCGCAGTGGCGGACGCGGCCTACTCGGCCGGCCCGGCCCTGGACGCCAGGCTCGCCTGGCTGGGCGCCGCCGCCTACTGCCTGCAGCTCTACTTCGACTTCTCCGGCTACAGCGACATGGCCATCGGCCTGGGCCGGGCGCTCGGCTTCCGCTGTCCCGAGAACTTCCACCGCCCCTACGCCGCGGTGAGCATTGCGGATTTCTGGCGGCGCTGGCACATCTCCCTCTCGCTCTGGTTCAGGGACTACCTCTACATCCCGCTCGGCGGCAGCCGCCGCGGCAGGCTGCGCACTGCGGCCAACAAGTTCCTGGTCTTCGCCCTCTGCGGGCTCTGGCATGGGGCCAACCTCACCTTCCTGCTCTGGGGCGCCTGGCACGGGCTGCTCTCCGCGCTCGAGAGCCTGGGCGTCCTCGACGTGAAGCGCTGGCGGCGCTGCGCCGCGGGCAGGCTGCTCTCGCGGATCTACACCCTGCTCGCCGTGCTGCTGGGCTTCGCCATGTTCCGCGCTCCGAGCGTGGGCGAGGGCTTTGCGCTCATCTCCGCCATGTTCACGCGCTGGGACTTCACGGTCGAGGGCAGCCTCGTGCTGCAGGGCGCCCTGGGCGGCTGGGCCGTATTCGTGCTGCTGCTCGGCGCGCTCTGCTGCGCGCCCCTGCCCGCGCTCATGGACAGGCTGCGCGGCGGGAAGGCCGGGCCGGCGCTCGAGGCCGCGTCCTACGTCCTCTGCGTGCCGCTGCTGGCGCTGTGTTTCGCCGCCATGGCCAGCGGAGGCTTCGCGCCCTTCATCTACTTTCAATTCTGAGGAGGCGGGCCCATGTTAAAAAAGCTGAATCCGCTTTTCTGGGTGCTGCTGGCCCTGGCTTTCTTCTGCCTGAGCCTGGCCGTGGCGGCGCGTTTTGCGGCCCCGGCCTCCGTCACGCTCAGCTTCACCGTGGACGGGAACGTCACGCAGCTGGAGCTGGCGCCCGGTGAGACGCCGGACGTCTCCGCGCTCGAAACGGCTGGCGAGGGCCTGCGCTTCGTCTGCTGGCTGGACGCCCTGGGCGGCGAGGCCGAGCCTGAGCAGCCCGCCGAGCACGACGCCGCCTACACCGCGCTCATCGCCCCGGAGCTCACGCAGGATATGCAGCCCTGGCTCAGTCACGACAGCCTCGGCAGGCTCTATCCCGACGAGCTCATCAGCGGCGCGGAGCTGGCCGCGGGCGTCTCGGCCCTCTTCGACGGGGCCTATGAGGCGCCTGGGCTCGCTGCGCTCAGCACCGCCGGCGAGCGCGATCTGGCCGCCGCGCTGAGAGGGGCCTTCTCCGAATCCGAACTCGCCGGGCTCGACGGCACGGAGCCCATGACGCGGCTCGAGGCCGCCGCGGCCATAGTCCGGCTCGCCGGGCTCGAGCTGCCCGCCTGCGAGAGCGCCCCTGCGCCCGACCTGGCCGCAGACCGGCCCGGCGCCGCCGCACTCGCCGCCTGCGCCGGGCCCGAGGGCGCCGCATCCTACCCCTCCGGGCCCGTCATAATCGGCGGCAGCTTCTACTATGTGGACGAAGATGGGCTCTTCGTCACCGACGCGCTGATCGACGGCATGTACTTCGACGAGACGGGCTGCTGCCCGGCCTCGGGCTATGAGCCCGGCCCTGTCAACATCGCGGGCTACCTCTACTATGTGGACGAGGACGGCGGCTTTGTCGTCAACGAGGAGCGCGGCGGCATCAGCTACGGCCCTAACGGCCGCTACAGCAGCGGCAGCGAGGAGCTCGACGCCCTGGTGGCTGAGGTGCTTGCGCCCATCTGCGAGGAATACGGCAGCCGCAATGAGATGCTCCGCGCCGCCTACGACTATGTGCGCGACGGTTTCCAGTACCTCCGGCGCAACTTCTACGACCTGGGCGAGACGGGCTGGGAGGTGGAGGAGGCCCTGACCATGCTCTCAACGGGCAGGGGCAACTGCTACAACTACGCCGCGGCCTTCTGGGCCCTGGCGCGCGGCCTAGGCTACGACGCCCAGGCCATATCCGGCACCATGGGCTGGGACTATGAGCGCCACGGCTGGGTCGTCATCTACGACGAGTCCGGCACGCGCCTCACCTACGACACCGAGACGGAGATGGCCTACCGCAGGGACGGCGTCTACAACAGGGACATGTTCGCCATGTCCCCGGCCTTCGCGGCCGGCTGGAACTACAAATATGGGGCTTGAGACATGAAACATCGGGCTATCATCTTTATAGCGGCCATATTGCTGCTCTGCCTGCTGCCCTCCGTGGGCATGCTGGCCCTCGGGCCGAGCGAGGCCCGGGCAAACGAGCTTGCGCCCAAGGCGCCCTCGCTGCTGGACGACGGCAGGCTTGACCCGGACTTCCTCTCCTCCGCCGCGGCCTACGCAGACGAGAGCTTCGCCTTCCGGCAGGAGCTCATCACCCTCTGGGCCAGGGTCGAGGCCCTCTTCGGCCAGAGCGCCGAGGACGGCGTGATCCTGGGCAGCGGCGGCTGGCTCTACTATGCCGACGAGCTGGCCGACTACGCCGGCGTGGAGCTCATGACGCAGAGGGAGATCTTCTCCGCGGCGCGCAACCTCGCGCTCATGGCCGAGTACGTCGAGGGCCTGGGCGCGGACTTCGTCTTCACGATAGCGCCGAACAAGAGCAGCCTCTACCCCGGGCAGATGCCGGACTATCCCCGCTCGGGCGCGGAGTCGAACAGCGAGCGCCTGGCCGAGGCGCTGGCGGCCGAGGGCCTGGACTATGTGGACCTCTTCGCGCTCTTTTCAGCCCGGGAGGAGACGCTCTACTTCGAGCACGACTCGCACTGGACCTCCAGGGGCGCCGCCCTGGCCGCCGACGCGCTCAACGCCGCCCTGGGCGTGGAGAGCTCCTATGCCGAGGGCGGCGCCTTTGAGGCCAGCCCGCACACCGGCGACCTCTTTGAAATGCTCTACCCCGCCGCGTCAGACCCCGAGACCGACGGCGCGCCTGTCGGCCTGGACTTCAGCCAGGGTGAGGGGATACGGCCTGACAGCATTACCATTGACACTGTCAGCGACGGCGAGGGCTGCCTGCTCATGTTCCGCGACTCCTTCGGCGAGCTGCTCTACCCCTTCCTGGCCGACAGCTGGGGCAGCGCAAGATTCTCGCGCCAGTCCGCCTACGACCTGCGCGCCGCGCAGGAGCTCGGGGCCGACGCCGTGGCAGTGGAGATCGTAGAGCGCAACCTCTACTGGCTCTGCGAACAGGCGGCGCTATTCCCCGCGCAGCTGCGCGAGCTCGAGACCGCCGGTGCAATCCCCGGCAGCGCGGACATGGACATCGAACCGGACAAGGCCGGCGGCCACGTCGTCTCCGGCGGCATATTCGGGGATATCGACGTTGATTCTCCGGTGTACATAGAGTATAATGGCGCTTGCTATGAGGCGCTGCTCATAAACGGCGGCTACTCCGCCCTGCTGCCCGGCGAGGGCGGCGGGGACTACGGCGTCTGCTGGTACTCGGGCGGCAGCCTCGTGCGCGCGGACATCTCCATATAATACATATAGTAGAGAGGGATAAAGATGAAAAAAGCCACTGTTCTGCTGCTCACCGCCGTGCTCCTGCTGGGCCTTGCGGCCTGCGGCGAGACCCAGCCCGACCCGACCGAAGCCCCTGTCGAGACCCCGGCTTCCGTCCAGACCGAGGCGCCTGACCCGACCGAGGCGCCGGCTGAGGAGGACGAGAGCCTGCTCGAGACCGCCAAGAGCTTCGAGGGCAAGCCGCTGGAGGAGCTTATCGCCGCCATTGGGGAACCCCTCAGCAGCGATTATGCGCCCAGCTGCCTCGGCGACGGAGAGGACGGCAACCTCTATTACGACGGCTTCACGGTCTACACCTACAGGGACGAGGGCGGCGAAACGGTCAACTACGTCGAGTGATTCCCGCCCGAAAGCGAGGTAAAGCATGAAAAAAGCACGCAGAGCGCTCATAGCCTTTGCGCTGTTCGCGCTCGTGATCGCGGCGGCGGCGGGCCTGGCCTTCCTGGTGCCCTGGCTGCGCGCGGCGACGCGGATGCCCGCTGACGCGGAGCTCTGGTTGCGCGCCGAGGGCGGCGGGGACTACACCCTGGGCTGGACCGCCGCCGAGGGCGTGGGCGACTACCGCATCAGCGTCGCAGAGCCGGGCGCAGAGGGCGAGGAAGCCGCGCTGCTCTCCGAGTTTGACGTGTCGGGCAGCAGCACGCTTTTGAGCGGCCTGCCCGAGGGCCGGCCCCTGCTCGTCACGGTGGCGAGCCTCGGCCGCTGGCAGACCATAGGCGGGCAGTTCCTTCGCCTGGGCGAAGACGCGCTCACGGTGGAGCTGACGCTCGACCCGCTGGAGATCCCCTCCGTTGAATACACGGTGAACGATGAGGATCAGACGCTGGAGCTGCGTGTCGAGGGCGAAGACGGCCTGAGCTATGAGCTCTACCGCCTGGACGGCGAGGACGAGACGCTGCTCAAGGCCGGCGGCGAGCTGCAGAAACTCAGCTTCGGCGAGGGCCGCGAGCTGCCCATGCCCGAGCGCGGCGAGGAATTCCGCTTCGTCCTGCGCGCGGTCAAAAGCAGCGGCGGCTGCACCGTCACCGGCCTGCCGAGCGAGAGCGTCGCCGTGGACAGGCAGGCGCTGCTGCCGGGCGTCATAGAACTCGAGGGCGAGGAGCTGGGCAGCAACCGCTACCGCCTCAGCTGGAACGAGACGAAGGGCGACGGCTACGAGGTCCAGCAGCTCTCCGGCGGCGACTGGCTCACCCTGGCCGGCTTCGGTCCCGAGGATGAGCGCGAATACCTCACCGGCGCCCTGGCCTCCTGCATGGACTACAGTTTCCGGGTGGTCACGGTGGGCGGCGAGCCCGAAGAGGGCGAGGAATTCGCCGCGCAGCCTGCCTCGCTCGAGCTGCGCACCGAGCTATGCAGCCTCTACTGCACCGTCTGGCCCCTGACCGAGCTGGCCTTCTACTCCGAGCCCGACTTCGACTCCGAGCAGCTGGGCAGCATAGCCGCCGGCACCACGCTCACCGTCCTCGGCGAGGAAAACGGGCTCTTCAACGTGCGCTGCGGCGGGCAGTACGGCTACATCGACAGCAACTACTGCCTCATAAACCTGCCCGAGTACATGGGCGACCTCATCAGCTACAACATCACCAACAGCTACAGCTCGCTCTACACCGCCCACGGTTACGAGATCCCCGAGGTCACGGGCGAGGTCATCGTGGGCTACGCCAGCGTGCAGCAGGCCGACGGCAGCTTCCTCGCGCCCTATCTCTATCCCTGCTGCGCCAAGCTCTATGAGGCGGCCAACGCGGCCATAGAGCAGGGCTGCCGCCTGAAGATCTACGACTCCTTCCGACCCAACTGGGCCACGCTGGACATCTTCGAGAAGGCGGCCAAGCTGGTTGACGAGCCTGTGCCCGAGCTGGATATCTACGGCGAAGTCCCCGAGCTGCTGCCCGAGCTGGCCGAGGGTGAGGAGCTGACCTACATCCGATTCTGGGAAGACGGCACATTCGGCCTGCCCAACTTCCTGGCACAGTACGGCTCCATGCACAACATGGGCATCGCCCTGGACCTTACGCTCGAGGACCTCTCCGGCGAGGAGCTGGAGATGCAGACCGTTATGCACGACCTGAGCATCTACTCGGTGATCTATCAGAACAACATCAACGCCAACCTGCTAAGCAGCATCATGAAGGGCGCAGGCTTCGGCGGCCTGACGAGCGAGTGGTGGCATTTCCAGGACAACGAGACGCGCGAGGCGCTGAAGCTGAACATCTACATGTACAACGGGGTCTCCGGCGAGGGCTGGACCGCAGACGACACCGGCTGGCGCTACAGGCGCGCGGACGGCAGCTTCGTGACCGGCTCGGCCGAAATCGGCGGCGTCAGCTACGACTTCGGCGACGACGGCTACTGCGAGTACCGCAGCATCGAGGAATAATAGACCCGGCGCGCAGGCATCGACCCGCGCGCCGGGCTTTTTGCAAATAAAAAAAGAAGCAAGCCGCAGCTTGCTTCCCTTGGTGGGCCTTCAGGGACTCGAACCCCGGACCGACCGGTTATGAGCCGGTTGCTCTAACCAACTGAGCTAAAGGCCCTTATTCGTAGAGCCGCCACCCGTGAGTGGCGGCTCTTTGGCGCCCCCTGTAGGATTCGAACCTACGACCCTGCGGTTAACAGCCGCATGCTCTACCTGTTGAGCTAAGGAGG
>CALXEH010000053.1 GCA_944387285.1 uncultured Oscillospiraceae bacterium | reverse complement strand
ACGCCGCGACGCACTCCTACCTGAAGAAGGGCCAGGACGTCGTCGATATGAACCACAAGGCCATCGAGCTGGGCGCCTCCGCGTACACCGTGGTCGACGTGCCCGCCAGCTGGGCGAACGCCGTTGACGAGAGCAAGCCTGTCGAGCTCACCGGCCGCGGCCCGGTCGTGAAGATGGTCAAGGAGATCCTCGACCCGGTCGGCAAGATGGACGGCGACAGCCTGCCTGTTTCCGCGTTCAAGGCCCACGCCGACGGCACCTTCGAGCTGGGCGCCTCCGCTTACGAGAAGCGCGGCGTTGCGGTCTCCGTGCCCGAGTGGGACAGCGCGAAGTGCATCCAGTGCAACCAGTGCGCCTATGTCTGCCCGCACGCGACCATCCGTCCCTACGCCCTCACCGCTGAGGAGGCCGCCGCGGCTCCGGCTGCTGCGAGGATCGTCCCGGTCAAGGCCGGCAAGGGCAAGGATGTCTACAGCTTCGCCATGGCCGTTTCCCCGCTGGACTGCATGGGCTGCGGCGTCTGCGCCGGCGTCTGCCCGACCAAGGCCCTGACCATGGTGCCCATGGAGAGCCAGCTCGACCAGCAGGACGTCTGGACCTACATGACCGAGAAGGTCAGCGAGAAGAAGGATATGCAGGACAACACGGTCAAGGGCAGCCAGTTCAAGCAGCCCATGCTCGAGTTCTCCGGCTCCTGCGCCGGCTGCGCCGAGACCAGCTACGCCAGGCTGATCACCCAGCTCTTCGGCGACCACATGATCGTCTCCAACGCCACCGGCTGCTCGTCCATCTGGGGCGGCCCGGCTGCTACCAGCCCCTACACCGTCAACAAGGAAGGCAAGGGCCCCGCTTGGGTCAACAGCCTGTTCGAGGACAACGCGGAGCACGGCCTGGGCCTCTACCTCGGCCAGAAGAAGATCCGCGACGACCTCGCCGCCAAGACGAAGGAGCTCATCGCCGTCGAGTGGTGCAACGCCGAGCTGAAGGCCGCTGCTGAGAAGTGGCTCGAGACCTATAACGACGGCAACGCCAACGGCGACGCCGCGAAGGCCTACATCGCCGCGCTCGAGGACGGCATCGCTACCGTCGACGAGCTGTGCGCCTGCGACAATGCCGAGATCAAGGCCCACGGCGAGAAGCTGAAGGCTGCCGGCAAGGCTTACTGCGACTGCGCTGCCTGCACGCTCGCGGCCGAGATCCTGGCGAAGAAGGATTACCTGAACAAGAAGTCCGTGTGGATCATGGGCGGCGACGGCTGGGCCTACGACATCGGCTACGGCGGCCTCGACCATGTGCTCGCCTCCGGCGAGGACGTGAACGTCTTCGTCTTCGACACCGAGGTCTACTCCAACACCGGCGGCCAGGCCTCCAAGGCCTCCAACATCGGCCAGGTGGCTCAGTTCGCCGCGGCCGGCAAGGAGATCAAGAGCAAGGCCCTCGCCGAGCTCGCCATGACCTACGGTTACGTCTATGTGGCCCAGATCGCCATGGGCGCGAACCCGGCCCAGACCATCAAGGCCATCACCGAGGCCGAGGCCTACAACGGCCCGTCCCTCATCATCGCCTACGCGCCCTGCGAGATGCACAGCATCAAGGGCGGCATGACGAACTGCCAGAGCGAGATGAAGAAGGCTGTCGACTGCGGCTACTGGAACCTCTACAGGTTCAACCCGGCTGCCGAGCCGAAGTTCGCGCTGGACAGCAAGGAGCCGGCGGACGGCTACCGTGCCTTCCTGATGAACGAGGCCAGGTACTCCCGCCTGACCCGCGAGTTCCCCGAAAGGGCCGACAGGCTCTTCGAGGCCAGCGAGGCCAACGCCAAGGCGAGGTACGAGCACCTGCTCAAGCTCAAGGAAATGTACAAATAATCGCAGATACAATGGACAAGGGCGCCCGGTCTCCGGGCGTCCTTGTTTTGCACGGGCGCGAAATGCCCCGGCGGCAATTATTAGTCTTTTGCATCCAGCCAAAATGTGCTATGATGACAGGAAAGGAGGTGCGCCATGGGAGAGGCATTTTCGCTTGACGGCATACTGCTGGGCGCGTCCAGCGCGGCCACGCAGGTCGAGGGCGGCGACCGGAACAACAACTGGTACGACTGGTACCGGCGCGGGAATATCAAGGACGGCTCGGATCCCTCCGTCGCCACCATGCACTGGGAGCGCTGGCGCGAGGACGCGGAGCTGATGGCCGCAATGGGCCTCAAATGCTGCCGGCTGGGCCTGGAGTGGAGCCGCATAGAGCCGGAGCGCGGCGTCTTCGACGAGAGCGCCGTGCAGCACTATGCCGAGGAGCTCGGATACCTCAACGGACTGGGCATAAAGCCCATGGTCACGCTCTGGCACTTTTCAAACCCGCTGTGGTTCGAGCGCTCGGGCGGCTTTCTCGCGCCGGGCGCGAAGCTGGCCTTTTTGGAGTACGTCGAATACATCGTGCCCAGGCTCGCGCCGTATGTGGACTGCTGGATAACGCTCAACGAGCCGAACGTCTACGCCGTCAACGGCTACATGAGCGGCGATTGGCCGCCGGGGATGCGCTCTGTGCCCGCGGCCCTGCGCGTCATGGCCGCGTTCACGCCCTGCCATATCGAGGCGTATAAGCTCATACACCGCCTCGTGCCCGACGCGCGCGTGAGCTTCGCCAACCACCTGCGCGTGTTCGCGCCCGAGGACCCGAAAAACCCCGCGCATGCCGCGGCGGCCAGGGCCTCGGAATACCTGTTCCAGACCGCCATGACCCGCGCCATGATGCGCGGCCCCGACGGCCGGGGCAGGTTCTATGACTACGTCGCCATAAACTACTATACGCGCTCGACTTGCTCGGGCCTCGCCGACGGCGTGCGGAAGGGCTCGCCCCGCAACGACCTGGGCTGGGAAATATACCCCGAGGGCCTGGCCCGGCTGTGCGTGAGCATGTGGAAGGAATACGGCGGGCCCGTCTATATCAGCGAAAACGGCACCTGTGACCTCAACGACAGCTTCCGCTGCCGCTATATCTACGAGCACCTCAAAGCCATAGCCGAGTGCCCCGCGCCGGTGGAGCGCTATTACCACTGGTGCTTCTGCGACAATTTCGAGTGGATAGAGGGCAGCACGGCGCGCTTCGGCCTCGTGCATACGGACTTTGAAACGCAGGAGCGCCGGATAAAACGCAGCGGCGAGTTCTACGCGCAGATGCTGGAAAAGGGCGGAGTAACACAGGAGATGTACGATGAATATGTCGCGCCGCAGATCTATAACGTTCGATAAAGGGCTGTTCCACCTGCGGACGGAGCACAGCTCGTATATGTTCAGGCTGACGCCGCAGGGCCAGCTCGAGCACCTGCACTACGGCGCGCGCGTGTTCGACGCGGACGCGGCGGCGCTCGCGCTCAAGCGCGCCGTGCCCTACGGCGACTCGGTGCTCTACCCCGGCGGCGGCGCGGCCTGCTGCCTCGATACCCTGCCCATGGAATGGTCCGGCCCGGGCAGGGGCGACTACCGCCCCTCGCCGGTGGAGCTCAAAAGCAAAAACGGCTCGCGCACGGTTGACTTGCATTATGTAAACCACGAGCTGCGCGAGGGCTCCGTGCCGATGGCTGGCGGCCTGCCCACGGCCTGCGGCGGGGACATGACCCTGGCCGTTACCCTGCGTGACGAGGCCGCGGGCCTGGAATTGAAGCTGTACTATACCACTTACCCGGATACCGACGTCATCACGCGCAGGGCGGAGCTCCGCTGTCTCAAGGATTATGTAAACCTGCATAAGTTGATGAGCTTCAGCCTGGACCTGGCCGAGCGCGGGCTGGAGATGACGAATTTCACAGGCGGCTGGATACGCGAGGCGCACGCCGTGCTGCGTCCGGCCGAGGGCGAGCTGATAAACGCCAGCCGCACGGGTTTTTCCTCGAACCGGGCGAATCCCGGCTTTTTGCTCTCGGAGCGCGGCGCGGGAGAGGACCGGGGCCGGGTCTGGGGCTTCAACCTGGTGTACAGCGGCGGGCACATGAGCTGCGTTTCGGCGGACGAGCACGGCAGCGTGCGGGTGATGGGCGGCATAAATCCCGAGGGCTTTGACTGGCCTCTTGCGGCCGGGGAGGGCTTTGAGACGCCGGAGGCGGTGCTGTGCTTTTCGTCGGAGGGCTTCGGCGGCCTGAGCCGGGCGATGCACGGCTTTGTGGCGCGGCACATCGTGCGCGGGCCCTGGGCCGGGCGCGAGCGGCCCGTGCTGGTGAACGCCTGGGAAGGCTTCATGTTCGACTTCGACGCGAAACGGCTGCTCTCGCTGGCGCGGAAGGCGAAGGCCATAGGCGCGGAGCTCTTCGTCATGGACGACGGCTGGTTTGAGGGCCGGGACGACGACACGGGCGGGCTCGGGGACTACGAGCCGGACAGGAAGAAGCTGCCCGAGGGCGTCGCGGGCCTGGCGAAGGCGGTGCGGAAGCTGGGGCTGGACTTCGGCATCTGGGTAGAGCCGGAGGCGGTGAACCCGCGCAGCCGGCTGTACGCGGCGCATCCGGACTGGGCGATAACGGAGCCGGGCCGCGAGCCGGTGCTTTGCCGCAATGAGCTGCTGCTGGACCTCGCGCGCGCCGAGGTGCGCGACTATATCGTCGAGTCCGTGGGCGGGCTGCTGGACTCGGCGGAGATCAGCTATGTGAAATGGGACATGAACCGCCACCTCGCCGGGGTGAGCGGGGAACATATGCACAGGTATATACTGGGGCTCTACGAGGTGCTGGGCCGGATATTCGGCCCGAGGCCGGAGATACTGCTCGAGAGCTGCTCTTCGGGCGGCAACAGGTTCGACCTGGGCATGCTGTGCTTTTCGCCGCAGGTCTGGAGCTCGGACGACACGGACGCGATAGAGCGCCTGGACATACAGAAGGGCCTGTCGTACCTGTATCCGCTCTCGGCGATGGGCGCGCACATCTCGGCCTGCCCGAACGCGCAGACGCTGCGGCGCACGCCCATGGGCACGAGGTTTGCGGTGTCGTGTTTCGGCTGCCTGGGCTGGGAACTGGACCTGCGCGAGCTGACGCCGGCGGAGCTGGACGAGGCCGCGCGGCAGGTGAAGTTTTATAAAGAGCACCGCAGCACGCTGCAATACGGGCGCTTTTACCGCTTTGCGCTGCCGGACGGGCGGGAGTGTTTTTCCTGCGTGGCGCAGGACGGCTCCGAGGCGGTGACGGGCGTTTTCCGTCGGCTGACGTGCGCTGCGCCGGCCTTTGAGAAGCTGCCCTGCGCTGGCCTGGAGGCCGGGGCGCTCTACGAGGTGGAGAGCCTGCCGCCGCTGATGCGGATATCGGACTTCGGGGCGCTCATAAAGCACGCGCTGCCGGTGAAGCTGCGGCACGACGGCGCGGTGATGCGCACGGCGGACAAGCTGGCTGGGCTCAGACAGGAGCCGGAGCGGTACAGGGCCTCCGGCGCGGCGCTCATGGAGGGCATCAGGCTGCAAAACCTCTTCCAAGGCACGGGTTATGACAGGGGCATCAGGCTGCCGGGCGATTTCGGCTCGGACATTTATCTCATAAAAAGGGTGGGAAAGGCAAAATGAAGGCATATGAGAGACTGATAAGGTACGCGCAGGTGAGCACGGCGAGCGAGGAGGGCATAGGCGTTTCGCCCTCGACGCCGAGGCAGTTCGACCTGGCGCGGATGTTGACGGAAGAGCTCAGACAGCTTGGCGTTGCGGACGCGGAGCTGACGGACACCTGCTATGTCTACGGCCATTTGGAGGCCACGCCGGGCCGCGAGTCGGCGCCCTGCCTGGGCTTCATAGCGCACATGGACACCTCGCCGGACTTTTCCGGTGAGAACGTGAAGCCGCGCGTCATCGAGAACTACGACGGCGGCGACGTGGAGCTGGGCGCGGGCCGGACGCTGCAGGTGAAGAATTTCCCGCACCTGCCGGGGCTGAAGGGCCGCACGCTCATCACGGCGAGCGGCGACACGCTGCTGGGCGCGGACGACAAGGCGGGCATAGCGGAGATAATGACGCTGATAGAGCAGCTGGTGCACGAGGACATACCCCACGGGCGCATAGCGCTGTGCTTCACGCCGGACGAGGAAGTGGGCTGCGGCACGGCGAATTTCGACATACCGAAGCTGGGCGCGGACTACGCCTATACGCTGGACGGCGGCCCGGAGGGCGAGGTGGTGTTTGAAAACTTCAACGCCTGCGCGGCGGTGGTGCATATCATGGGCGTGAACGTACACCCTGGCAGCGCCAAAGGCATCATGGTGAACGCGGGCCAGCTGGCGACGGAGTTCAACGCCTGCCTGCCGGCCTGCGAGACCCCGCGGTATACCAAGGACTACGAGGGCTTCTTCCACCTGACGGCGATAGCGGGCACGGCGGAGCGCGCGGAGCTGCGGTATATCCTGCGCGACCACGACGCCGGCAAGCTCGCGCAGCGGCGCGAGATGATGGAGCACATCGCCGCGACGCTCAACGAGCGCTACGGCCCCGGCACGGTGAGCGTTGCCTTCCGCGAGCAGTACCGCAACATGGCGGAGAAGATACGCCCGGACTTCATGCACCTGGTGGAGAATGCGGTGAAGGCGACGGAGGCGGCGGGCGTGGAGCCGCTGCGGGTGCCGATACGCGGCGGCACGGACGGCGCGCAGCTCTCATGGGAGGGTCTGCCCTGCCCGAACCTCGGCACTGGCGGCTATGCCTTCCACGGCCCCTACGAGCACGTCACGGCCGAGGGCATGGACAAGTGCGTGGAGATAATCAGGAGGATAGTTGAAATCTACGCCGAGAGGGGTAAGTGAAGTTGACGAAGCTGGAAAAGCGGAATAAATACTTCTTCGGCCTGGGCACTGTGGGCCGGGACATGTTCTACGCCTTCGAGTCGAACGCGCTGCTGTACTATCTGTCGAACGTACTGAGCCTGCCGGTGGGCGTGTTTGCGGCGGCGAGCCTGGTGCTGACGGTGCTGAGGATACTGGACGCGCTCAACGACCCGATAACGGGCCTGATAATCGACAACGTCCGCAGCCCCTGGGGCAAGTACAAGCCGCCGATGCTGATAGGCGCGGTGACGAGCAGCGTGTTTTTCCTCATCCTGTTTGCGGACTTCGGGCTGACGAACTACTGGTTCGTGGTGGTGTTCGGCCTGGCGTACATATTCTGGGACATCACCTACGGCGTGAACGACATAGCCTACTGGTCGATGCTGCCCTCGCTGTCGATGGAGCAGAAGACGCGCGAGAACATGGGCGCCTTTGCGAGGATATGCGCCAATGTGGGCATGTTTGCCATCATGGTGGCCTGGGAACCGGTGACGAGCGCGCTGGGGAACACGCTGCGGGGCTGGTTCATCGTAGCAGTTGCGGTGACTGCGGCGATGCTGGGCTTCCAGTGCTTCACGCTCTTCGGCGTGAAGGAGGACAAGGGCCGTTTCAGGCAGGAGGAGGGCACGAGCCTGAAGCAGATGTTCTCGGTGCTCTTCAAGAACGACCAGCTCATGTGGACGACGCTGTCCATGGCGCTGTTCATGGTGGGCTACTGCACGACCACGGGCTTTGCGATGTATTATATGCAGTACGTCTTTGGGGACAAGGGCATGTACTCCATCCTTGCGGCGGTGGTCGGTGTATCGCAGCTTGCGGCGCTGGCGGTGTTCCCGGCGTTTTCAAAGAAGCACAGCCGCAAGCAGCTGTATACCTTTGCGACGGCGCTGCTGACTGCGGGCTATGTGGTGTTTTTCTTTGCTGAGGCGAGCATATACCTCATCGCGGCGGCGGGCGTCATCGTGTTTGTGGGCCAGGCCTTCATCCAGCTGCTGATGCTGATGTTTTTGGCGGACACGATCGAGTACGGCCAGTGGAAGCTGGGCAAGCGCAACGACAGCATCACGTTTTCGATACAGCCGCTCATCAACAAGATAGGCGGTGCGCTCTCGACGGGCATCATCAGCCTGACGCTGGTGCTCTGCGGCATCAAGACGGGCGACACGGCGGCGGAGGCGATAGACGCGGCGGGGCAGATGACGCTCAAAATGTCGATGCTGGCCATTCCGCTCGTTATGATAATCGTCGGCTACTTCATCTACCGCGCGAAGTACAGGATAGACGAGAAGCTGTACTCGCAGATAGTGGCGGACCTCAAGGCGCGCGGGGACATAAAGGACTGACGCGGCGCGGCAGGTTTATTCTTGCGCCGCAGAAGTATATAGTGTAAAATCAATGTGTGCCAGGCTGTGTGCACAGTCTGGGTATTGCCGCACAACGCGGGTCGTCTTTTGCCCTACGCGAATGGAGGTTGACATAATGAAAAAGAAACTGTTCAGACTGGCGCTGCTGGTCACGTTCGTCTGTGCGCTGCTTATCGCCGGCGCATCGGCGGATGCGATAGAACTGGAACAGCCCATAGATGGCGACGGCACGGCTGCCGACCCCTACCAGATCGCCAGCGCCGCCGAGCTCTACTGGTTCGCGCAGTATGTGAACGCCGGCCACTATGACGCCTGCGCCGCGCTGGTCGATAAGATCACCGTCAACGAGCAGGTGCTGACTGAGAGCGGCGAACTCGTCAGCGACACCGACAGCCTGCACCGCTGGACGGCCATCTGCAACGTCAACGGCAGCTACACCGGCACCTTCAGCGGCAACGGGCAAACCATCTCGGGCCTGTATTGCGTCGGTTCCCACGCAGAATATATCGGCCTGTTCGGCCGCGTCGGCGAGGGCGGCGTTGTGAAAGACGTCATCATTGAAGACAGCTATATCGAAGGAGTCAACTCCGCCGGCGGCGTATGCAACCAGAACTCCGGTGAGATGTATTCATGCAGATTCAGCGGCATCGTGAAAACCAGTTCGACAGGCGCTCCCAGCGTTGGCGGCGTGTGCGCGGTCAACCATGGCAGCGGCCAGATGATACAATGCGACAGCTCCGCCGCTGTGATCAGCCGCGGCAACTATGGCCGTGCCGGCGGCGTGTGCGGCAATAACAGCGGTACTATATCGTACTGCTATAATACCGGCAGCGTGACCAACAACGACGGCGACGACAACCTTGGCGGCGTGTGCGGTCAGAACTCCGGCACGATAGAAAACTGCTACAACGAAGGCAACGTGAGCGGCGACCACTACAACGGCACAGCGGACGGTTCTACCGCCGGCGGCGTGTGCGGTAAGAACTCCGGCACGATAACGAACTGCTACAACACCGGTAATGTATCTTATAGCCTTTCCACCGGCGGCGTGTGCGGGAACAGCTGGGGCAGCATAACGAACTGCTACAACACCGGCAACGTGGACGGCGGCGGAAGAGGCGGCACCGGCGGCGTGTGCGGGACGAACGGCGGCACGATAACGAACTGCTACAACACAGGCAGCGTGAGCGGCCTCTCCGATGCCCACGTAGGCGGTGTGTGCGGGGAAAACAGCGGCACGATAACGAACTGCTACAACACCGGGACCGAGACCTACAGCGGCGACTACTACAACCATAACCATGGCGGTGGAGTGTGCGGGTCGAACAGCAGGGGCACGGTAATAAACTGCTACTGGCTCGACACCGCCTACGACATTGCCTTCAGCGAAGGCAGCGGAGACGCCACGAAAAAAACCGCCGAGCAGTTCGCCTCCGGTGAGGTGACCTGGCTGCTCAACGGCGAGAGCACGGACGGCCCTTGGCGTCAGAACCTGGGCGTGGCCGAGCTCCCATCTCTCCATCCGTACCAAAATGTGGTAGTTAAAGAGGGCGATAGTTACATCAACAGCAACCTCTCTATAGGCAACGGCGCCGGAGACGGACCGGCGAATGTCAACGGCACCTACCTGATCGCCGACGCCGACGACCTCTACTGGTTCGCGGAGCAGGTGAACAGTGGCGACAAGGACGCCAACGCCGTGCTGATGGCGGATATCGACCTCGGCGGCAGCGAAAACCCTTGGACGCCCATCGGTCTGAGCGAGGCAGGCTACATCGGCACCTTCGACGGCCAGGGCTACACTATCAGAGGGCTGTATTATGAAAGTAATGGATCTTATTCATTAAATGCTGTAGGCCTGTTCGGTACTGTCGATGAGGGCGGCAGGGTTCAGAATGTCAAGGTCGAAGGCGAGATAACGAATGTGAGCACTGGGGCCACTGGCGGCGGTATCTGCGGCAATAACAATGGGACGATAGAAAATTGCAGCTTCAGCGGCAGCATAAGCGGCAGCAGCAACTACGTCGGCGGCGTGTGCGGGGAAAACAGCGGCACGATAACGAACTGCAGCAGCAGCAGCGTGACCGGCAGCAGCAACGTAGGCGGCGTGTGCGGGGAAAACAGCGGCACGATAACGAACTGCTTCAACACAGGCAGCGTGAGCGGCCTCTCCGATGCCCACGTAGGCGGCGTGTGCGGAACGAACAGCGGCACGATAACGAACTGCTACTGGCTCGAAGGCACAGCCAGCGCCGGCATCGGCAACGGTTCCGGTACGGCCACGAACGTCGAAGCCAAAACCGCCAAGCAGTTCGCCTCCGGTGAGGTGACCTGGCTGCTCAACGGCGAGAGCACGGACGGCCCTTGGCGTCAGGATCTGGGCACGGACGAGTACCCCGTCCTCGATGGGACACGCTCCGAGGTGCTCCGTATCTACATCGAGGACGTCGCCCGGTACATAAACCCCGGCAGTTTCTCCCTGCCCGCGCCCGGCTCGGGCAAGGCGTACTTTGACAAGGATTACAACTACATCGACCCGGCGGCTTGCGAATTCACCGATGGCATGCACATATATCTTATGGACGCCCTGGCTGTCAGGTTCGTGTACGGCGACGGCACGTCGGTCACGAAGATAGCAGCAGAGGATATCGGCAGCGTCGTGCTGCCCGCCGCGCCGTCAAAGCCCGGCTGCATCTTCATGGGCTGGCGCAGCGGCGACATGACCTACCAGCCCGGCGACGAGGTCGGCCTCTACGGCGACACGACCTTCACAGCGGTCTGGGCCAATATGCCCGACATCACGCCGTCCGAGCCGGACGAGGGCCTGCCGTTCACCGACGTGCCCGTGGATGCGTGGTACTACGACGCGGTGAAGCAGGTGTACGAGGCCGGGCTCATGAACGGCGTGAGCGAGCGCAGCTTTGCGCCGAACGGCACGCTGACCCGCGCGATGCTGGTGACGGTGCTGTGGCGCATGGAGGGTGCGCCGGCCTCGCCCGGCCGCGCAGCGTTTGTGGACGTCCAGGACGGCAGTTGGTACGCAAAGGCCGTGGCCTGGGCGGCCGCCGAGGGGATAGTTGAAGGCCGCGGCGCGGGCGTGTTTGACCCCGAAGCCGCCGTCACCCGGCAGGAGACCGCCGCGATACTGTACCGCCTCGCCGTCAGCAAGGGCTGCGACGTGGGCGTCACGGGCAGCCTGACGGGCTATGCGGACTACGCCGAAGTGGGCGACTGGGCGGCCCGCGCGATGCTCTGGGCGACGGTCACGGGCCTCATAGAGGGCGACGGCGGTGCGCTCAGGCCGGCTGCGAGCTGTACCCGGGCCGAGGCCGCGGCGCTGCTCATGCGCTTTTGCGGGACGATACTCTGATACTCGATAGGAAAAGCCAGGGCCGGAAGGTGTCAGCTGCACCTTCCGGCCCTTTTGTCATGCCCGCGGGCGTTGCGGCGCGGCGGGCGCTGTGGTATCATGTGAGGCGGAGAATACCGATTCGGAGGAGGCGTCGCATGGACTGGATAACGCGGCTGAGCTCGCCGGTGGGCGAGCTGACGCTGGCCTCGGACGGCGAGGCGCTGACGGGGCTCTGGATAGCCGGGCAGAAGTACCACTCGCAGTGCCTGGCGCCGGACGCGCGCGAGGCGCGGCTGCCGGTGTTCGAGGCTGCGGGGCGCTGGCTGGAGCGCTACTTTGCCGGCGAGCGCCCGGAGCCGGGCGAGCTGCCGCTCGCGCCCCGGGGCAGCGAGTTCCGGCGCCGGGTCTGGCGTCGGCTCACGATGATACCGTACGGCGGGCTGTGCAGCTACGGCGAGATCGCGCCCTGCTGCGGTTGGAGGGCTGCCGGTGCGAGGGAGTCATTGCGCTGTATTGAGCTTTTCTGCCTGGTGTTTTGCCAGGGCAAGATATTTGCGGTAGTAGGCTTCGTTCGCACCTTTGTATTTGTTGCCGATGAAGACCCACTCGCAGTATTCGTAGAACAGGAAGAGCTCGAGTGTGCGCCGCCAGTCTTCAGGGCTGACGCCCATGTCCCGGAGCAGCCGGTCATAGTAATAGCCGACGGCGAAGTCCCTGTCCTCGCGTGCCAGGTAAAAGAGCGCGCCGTCATCCTCTTCGCCGTGGGCGATGAGGCGCGCGAAGGCGACAGGGTAGGGGAGTATGCCGGCAAATTCCCAGTCAATGAGCACGGCCCTGCCGCTGGAGACGAGGACGTTGAAGGGCAGCAGGTCGTCGTGGCAGAGCGCCCTGGGCACTGCGGCGTAAGCGTCGAGGAAGCGCGCATAAGCAGCCTCGAGCGCGGCGTCGTTGAGGTATTCGCTGCGGTGCCTGCGGTCCTTGAGGCTGGCATCGAAAGTGTAGCCGAAGCCGGACAGGCCAGAGCTGTTCCAGGTCTGGCGCTGCATGGAGATCAGCGCGTCCAGGGCGAGGCGCAGCTTGGTGCGGTCGCAACGGCACAGATCACTGCCATCGACGAATTCCATGAGCAGGTACGAACAGCCGCCGGCGTAGGCGGACTGGAGCAGCTGCGGTACGCCGCCCAGGCCGGGCAGAAGGCGGCGGTAGACCTCGGCCTCGCAGCCCTTGGCCTCTTTGAGGATGAACGTGCCGCCGCCGCAGTCGAGTTTCCAGACGCGGTAGGGCTCGCCGTCCTCCTTGCGCCTGAGTTGCGCAGCGCCCAATAATCCGCCGGGCAGGTCAAAATGTCTGAGTATCTCATCAAATTCCATGTGCGTCCTCCATGTCTGTGTTCCGACCGCCTGGTCTGTGTCGAATGCGGTACGCCGCTATTCTACAACAGCGCCCCGGAACAGGCAAGCAGGAGGTTTTGAGCCCGCCTGCCGGGTGCGAAAACTTTGACAGGTATGCCGCAAGCCGCAGGATCAGGTGAATAAAGACGTCCGCAGCCGTAAAGCCGCGGACGTCCTTTTTGTAAATCCAGTGCCTCAGCGCTCGAGAAAACGCATGAGCAGCGTGGCGGCCTGGGCCCTTGTCGCGCCCGCCTGAGGGGCCAGCAGCCCGTCTGCGCCGTTTATCAGGCCGCTGCTTACCGCCCACTCCATCGCCGTGACGGCGTAGCCGCTGACCTCGGCATAGTCCGGATACGCAGCCGCGCCTTCATACGCCCCGGAGGACACGTCCCTGCCCCTGTACAGCTCGTAGCGGTAGAGTATCGCCGCGAGCTGCTCGCGCGTGATATCGCCCATCGGGTCGGTGCCGTCGGAGATGCCGTTTTCCGTCGCCCACTGCTGAGCGGCGGAGTACCACGCAGCGCCGCCCTCGGCGCCCACGCCGTCCAGCCGCGCCAGTATCGTCCAGATCATCGCGCGGTTCATGGTGGTGTCCGGCTGGAAAACGGACTCGCCCATGCCGCTCATAATGCCGTTTTTGCTGACATACTCGACCGCATCGTAGTACCAGGCGTCAGCGGAGACGTCGTCATAGCTGATGTCGGGCTCATCCGGCGTGTCCGGCTGTGTTGGCTCGATCTCCGGCATATTTGCCCAGACAGCATAGTAATTGTACGTGCCCGCTGTGAGGGTAATAGTGTCGCCGTAATTATAAATCTTCCCGTCTGTCTCGCTCTCCCAGCCCAAAAAGATATAGCCAGGCCTGCTCGGTACGGGTACACCTTCACCACCACCTTCAGTGGTTAATTCAAACTCAAAGATATACACAGTCTCCCCGTCAGGGGTCGTCACGGGGTCAAACTGAATAGTTAAATTCGCAACGTAGTGTCCCGGTACATCATAAAAGTAAACATACCCTTCCATCGCCGCCGTGGCCGTGGACGGCAGCAGCAGGAGCGCAAATATCAACGCAAGCACAGCAGTAAACGCCCTTTTTTTCATAAGACACCTCCAGATCAAATAAACGCTGACTGTTCTGCATATGTGCATATGTGTATTTATGATATCATAGAACAAAATGGATATCAACAAAAACAACGCCATGTCCATTATTCTCCGCCAATGAATATCTGCCGGCGCTCTGGCTATGTGCCGGACAGCAGCACCAGCCCCGGGCGCTCGCTTGTTCTCAGATACTTGCGGACAGGGATGCCCGGGTCTGCCAGGCCAAGCGCCTTCCCCCAGGCAACGAAAACGCGAGAGCTTTGTAAGCCCGACCGCGTCCGGTAGGCACTCACTTCGCTCCCAGCGCCCGACGGCCTGACGTGTCACGCCGAGCATCTGGGCAAGCTGTTCCTGCGATTAGCCGCGCCCCTCGCGGAGAGTTGTCAGCTTTTCTGAAAACGTCATATCTCCGCCTCCCTTCCAGGCCAATATACCATTCGTTACGCTGGATGTAAGCGCAATCTTTGTTGCGCAGAACCAGGGCGGAGAGTAAGCGGCGGCGTGCCGCAATCCGCTTTTGTGCTTGCTGTGACATTCCTCACTAAATGCAAAACCGTCCGGGCTTCCACGGACGGTTTTGTTTAGCTTATTCTATTCCTCGATGAACCGCATGAATATCGCCGCGGCCTGGGCGCGGGTGGCGGTGGCCGTCGGGGTGATGAGGCCGTTTTCGTCGCCCTCGATGATGCCCTCCGCGACGGCCCAGCGCAGTGCTTAATTCAAACTCAAAGATATACACAGTCTCCCCGTCAGGGGTCGTCACGGGGTAATACTCAAAATGTAATTGCTCAACCAGTTTCAGCCGCCCGAATCTCAGCCATTCAAATTTTAAATTCCAGCAAAAAGTAGACGCACAGCTCGTGGTACCTCAGGCCATCGACTGATAAGGTAGAATAAATTTCGCAAATTGAAAAGTAGATAAAAAGAGACATGGTTTGCAGATCTCTGGTAGAATGAAG
>CALXEH010000052.1 GCA_944387285.1 uncultured Oscillospiraceae bacterium | reverse complement strand
CCCGGGCAGGGTATATTATGCTCACGGATGAAGGCGACCATCTCGTCGTTCGTCATGGCCTCGACGTTCGCGCCCTCTACGGGGTTCTCTTTGAGCCAGTCCTCGATGAGCTTGTCGGCCCTGTGGCGCATCTTGCAGGCCTTGCAGTCTATGAGCGGGTCGTTGAAGGTGGTGACGTGGCCGGAGGCGACCCAGACCTGCGGGTTCATGAGTATGGCCGAGTCCAGCCCGACGTTGTAGGGGTTCTCCTGCACGAACTTCTTCCACCAGGCCCGCTTGACGTTGTTTTTGAGCTCGGCGCCGAGGGGGCCGTAGTCCCAGCTGTTGGCAAGACCGCCGTAGATCTCGCTCCCGGCGTAGATGAAGCCCCGGTTCTTGCACAGGGCCACGAGCTTTTCCATCGTCTTTTCCGTGTTCTTCATTGCTTACTTAACTCCTTTTCCCACAGATGGCTTCTGCGGAGATTTTGCATATGGCGCAGATGTGTGGTATAATACCTTTTAGCGCTGTGCCCCGCCAAGAGCACAGTACATAATACCACACAATGCCCCTGATATCAACAATAGTTAAACTTTAAATCAAGTGAGGAAAAATATGAAAAAGTCTGTTTTGAAGCAATATGCGCGCCTTATAGCGCGCACGGGCGCGAACGTGCAGAAGGGCCAGCCGGTGCTCATCGTGGCCGGCCTCGACCAGCCGGAATTCATCGAGCTGCTGGCCGCCGAATGCTACAGGGCCGGGGCCTCGGAGGTCGAGGTCGATTGGCGGCATCAGCCCCTCACGCGCCTGGCCGTGCGGCACAAGAGCGTCAAAAAGCTCGGCGAGGTCAAGGCCTGGGAGGAGGAAAAGCAGCGCTGGCAGACGGATAACCTGCCCGCCCGCATCGTCGTGCTCAGCGAGGATCCGGACGGGCTCATAGGCATAGACCAGGGCAAGTACGCAAAGGGCATGCAGGCGCGGTACATGAAGCTCAAGCCCTACATCGACGCGCGGGAAAACCGCGAGCAGTGGTGCATAGCCGCGGTGCCCGGCGTGAAGTGGGCTAAGAAGGTCTTCCCCGCCCTGCCCAAGGGCCGGGCGGTCGAGAGCCTTTGGGAGGCAATACTCTCCTGCTCGCGGGCGCTCGAGGGCGATCCCGAGGAAAACTGGCGCCAGCACAACGCGGAGCTCAAGGCCCGGGCCGAGCGCCTCAACTCCATGGGGCTCACGGCGCTCGAATACAGTTCAGCCAACGGCACCGACCTCAAAGTCGGGCTCATACCCGAGGCGCTCTTTCTCGGCGGGGCGGAGCGCTGCCCCGTAAACGGCGTGCTCTACGACCCGAACATCCCCTCCGAGGAGCTCTTCATCACCCCGAAGGCCGGCTGCGCCGAGGGCATAGTCCACGCCGCGATGCCCCTGGTATGCCAGGGCGTGCTCATAGAAGATTTCTGGCTGCGCTTTGAGGGCGGCAAGGTCGTGGAACTGCACGCCGGGAAGAACGAGGAGGCCCTGCGCACGCTCGTGAACATGGACGAGGGCGCGTCAAGGCTCGGCGAGTGCGCGCTCGTACCCTACGACAGCCCCATCCGCAAAAGCGGCATCCTCTTTTACAACACGCTCTTCGACGAGAACGCCGCCTGCCATCTCGCCCTCGGGCGCGGCTATTCCAGCAATATCCGCGATTATGAAAAGTACAGCCTCGAGCAGCTGCGCGAGCTCGGGGTCAACGACTCCATGGTGCACGAGGACTTCATGATAGGCACGGCCGACCTGGCCATAACCGGCGTCACCGCCTCCGGCGGGCGCGTGGAGCTCTTCCGCGGCGGCGGCTGGGCCTTCTGAAACGGGGTGTCGGTATGAACAAGAAGAAAAAGCGGCAGGGGCATCACCTCGACCGGAAAACGGTCATACTCATCTCCGTCGGCGTGGTGCTCGCCATACTCATCATCGTCGCCGCCGTGCTGCTCATGAAAAGCGGCGTGGGCAAGGCGGACAAGTACGAGGAATACTATTCCCAGGCCATGGAGCTCTACATAGACGGCGACTTTACCGCCGCCGCGGGCGCGGCCCAGAAGGCGCTGGACGAAAGCTCCACCGAGGAGGCCGTCGTGCTGCTGGCCAAGTGCTATTACCAGGCCGGGGACAGCACCTCCGCCATCTTCGTGCTGGAAAACTGGCTCTCCAAGAACAGCGGCTCCGAGGCCCAGGCCCTCCTGGACGAATACAAGGACGGCAGCAGGGACGAGGACGGCGAGGAGCTGACGATAGGCGGGCAGAAGGTCGCCCAGGACGCCGAGACCCTCTCCATCACCGGCGTCGCGCTCACGTCCGCCGACCTGGAGGACCTGGCTAAGCTCACGCAGTTGACTGCGCTCACCCTCAACGACTGCGGCCTGACGGACATCTCCGCCGTGGCCAAGCTCACGAAGCTGCGCTCGCTCTCCCTGAACAGCAACTCCATTACGGACCTCTCCCCTCTCTCCGGGCTCTCCGAGCTGCGCACCCTCTACCTCTCGGGCAATCCCGTCGGCAGCCTTGAGCCGCTCTACTCGCTCAAGGGCCTCACCACCCTCGACATCCGGGGCCGTGAGATCCTCGATACCGAGCTCGAGGAGCTGGAGGAAAAGCTGCCCGACTGCACCGTGTTCTCAGACGAGGCCACGGTGGCGGTGAAGGACCTCACGCTCGGCGGCGTGGAGTTTAAGTCTGACGTCACGGAGCTCGACCTCTCAAACAAGGGCCTGACGGATATCTCGGCCCTGGCCGAATGCACCGCGCTCGTGAGCCTGGACCTCTCGGGCAACCCTGTCGAGGACATCTCCGCGCTTGTAAACATGTCGGAGCTCACGCGGCTGGACCTGGCTGACACGAAGGTGTCCAGCCTCTCGCCCATCATGACCCTGACGAAGCTGCAGGGCCTCGACCTCTCCGGCAGCCCGGTCACGAGCCTCGCGGCCCTCACCGGGCTCACGGAGCTCACAGAGCTTCGGCTCGACGGCTGCCGGGTGCAGAGCCTCTCCGTGCTCTCCGGGCTCACCAAGCTCACGACGCTCAGCCTGAAGGACATGGAGCTCAAGGACTCCGACCTTGCGGCGCTCGAGACGCTGACCGCGCTCAAGTCCCTCGACCTGACCGGCAACCTCTCGCTCACCGGCGCCGCCGTGGACGCCCTGCAGGAGAAGCTGACCGGCTGCACCGTGACAGCCTCGGAGGAGATCTACGGCATCAGGCTCGGCGAGGGCGAGTTCCAGGCGGACGACACCTTTGTGGACGCCTCGGGTCTGAACGTCACGAGCCTTGAGGGGCTCTCGCGCTTCAAGGCGCTCCAGACCCTGCTGCTCAACGACAACAGGGGCATAGAGCTCGCCGGCCTCGGCAGCGTGACCTCGCTCACGGCGCTGGAGCTCAAAAACTGCGCCCTCGACGACATCGGTGAGCTGCGCACGCTCACGGCGCTCACGAACCTCGCCCTCGACGGCAACGGCATAATGGACATCTCCCCTCTCTCGGGCATGACCAAGCTCACGGAGCTGCACCTGTCGGACAACGCCGGGCTGCGGGATATCTCGGCCCTCTCCGGCATGACGGAGCTCTGGTACCTGAGCCTCGACGGCACCTCCGTCTCGGATATCTCGGCCCTCTCCGGCCTCACCAAGCTCGAGACGCTCGACCTCAGCTACACCTCCGTCACCGACCTCACGCCGCTCTACGGCCTGAGCAGCCTGCGCACCCTCGACCTGCGCGGCTGCGGCCTGTCCTTCGTGGAGCTCAGGCTCCTGGAGGAGGCCCTGCCCGGCTGCACGGTTTATTCGTAAAATTTACAAAAGATACTTCTATTTGTGCGCGGCTTATGTTAAAATGAATATGGCAAGACCCATATACGCAGGAAGGAGCTGAAACCAATGAAGTTCACGTTTACGGAAAAGAAGATGGACGCCTCTGAGGAGCTGCGGGCCTATGCCGAAAAGAAGGTAGGCAAAATAGACCGCCTCTTCAAGACTGAGAGCGAGGCCTTCGTGACCTTCAGCACGGAGCGCGGCCGCTTCCGCGCCGAGGTGACCATCAAGAACAACGGAATGTTCTACCGCGTGAGCGAGCTGACCGGCGACATGTACGCCTCCGTGGACTCTGCCGTGGCGAGTATCGAGAGGCAGATCCGCAAGAACAAGACGCGCCTTGAGAAGAGGCTGCGTGACGGTGCGATAGAGCGTGAGATCAAACCCTTCCAGGTCCCCACGGACGACGCGGGGGAAGAGGAATTCAAGGTCGTGCGCAACAAGAAATTCTACATCGCGCCCATGTCCGTGGAGGAGGCCATCCTGCAGATGAACCTGCTCGAGCACGAGTTCTTCGTCTTCAGGAATGCCGAGGCACGCGACGCTTTCACGGTCGTTTACCGCCGCAAGAACGGCGGCTACGGTCTCATAACCGACGACAAGGACTGAGACGCGGCATAATACAACTAAAAGCCCCCTTCCAAGGGGGCTTTTTTGGGAGCTGATACATATGCAATGGATAGAAGCCTCGTTCAAGGCGCGCTCCGGGCAGCTCGACGCGCTCTGCGACAAGCTGGTCATGCTGGGCGCAGAGGGCCTGGTCATAGAGGATGAGGCCGACTTCAGGCGCTTCCTTGAGGAGAACCGCCAATACTGGGACTATGTGGACGAGGAGCTCGCGGCGCGCTACAGGGGCGTCTCGCGCGTGAAGCTCTATGTCGAGGACACGCCCGAGGGCCGCGCCCAGCTCGCCGGCTTCACGGCCGGCACGGGCCTCGAGCCCGACACCCGGCTCGTGGCGGACGAGGACTGGGCCGAGAACTGGAAGCAGTACTATAAGCCCATCGAGATAGGCGAAAGGCTGCTCATCCTGCCCCGCTGGGAACCCATACCCGAGGCGCCGGAGCGGCTGATCCTGCGGCTCGACCCCGGCCTCGCCTTCGGCACCGGCGGGCACGCCACGACCAAGATGTGCCTCAAGGCGCTCGAAAAATACGCGGCGCCCGAAAAATTCGTCCTCGACCTCGGCTGCGGCAGCGGCATCCTGGGCATAGGAGCCCTGGTGCTCGGCTGCGCCTACTGCGCCGGCTGCGACGTGGACCCCAAAAGCCCCGAGTCCGCGGAAGAAAACGCAAAGCTAAACGGCATAAGCAGGAGCATCTACCGCATGTACACAGGCGACATCATAGGCGACGCCGGCCTGCGCGCCGAGCTCGGCACGGGTTACGACATCGTGCTCGCGAACATCGTATCGGACGTCATCATTCCCCTGGCAAAATACGTCCCTGGCTTCATGTCCCGCTCCGGCGTCTTCATAACGAGCGGCATCATAGACGGCCGCGAGGCCGAAGTTTCCGCCGCGCTCGAGGCCGCGGGCTTTGAGCTGACGGAGCATCTGCACGAGGACGAATGGCACGCCTTCGTCTGCCGGCTCAAACAGAATATGGCGTAAATACAAACAACCGGCCCGTAAAAAGGCCGGTTGTTTGCAAAAAGAGAGGGGAAAATGTATGGAAAAGGAGTGAGAAGTATCTGATCAATATATGTCGCTGGTCTCCACCAGTTCGACGTTTATATACATCGTCTCGCCGCCGCGGTAGATGTGCAGGGTCATCAGCGTGCCCACCTCGTATTCGGCGATGATGGCGCTCAGGTCCGAGGTGCTCCTTACGTTGTCGCCGTTGACGTCGATGATGATGTCGCCGGCGAGCACGCCCTTGACCTTCGCGTCGGAGCCCTCGGCCACGCCTATGACGTAGAGGCCCTCGGGTATTCCGAAGTATTCGGCGGCGTTTGCCGGTATGGCGCCCACGGTCACGCCCATGGCGGGCCGGCCGCTGACGCTGCCGGAGGCGATGAGCTCATCCACCACCGAGCAGATCGTCTTCACCGGTATGGCGAAGCCTATGCCCTCTATCGCGGTGGCGCTCGAGGTGGCGGCCTTCATCTTCATGTTCGTGATGCCGACCACCTGGCCATGCATGTTGATGAGCGGGCCGCCGGAATTGCCGTCGTTAATGGCCGCGTTCGTCTGCAGCAGGGTCATGGAATGGTTGTTGTACGGGATGTCCCGGCTTATCGCCGAGATTATGCCGTCCGTCATCGTGCCTCGCAGCTCCGCGCCCAGCGGGTTGCCTATGGCCGCGACGCGGTCGCCCACGCTGACCTGGTCCGAGCAGAACTCCGCCGGGCTCAGGTTCTTGGCCTCGATCTTCAGCACGGCGAGGTCGCTCACGCTGTCGATGCCGACTAGCAGGGCCTCGTATTCCTTGTCGTTCCAGAGCGTCACCGTCGCGGAATATGCGCCTTCTATTATATGGGCGTTCGTGGCTATGAAGCCGCTTTCCGAAATGACGATGCCCGTGCCCCAGAAGTAGCTGGTATCGCTGACCATGGCGGTTATGCCCACGACCGAGGGAGAGCACTTTTCGTAGATCTCCTGGAGCGTCAGCTCGGCGCTCTCCGGCTCGGGCAGGGGCGCGAGCTCGAAGCCCTCCTCCACCGTCGCCCTCGGTATGCTGCTGCCGCCGCTCGGCGAGCTGGCGCTGGTCTCATAGTAGCTGTCAAAGAAGTCCTGATAGCTTTCATAGTCCTCGAAGCCCCATTCCCCGTCCGTCCGGGACGGCGTCCAGCTCAAGCTGCCGCTGCCGGAAAAGGCCAGGGACGACGCCGCTATCAGGACTACTGCGAGCAGGCAGACCGCGATGATCCTCACCGAGTCGTTTCCCCTGCGGCCCTTGCGGCCAGGGTTGCCGGCGGAGCGGCGGGGAGGTAGTTGTGTGGGGTGGGGAGCCGCTGCCGCCGGCTGGGTCTGTATCTGCCCCTCGGGGCCAGCTGTCCAGCAGCTTGTGTCGTACCACTGTGAGCTGCGGCTGCCGTTTTCCTCGTTCATGAGCTTTACCCCCTGAGGTCAAGTTTAGATTAACTCCGATTTTTGTGCTGGGTATGAATAACTTTAAAACATTCTGTGAATTAGAGGGCCTCGCCTGACTTCTCGTTTTCCTGCTTCTTTCGGCCCTCCGCGCGCTTTTTCGACTCCGGCTTCTGCTTTACTTCCTTGGCCAGGGTCAGGGTGAAGACGAACTCGGTCACGCCCTCGCGGCTCGTGACGGCTATGTCCTCGTTGTGCGCGTCCAGGATGCTCTTTACAAGGTAGAGGCCCAGGCCCACGCCGTCGCGGTCCAGGCTGCGCGAGCGGTCGGACTTGTGGAACCTGTCGAAGATGAGGGGCAGATCGTCCGCCGGGATGGTCTCGCCCTCGTTTTTTACGGACACATAGGCCTTGCCGCCCTGCTTCCACAGCAGCAGCGTTATCGTCGTGCTGGGCAGGGCGAACTTCACCGCGTTGTCCAGCAGGTTGTAGAGCACCTGCGTGATGGAGTCCGGGTCGGCCGTGACCGTCATGTGGTCCTCGGGCAGCTGCAGGTCTATGTCCAGGCCCTTGTCCTCCGTGCGGCCCTCGAAGCTCAGCAGCGTGCGGATTATGAGCTCGTTCAGGTCGAAGTCGCGCCTCTTCGTAAGGTCGGAGCCCTGGCTCTTGAGCCGCGAGAGGCTCAGCATATGCCGCACCAGGCGCGAGAGCCTGCGGGTCTCGTCGGCGATGGTGGCGAGATATTTGTCCTCCTGGTCCTTGGGTATGGTGCCGTCCAGTATGCCGTCGGCAAAGCCGGCTATCGTCGTCATGGGCGTCTTGAGCTCATGCGAGATGTTGGCTATGAACTCGTTGCGCTGCTGCTCCGAGCGCTCCAGGCTGTCGGCCATGTTGTTGAAGGAGCTCGTGAGCGCCGCCAGCTCATCTGTGCCCTTGTCCTCCCGGACCCTCACCGAAAAGTCGCCGTGCGCGAACCTGCGCGCCGCGGCCGTCATCTCGTCGAGCGGCTCCGCCAGCTTCTTCGAGACCACCAGCGAGAGCACCAGCGCCAGGAAGAGCACCGCCAGCGCCACGGCGAAGAACACCCAGATGAACGCGCTCCACGCGCCTATTATCGTGGACCTGTCCGTGCTGACGAAAATGTAATAGCTCTGCGTCTCCGCGGCGCCCTCTATCGTCAGCGGCATGGCAAAGACATAGCGCTGGGCGTCGAACAGGCCGCCCAGGTCCGTCGTCGTGTCCAGCTTGCCCAGCCGGTCGATGGCATTGAGATAATATTCCGGTACATAGTTGCCTATGTGCCGGCACTGGCCGATCTCCTCAGAGCAGGAGAAGACATAGCCGTCCTCGTCCGTGAGGAAGATCTGGTTTCCCGAAATGCTCTCCGTGACGTTGAGCATGACCCTCAGGTAGATGTCGCTGAGGTACCTGTCCGTCGTGCTCAGGGAGACGATGAGCCGCGTCACCGTTTTGGCGTTCTGCTCCATGCTGTCCCGGTGCGACTTTATGACGAAGCTCTGGCCTATGAACAGGAAGGCCATGCCTATCATCATAAAGCTCACCAGGACCATGATAGCCGTGGCCAGGAAGTTTTTGAAGTATATGCTTTTCATGGCGCGCCGTCAGCTGCCGCTGACCTCGAACTTGTAGCCCACGCCCCAGACCGTCTTGAGCGACCACTTGTCCGAAACGCCCTCGAGCTTCTCGCGCAGCCGCTTTATATGCACGTCCACCGTGCGCGAATCGCCGAAGTAGTCAAAGCCCCAGACCTCGTCCAGCAGCTGGTTGCGCGTGTAGACCCTGTTCGGCGAGGCGGCCAGATGGTACAAAAGCTCCATCTCCTTGGGCGGGGTATCGACCTTTTTGCCGTCAACTATGAGCTCGTAGGAGTCGAGGTTTATGATGAGCTTGTCGTACTCCAGCCGCTTGGCCGCCGGGCTGTCCCCGCCCTCGGTGCGGCGCATGACGGCGTGTATGCGGGCGATGAGCTCCTTCACCTCGAAGGGCTTCGTCACATAGTCGTCCGCGCCCATCTCGAGGCCCGAGACCTTGTCATAGGTCTCGCCCTTCGCCGTGAGCATTATTATGGGCACCTGCGACGAGCGCCGTATCTCGCGGCAGACCTGCCAGCCGTCCATGACGGGCAGCATTATGTCCAGCAGCACCACGTCCGGGGCCTCGTTCTCGGCCAGCTGCAGGCCCTTGCCGCCGTCCGCGGCTATCATGACCTCAAAGCCGTCCTTTTCCAGATACAGCCGCAGCAGCTCGGCTATGTTTTTATCGTCCTCTATTACAAGCGCCTTCTTATTCATAACGACACCTCCATATTCCAGGCGACAACATTTTACACTCTGTCTGAGCCCGCTTGGGTTAATATTTTGTGAATATTAGAGCACATTATAATCAAAAAAGAGCGGCAGGGCCGCTCTTTGTAGTCCGGGAAGCTCTCAGTCCGCGCCGGTCTTCGCCACGCGGAAGACCCAGGTATCCCCGGCCGACTTCCAGCCGACGCTGGCGCCGTCCTCGCAGAGCATGAAACCGTCTATGACGAGGCCCGTGCAGCCGGAGCCCAGGAAATAGCCCGAGGAATCGTAGAGCTTGCCGCTGCCGGCCTCGAAGATATAGGTCGCGCCCGTGGCGACGTCCGTGACGAAGCTGCAGCTGCCCGCTGCCACGACCCGGCTGTAGGCATCCATGACGGCGGTGCTGCCGTCCGCAAGCTCTATGAGCCAGAGCTCGCCCGAGCTGCCCAGCAGCTCAACGCCGCCGGAGAAATAGACCTGGGAACCGTCGTTCCTGAACATGCGCACGCCGTTAGCGCCCGCGACCCAGAAGCCGCCCTCGCAGGGTATGCCTGTGTACTCGTAGAACACGGCCTCCTCGAGCCCCGTGGTGTAATACTTGCCGCCGGCCTCGACATAGCTGCGGGCTATGGTCACGCCCGTGACGTCCGGGAACTCGCGCTTTACCGTGCCGCTCTTGTCGATGACGCACCAGACGCCGCTGCTGGTCACGGCGGCGAGATTGCCCACAAAGCTCTGCGCCTCGCCGTAGGCCGGCTCGATGGCGTACTCGCCCTCGGTGTTGATATAGCCCCAGACGCCGTTGTTCTTCACCGCCGCAAGGCCGTTGGAGAAGGGCAGCGCATCCTCGAAGAAGCTCGCGCGCTCCGAGGCGCGGTTGAGCACCGTGCCGTCGGCCGAGATGAAGCCCTTCTGCCCGTTCACATATACTATGCTCATGAGCCCGCTGCCGCACTGGGCCAGGCTCTCTATGCTGCCGGCCTGCAGGTTGTAGAGCTCGCCGAAATCCGCTGTGTCGAAGACCAGGCTGCCGTCCTCGGCGTAGCAGACCGCGAGGTTGGAATCGAGGTCCTCTATGCAGAGCAGGCCGAGCTCCATGGGCAGCACGCCCGTGTACTCAAAGCCCGTACACCAGGCCCCGTCCGCGCCGCAGACCGCAAAGAGCCCGTCGTCGCTGCCTAGGATATAGGCGTCCAGATACACCGGCCCCGAATCGCCCTCGTAGGAGGCGATGGAGATCGAGCTGCACACCGTGTCGAGCACGATCTCGCCCTGCTCGGTCACCAGCCCGCCCGCAAAGGGCAGCAGCCTGCCGTAGCTGCCGGAGGGCTCCAGCGTCTCTATAAGCGCGCCGTCCGCCCTGCTGTAGACCGCCTCAAAGGGCTCATAGTCCGTCAGCCGTTCCCTGTTCGTCGCTATGTTCGGCGCGCTGACCTGCGGGGCCGCGCCGTCGTTTTCCGTCTCGCCGCTCTCATAGCGCTCCACCGCGGGGTCTATATATTCGTTCTTCACTGTCTCCAGCTGCTCGGTAAAGCCGCAGCCGGAGAGCATCAGCGCCAGGATGAGCGCAGGTATTATAAGTCTCTTCATTTTGCCGCCTCCAGATAGCCCTGAGAGGATATGAACGCCTGGCCCACGCCGCCCTGCAGCCAGAGCCAGAGCGCGCGCTCGGGCGAGTCGGACGCCGCCGAGCTGCTCACGCCCGCCAGGATGTCCACGCACAGCGGATAGTCGCCCGAGCCTATCGTCTCCGGCGTGGGCTCGACGCCGTCCACCGTCAGTACCTTGTACCCGTCCGCCAGGCCCATGAGCACGGCCTCGTTATAAAAGCCGTAGCCGAGCACCTCGCTGCTCGTCAGGGCCGTGGCCTCCTCCGAGACCGCCAGGGCGTCCGCGCCTATGAGCCTGCGCAGCGCCGCGAGCGAGCCCGAACCCTCGGGCCGGCCGATGACCACGATGTCGCCCTTGCCGCCCATGCCCGTCCAGCTCGTCGTCCCGCCGGAGATGATGGACTTGAGCTGCGCCGTCGTGATATTGTCCACCTCGCTGCCCGAGCCGACGTAGAACACCAGCGCGTCCCGCGAGATCACCGCCGTGTCCACGCCCGAGGGCAGCTCGTCCGGCTCAGCCGCCAGCACCAGCCCCGCCTCGCCCGAGGCGAGCTGTTCCCAGGCCGCGCCCGTGGCCGTCACGTCCAGCACGTCCGACGCGCTGTGCCGCGTCTCGCCCAGCATTATCGCCGCGATCGCCCCGGCCAGAGGCTCCTGCGCCGCACCGCAGGCTATCGCGGGGAAGTTCGACCTGTCAAAAGAATAATCCGCCGTCAGGCTCGCAGCCTCCGTCGGGTCCGGCGCAAAATCGCCGCAGCCCGCCAGCGCGAGCGCCAGCGCAAATATAAGCATCACTGCCGTAAGCCTTTTCATACATGACCTCCGTATACAGTCATTTCGACATCCCTTATATTATATATAAACATTTATGAACAATCTGTCAATTATTCGTTTGCTCCCCTTGACATTGAGTTGGGGCGGTGATATATTAGCACTCGAGGTTCGAGAGTGCCAGCACTCCGGTCCTCAGGCTGCCAGATAAGGAGCTTTGACGATGGGTTTGAGCGGCAGGAAAAAGAAAATACTCGCCGCGGTCGTTGAGGAATACATCCGCACGGCGGAGCCTGTGGGCTCGAAGACCGTGGCGCAGACGACGGACCTGGGCTGCTCGTCGGCGACGATACGCAACGAGCTGGCCGAGCTGGCCTCGATGGGCTATCTCGAGCAGCCGCACACCTCGGCGGGCCGTGTGCCCACGCCGCAGGGCTACAGGATGTATGTGAACGAGCTCATGCAGCGCCAGAAGCTCTCGCTCGAGGAGACGGAGGAGATAAACCGCAGCCTCAACGAGAAAATGCGCGAGCTCGACAAGCTGGTCTCGAACGTCGGCGCCCTGGCTTCCAGCCTGACGAACTACCCGGCGATGGCCATTGCGGCCCCGCCGCCGGCGACGATCAAGCGCTTTGACCTCATCTACATCGACGCGAACACCTTTATAATTGTTGCGATGATGAGCAACAACAGCGTGAAGAACAAGCTCGTGCATCTGCCCGTCTCGGTGGGCCAGGACATGATCCAGCGGCTCTCGTCGGTGTTCAACGCGAACTTCACGGACATAACGGAGGAGCGGATAACGCCGCTGCTCATCCGCTCGACGGAGCGGGCTGTGGACGACACGATGGGCCTGACGGGCGTCATCGCCTCCTTTGCGATAAGCATACTGTCCGAGTCGCAGACGGCGGAGGCCTGCATCACGGGCGCGAACCGGCTGCTGGCCCAGCCGGAGTTCCGGGACCCTGCGAAGGCCCACGCGCTCATGAGCTACCTCTCCGACGCGGAGCATCTGCACGATCTCGACGCCATCGACTGCGGCGGGGACGTGAGGGTGCTGATAGGCCCGGAGAACGTGGCTGAGGAGCTGCGGGACTCGAGCGTGGTGCTGGCGAGCTACGACATGGGCGGCGACACCAAGGGCCTTATCGGCGTCGTGGGGCCGACCAGGATGGACTACTCGGCCGTGGCGGCGAAGCTGAGCCTCATCGCCCGGGCGCTCTCCGAGCGTTTGGGCGGCGGCATAGCGCCTCCGCCGGGCCTGGACAACAAACTCATAATAAAGGGAGATATAAATGAGCAGTAAGAAGAAAGACCCGCCGGAGCCGATGGAGGAAAAGGAGCTGCCGGCGCAGGAGGCCGAAAACGAGGCCGCTTCTCCCAAGGCGGAAGGGCCGAAGGAGGAGCCGAAGGCCGAAAAAGAGCCGGAAAAGCCGGCGGAACCCTCGGCAGAGGCGCTTCTGAAGGCTGAAAAGGACAGGTACCTCAGGCTTGCGGCGGAGTACGACAACTACCGCAAGCGCAGCTCGAAGGAGCGCGAGAACATATATCAGGACGTGAGGGCGGACACGGTGACGAAGTTCCTGCCGGTGTACGACAACCTCGCCCGGGCGCTCGGGCAGGCCACCTGCGACGAGGCCTACCGCAAGGGCGTTGAGATGATAATGAGCCAGCTGCAGGACATACTGAACCGGCTGGGCGTCACGGAGATAGAGGCCCTGGGCCAGAAGTTCGACCCGGCCCTCCACAATGCGGTCATGCACGAGGAGGACGAGACGAAGGGCGAGGGCGAGATAGTCCAGGAGCTGCAGAAGGGCTTCAAAATGGGCGACAAGGTCATCCGCTTTGCGATGGTCAAGGTAGCCAACTGAACTAGTTTACTAAAATCTTTTCAAATACAACTGGAGGAAGAACATCATGAGCAAGATAATAGGTATAGATCTGGGCACCACCAACAGCTGCGTGGCCGTCATGGAGGGCGGCGAGGCAGTAGTCATCGCAAACGCCGAGGGCGCCAGGACGACCCCGTCCGTCGTAGCCTTCTCCAAGACCGGCGAGCGCATGGTCGGCCAGGTGGCAAAGCGCCAGGCCATCACGAACCCGGACAGGACGATAAGCTCCATAAAGCGTGAGATGGGCTCCAACTACAAGGTCAACATAGACGGCAAGGCCTACACGCCTCAGGAGATCAGCGCCATGGTGCTGCAGAAGCTCAAGACCGACGCCGAGAGCTATCTGGGCGAGAAGGTCACCGAGGCCGTCATCACCGTGCCCGCCTACTTCACGGACAGCCAGAGGCAGGCGACCAAGGACGCCGGCAAGATCGCCGGCCTCGAGGTCAAGCGCATCATCAACGAGCCCACGGCGGCGGCCCTGGCCTACGGCCTCGACAAGGAGACCGACCAGAAGATCATGGTCTACGACCTCGGCGGCGGCACCTTCGACGTCTCCGTCCTCGAGATAGGCGACGGCGTCATCGAGGTCCTCGCGACCGCCGGCAACAACCGCCTCGGCGGCGACGACTTCGACGAGTGCGTCACCAAGTACCTCGTGGACGAGTTCAAGCGCGATCAGGGCATCGACCTGTCCACCGACCGCGTGGCCATGCAGCGTCTGCGCGAGGCCGCCGAGAAGGCCAAGTGCGACCTCTCCGGCGTGACCAGCACGAACATCAACCTGCCCTACATCACGGCGGACGCCAACGGCCCGAAGCATCTGGACGTGACCCTGACCAGGGCCAAGTTCAACGAGCTGACCCATCACCTGGTCGAGAAGACCATGGGCCCGGTGCGCCAGGCCCTGTCCGACGCGGGCCTCAAGGCCACGGACCTCAGCAAGGTGCTGCTCGTCGGCGGCTCCACCCGTATCCCGGCCGTGCAGGACGCTGTGAAGAGCCTGACCGGCAAGGACGGCTTCAAGGGCATCAACCCCGATGAATGTGTCGCCATCGGCGCGGCCATCCAGGGCGGCGTGCTCGGCGGCGACGTCGAGGGCATCCTGCTGCTGGACGTGACCCCGCTGTCTCTGGGCATCGAGACCCTGGGCGGCGTGTTCACGAAGCTTATCGAGCGCAACACCACCATCCCGACCAAGAAGAGCCAGATCTTCTCCACCGCCGCGGACAACCAGACCTCCGTTGAGGTCAACGTCCTGCAGGGCGAGCGCGAGATGGCGGCCTACAACAAGAGCCTCGGCCGCTTCAACCTGGACGGCATCGCCCCGGCCCGCCGCGGCGTGCCTCAGATAGAGGTCACCTTCGATATAGACGCCAACGGCATCGTCAACGTCAGCGCCAAGGACCTCGGCACCGGCAAGGAGCAGCACATCACCATCACCGCCTCGACGAACCTCTCCAAGGAGGACATCGACAAGGCCGTGCGCGAGGCCGAGCAGTACGCCGCTGAGGACGCCCGCCGCAAGGAGGAGGTCGACACCCGCAACGCCGGCGACCAGATGGTCTACCAGACCGAGAAGACCCTGCAGGAGATGGGCGACAAGCTCGACGCCGCCGACAAGTCCGAGGTCGAGGGCAAGCTCGAGAGCCTGAAGAAGGCCCTCCAGGGCAGCGACACCGCCGCCATCAAGGCCGCGACCGAAGAGCTGACCCAGGCCTTCTACAAGATCAGTGAGAAGCTCTACCAGCAGTCCGGCGCGCAGGCCGGCGGCCCGGACATGGGCGGCCAGCAGCCCGGCGGCAGCAACGGCGGCGAGCAGTACTACGACGCCGACTACGAGGTAGTCGACGACGACAAGAAGTGATACTACACCCCTCTTATAAATACCCCAGCGTATTGCGGGCGTGCGAAAGTACGCCCGCAAAGGCGCGTAATGTGAGGTGAAGCTATATGGCGGAACAAAAACGCGACTATTACGAGGTGCTCGGCCTGCAGAAGGGCGCCTCGGAGGACGAGATAAAAAAGGCATACAGGAAGCTGGCCAAGCAGTACCACCCCGACCTGCACCCCGGCGACGCGGAGGCCGAGGCGAAGTTCAAGGAGGTCAACGAGGCATCGCAGGTCCTGGGCGACCCGGAAAAGCGTGCCAAGTACGACCAGTTCGGCCACGCGGCCTTCGACCCGAGCCAGGGCTTCGGCGGCTTTGACGGGGCCTCGGGCTTCGG
>CALXEH010000051.1 GCA_944387285.1 uncultured Oscillospiraceae bacterium | reverse complement strand
AAAGGGCGGCGGCTTCCTTATTCCTTTCGTTAGCCGAGACGGCCATCCCCGTAAAATCAAACGCAGCAAACCTTCCCGCGCCCAAACGTCATGTAGGCGTAGAGGGCCGGAGGGAGAGGCGGGTGGGACGCACACGGTACGAAGGGTCCTCCCAGCCCAATAAAACGCCGCTTTTCTTTGGGGCTCCACCCCGTTTCTTTGGGCAAGGGCCAAAGAAATGGGGTGGAACAAACCCGCCAAACCAGAATTACCTCACCTTTTCAACTCCGGCATCTTCACCATGCTCCGCACGGCCGCTGCCGGGATCTTGAGCTCGCGGCGGTCGTAGGTGACGAGCCCGTTGAGCTCGCCCTCCACGTCCGTCAGCTGGGTATACACCGCCGCAGAGAGTCCCTTCTTTACCGCCGGGCGTATCTGGCCATCATAAAGCAGCGTTATCCCGCGCCGCAGCTCGTCCGCAGACTTGTACTTCTTGTACCCGAACGCCTTCACGTCCGCCGTGTGCCCGGCTACCGCCAAGGCATAGCCGCCGAACTCCGAGAGCACCACACAGCGGCCCTGCTTGTCCGGCGAGTAGCGGTACTCGTCAAAATAGACGTGCAGGCTCCTTATATCGCCTATGCCCTGGTCGTGCCAGCCGCTGGCGTGGTCTATCGTCCGCGTGGCGTCGAGCTCCTGTATCGCCGCGACGTTTGCCGCCGCGTCGAACTGGCCCCAGCCCTCGTTGAAGGGCACCCACATCGCTATGCAGGGGCAGTTGTACAGCAGCGTCACCATGTCCCGCAGCTCCTGCGTGAACTCTTCCCGGCCGCGCTCGTCCCTGCGCCCGAAGGCGCCGTACTTGCTGTCCTTCATGTGCCAGCCCGTCAGCAGCGGGGCGGAGATGACCGCGGGGCTGTACGGCCCGCCGCCGTTCGGCATATCCTGCCAGACCAGCATGCCCAGCCTGTCGCAGTGATAGTACCAGCGCAGGGGCTCCACCTTCACATGCTTGCGCAGCATGTTGAAGCCCATGGCCTTCGCCGTCTCGATATCGAAGCGCAGGGCCTCGTCGCTCGGGGCGGTGTAGAGCCCGTCCGGCCACCAGCCCTGGTCCAGCAGCCCGTTGTGGAAATACGGCTTCCCATTCAAAAACAGCCGCTTTATCCCCTCCGAATCCGCCTCCACCGAGAAACTGCGCATGGCAAAGTAGCTCTCCACCCGGTCGTCGCCCAGGGCCAGCGAGAGCTCGTAGAGATAGGGGTCCTCCGGTGACCACCAGTGCAGCTCCTCGCGCAGCTTGAGCAGCGCGGGCGCGCCGGCGTAAAAGTCGTAGGCCATGTCGCCTATGAGCGCGCGGCAGGGGCCCTCGCCGTCCACGAAGAGCTCCACCGAGTTCTGCTCGGGATGCGGCGTGATGAACAGGCCGCGGATGTGGTTCTCGGGCACGCTCTCGCACCAGACCGTCTGCCAGATGCCGCTCATGGGCTTGTACCAGATGCCGCCCGGGCGGCGCTTCTGCTTGCCGCGCGTCCTGTACCCTTTATCCGTGTCGTCCGTCACGCGCACGACGAGGCTGTTCTCGCCGCCGTCGTCATAGAGCAGCTCCGTGATGTCCGCCGAGAAGCCGAGGTTCCCGCCGACGTGGGCGCAGGCCTCCTCGCCGTTCACCCAGACCCGGGCGCACTGGTCCACCGCGCCGAAGTGCAGGATGACCCGCCCGACATTGAAGCCCTCGGGCAGCGTTATCGAGCGGTGATACCACAGATATTCGCCCGGCTGCAGCGTCCGGCCCACGCCGGAGAGCTCCGATTCGGGCGCGAAGGGCACGATGATCTCGCCTTCGTACTCCTCCGGCTCCATATTCTCGCGCGTGAAGGCGTATTCCCAGGGCCCGTTCAGGTTCAGATAGCTCTCGCGCCTGAACTGCGGGCGGGGGTACTCGGGCAGGGGATGTTCGCGGTCAAGGGCCTCGCCCCAGGGGGTCATGAGCATTGGCTTTCCCTCCTTTTGAGGATGAAGACGGGTATCAGCGTAAGAAGCAGCACAACGGCCGCCGCGAGGAAGATGCCGGGCGTGGGCACGGTCTTCACAACGCCCAGCTCGACGTAGGTGAGCTCGCCGCCCTTTATGACGGCGGAGCCTATCTGCGGGCCGATTATCATGGGCAGCAGCACGGCAAAGAGCATCCGTATGCCCTGGAAATGCCCGGCCTTGTCCGGCGGCGTGAGGTCGCGCACCTTGCCCGAGAGCGAGGCCGTCACCAGCATGTAGCCGCTCATCATGACGCAGCCGGCTGCGATGACCGCGGCCTGCCCGCGCGCGAAGTACATCGCCACAAGCCCGGCGAACATCACCGCCGCCGCGGGTATAGTGAAGCGGAGCTTGCCCATCCTGTCGATGAGCCTGCCCGAGAGCACGCTCACGAGCGAGGCGACGATGAGCACCACGCCGAGGACTATGGCGTAGTCTGTGATGCCCAGGAAGTTCTGGATGTAGATGATGAGGTAGGGGAAGAAGACCTGCACCGCGACGGAGAAGACCGAGAAGGCCAGCAGCGCGAGGTAGAGGCCCGGGTTCTTCGCTATGACCGAAGGCCGCAGGCCGTAGACGAGGTTGGCGAGGTACTTGTCCCGCCTGGGCTGCAGCCCGGGCTCGTCCTTCACGAGAAAGAGCGAGACTATGCCCGTGACAGAGACCAGCGCGCCGAAGATGAGGAAAAACTCGCTCCAGCGCCCGGCCTGCGTCAGCCCGTCGAAGGCCCCGAAGATGACGAGCATGGAGATGAGCGGCAGGGTGGCGATGACCGACTCTGCCCGGCCACGGTTCGACTCATCCGTAGCGTCGGTGAGCCAGGCATTGAAGGCCGCGTCGTTCGCCGTGGAGCCGAAGAAGGTCATGACGCAGTCGAGCACGACTATCATGACGGCGGCAGCCGAGACGGCGCTGGCAGCAGGGAAGAGCTTCGCCGCGTTCTCGACCGTCACCAGCCCGAAGGCCGCCGTGGAGCCGCCCCAGAGTATGTAGCCGCCGGCGATAAAGATGCGCCTTTTCCCGAGCCTGTCCGAGAGCGCGCCCATGAGCAGGGCGGTCAGCGTCGCGGCCGCGGCGCTCCAGCCGACCATGGCGGCGATATAGTCCGGGTCGGTGGAGATGGTGTTGTAGAGGTATACGTTGAAGTACATGTTCTCAATGGTCCAGGCGAACTGGCCCACCAGGCCCACAAGGACGATGGTGGCCCACTTGCGCCCGCCGAGCTTCACAGCAGTCAAAAAAACGCGCCCCCTTCCGCAGCCTGCCTGCAATTTATTATAACCGATTGCCCGGCGCATTTAAAGCAAATATTCGTAATTGACAAATAATTATCATAATGTTAATTTATTAGCAAGAGCGCCGCAGAAAAACCCGCAAAACACGGGGGTGGAATGTCCGGACAAGCTGGAAATGCAAGAAAATTTGCATTTGTCAAGACTTTCTCAGGATTGTTAATTAATAATCTTGCCAAAATGGTGTTTTCTCGTCATTTATTCTGGACAGGCGTTAACAATTATGTTACAATTAACAGGTCAAAAATTACGAGAGGTGATGCTCATGCCCTTTAAGTATTATGGCGGTGTTCACCCGGACTACGCGAAGACCGCCAGTAAGACGCCTGTGCGTACCATCTCGCCGCCGCCTGTGGTAGTGCTGCCGATGATCCAGCAGATCGGCGCGCCGAACAGGCCAGTCGTCAAGGTGGGCGACACGGTGAAGATGGGGCAGCTCATAGGCTCTAACGATGCGCCGGTGTCCGCGCCGGTGCACGCTTCTGTTTCCGGCAAGGTCATAGCTGTAGAGCCGAGGCGGCACATGCTGGGCGACATGGTCATGTCGGTCGTCATCGAGAACGACTTCCAGGACACGCCCTGCGAGGACATGCAGCCGCTGACGGCCGAGCAGCTCAAGGACCCGGAGGCCATAATCGCGAGGATACGCGCTGCCGGCGTCGTCGGCATGGGCGGCGCCATGTTCCCGACGGCCTTCAAGATCCAGGGCGCGCGCGGCAAGGTGGACACGGTCATCATAAACGGCGCAGAGTGCGAGCCATATCTCTGCGGCGACCACAGGACGATGCTCGAGCATCCTGAGGAGCTGCTCAAGGGCATTGAGCTCATCCGCATAGCCCACGGGCTGGACAAGTGCTATTACGGCATCGAGAAGAACAAGCAGGACGCTATCGACCTGCTGAACAGCCTCGACCCGGCGAAATACGGCGTGGAGATCGTGCCGGAGGTCGTGAAGTACCCGCAGGGCGCCGAGAAGATGCAGGTCAAGGCGAACACGGACCGCGAGGTCAAGCCGGGCGGGCTGCCGAGCGGCGTGGGCTGCAACGTGGTCTCGACCTACACGGCCTACACCATCTACAGGGCCTGCTACGAGGGCATCCCCTCCATCGAGCGCGTGGTCACCGTCGCGGGCGACTGCGTGCCCGAGGCCCAGAACCTGCTGTGCCGCTTCGGCACCCCGCTGGAGTTCATCTTCAAGGAGGCCGGCGCGGACATGTCGAAGGTCGAGCGCATCTGCATGGGCGGGCCGATGATGGGCATCTGCGTGGCCGACCCCACGGCGGGCAGCGTCAAGGGCGCTTCGGGCCTGCTGCTCTTCAGCAAGGAGATGAACAGGGAGAGCGAGACGCCCACCTGCATCCGCTGCGGCAACTGCATAGCCCACTGTCCCATGAAGCTCGAGCCGATGTACATGTACATGTACGTCCAGAAGGGCGACATCAAGAAGATGGAAGAGTATCACGTCATGGACTGCTTCGAGTGCGGTTCCTGCTCCTGGGGCTGCCCGGGCAGGCTGCCGCTGACCCACACCTTCAAGCTCGGCAAGGCGATGATAAACGCCAAGCGGGCCGAGGAGAAGGCCAGGGCCGAGGCGGCTAAGATCAACGCCGAGGCGGCTGCCGGAAAGGAGGCGAAGGCCTGATGGATGAGGTAAAGGTGTTCAAAGTCACCTCGAACCCGATCCTGAGAACGGAGCGGGGCACGAGGCAGATAATGCTGGACGTCATCATCGGTCTCGTGCCGGCGCTGGCCGTCGCCGTGTACATGTTCGGCGCGAAGGTAGTGCTGCTGCTGGCGGTGTCGGTGGTCTCCTGCGTCTTCTTCGAGTGGGCCTACAGGAAGCTCATGAAGAAGAACACGACGGTGGGCGACCTGTCCGCGGTCGTGACGGCGATACTGCTGGTCTGCGTACTGCCCTCTGAGGCGAAGTGGTGGATGGTCGTCATCGGCTCCTTCTTCTCGGTCGTGGTGGTAAAGCAGCTCTACGGCGGCATAGGCAAGAACTTTTTGAACCCGGCGCTGGCGGGCAGGGCCTTCCTGACGGCGGCGTATGCCGGATACATGACGGTCTGGGCCGTGCCGGCGGCCCTGGCGGGCAGCGTGGACGCCGCCACGATGGCGACCCCGCTCTCGTACCTGTATAACGGCCAGGCGATGCCGGAGTACCTGAACCTGACCTCGATCTTCCTCGGCGCGAGGCCGGGCAGCATAGGCGAGATAAGCACGCTGGCGCTGCTCGTCGGCGGGCTGTGGCTGATAGCCCGGAAGGTCATAAGCTGGCGCATCCCGGTGTCCTTCATCGGCTCCGTCGCGGTGCTCTGCCTCATCTTCGGGCACGAGGGCTACGGCAGGCTGGACTGGACGCTGCTGAACCTCTGCTCGGGCGGCCTGGTGCTCGGCGCCTTCTTCATGGCGACGGACTACTCGACGAGCCCGGTGACGCTCCGCGGCCAGCTGGTGTTCGGCCTGGGCTGCGGCGTGCTGACGGTGCTCATCCGCTATTTCGGTTCCTACCCCGAGGGCGTGAGCTATGCGATACTTATAATGAACTGCTGCACCTGGGGTGTTGACAAGCTGACGCGGCCGAGGCAGTTCGGCATATCCGCCGAGGACGTGAAGGCGGCCAAGGCCGCAAAGAAGGCCGCGAAGGCCAAGGCGAAGGAGGGTGCTGCAAATGGCTGAAACTAAGAGGGCGCCCAACCAGATCGTAAAGCTCGCGCTGGTGCTCTTCCTCGTCTCCGCCATAGTCTCGGGCGTGCTGGGCGTCGTGAACATGTTCACGAAGGACCGCATAGCCGAGCTGGAGGCGCAGGCGAGGGCCGAGGCCTACAACGCGGTGCTGCCCTGGGACGGGGAGTATGTGAACGTGGAGTATGACAAGGAAGCCTTCGAGACCGTGGACGCCATCGCCCAGGCGGGCGACGAGGGCTGGGTCGTGGAGCTGACCTTCTCGGGCGCGCAGAGCTCGATAACGGCGGCCTTCGGCGTGGCGGCGGACTACACGATAACGGGCGCGAGCGTCATATCGCACGCCGAGACCTCGGGCCTTGGCGCGAAGATAGTGGAGGAGGGCTTCCTCTCGAGCTTCGTGGGCCAGTCTGAGGGCATGGCCGTGACGAAGGACGGAGGCACGGTGGATTCGATAACGGCGGCGACCATCTCCTCGCGGGCGATGGCGAACGCCGCGAACACGGCGATAGCCGCCGTGAAGGCGCTGGGTTAAGGAGGGCTTGAAGATGAATTTGAAGAAACAGTTCACAGAGGGCCTCATCACCAACAACCCCGTGCTCGTGCAGCGCATCGGCCTGTGCTCGACCATGGCCATCACGACCATGTTCTTCAACGGCATAGGCATGGGCCTGTCGGTGCTCATCATCCTGACCTGCTGCAACGTCGTCATCTCGGCGATGCGCAAGGCCATACCGAACGACATAAGGCTGGCGATGTTCGTCGTGGTCATCGCGGGCTTCGTCACCATCGTGGACCTGCTGCTGCAGGCCTTTGTACCGGCGCTGTCGGCTTCGCTGGGCGTGTTCATTCCGCTTATCGTTGTCAACTGCATCATCATAGGCCGCGCGGAGGCCTTCTGCCAGAAGGAGCCCGTGGTGCCCAGCTTCTTTGACGGCATCTTCCAGGGCATAGGCTACACGCTGGTGCTGCTGTGCATGTGCATCATCCGCGAGCTGCTCGGTTCCGGCACCTTCGGCGCGGGCGTGTTCGAGATAGTGGACGGCTCCTTCCGCGCGGTGCTCGACGGCTCCGCGGCGGGCATCAGGATCTTCCCTGAGGAGTTCGGCGCGACGATCATGATAATGCCTTTCGGAGGCTTCCTGACGCTGGCCTGCCTGCTGGCGGCCATGCAGTACGCCCTGCGCAAGTCGGCGGAGAAGAAGGAAGCGGCTGCCAGAGCGGCGAAGGTCGAGGTCGTAAAGGAGGCTGCTGAGTAATGTTTGATTCCGTACTTACCATTGCGCTCGGCGCGATACTCATAAACAACTTCATCTTCTCGCAGTTTCTCGGCTGCTGCCCCTTCCTGGGCTGCTCGACGAAGATCGACACCGCCCTGGGCATGGGCCTCGCGGTCACCTTCGTCATGGGCCTGGCCTCGGCCATCTGCTACGCGGTGAACATGCTGCTCATAGCGCTCGAGCTCGAGTACATGAGCACCCTGGCCTTCATCCTGGTCATCGCCGTGCTCGTGCAGTTCGTCGAGATGTTCCTGAAGAAGTCGGTGCCCTCGCTGTACACGGCGCTCGGCATTTTCCTGCCGCTCATCACCACGAACTGCGCCGTCCTCGGCGTCGTGCTGCTGAACGTGCAGAACAATTACAACTTCATCGAGAGCGTGGTCTACGGCATTACCGGCGGCCTGGGCTTCCTGGTGGCGATCGTGCTCTTTGCGAGCGTGCGCGACAGGCTGCAGTTTGCCGACTACCCCGAGAGCTTTGACGGCTTCCCGATAGCCCTCGTGACGGCGGGCCTTCTGGCCCTGGCCTTCATGGGCTTCTCGGGCATGAAGATAGGTTAAGGGGGCAGGGCAATGGACGGCATAATGAACATAGTCTACGCCATACTCGTGCTCGGCATCATGGGCGCGGTCTTCGGAGGGCTCCTGGCCTTTGCTGCGAAGATCTTCCACGTCGAGCAGGACCCGAGGATAGAGGAAGTGCGCGCGGCGCTGGCGGGCGCGAACTGCGGCGGCTGCGGCTTTGCCGGCTGCGACGCCTATGCCGCGGCGGTGGTCGCGGGCGAGGCGCCTCCCAACAAGTGCTCGCCGGGCGGCGCGGCCACGGCGGAGAAGGTCGCGGCCATCATGGGCCTCGACGCCGAGCCGGAGGTCAAGTATGTGGCCTTCGTGCCCTGCTCCGGCGGCACGGGCGTGGCCAAGGAGTTCTTCGACTACGAGGGCCCCAAGGACTGCGTCGCGGCGATGCGCTTCGGCAACAAGGGCCCGAAGCAGTGCCAGTTTAGCTGCATCGGCCTCGGCAACTGCGTCAGGGCCTGCCAGTTCGGCGCAATGCACATCGAAAACGGCGTCGCGGTGGTGGACAGGGAAAAGTGCGTGGCCTGCATGGCCTGCTACGACGCCTGCCCGAAGAAGATAATCCGCAAGGTGCCCTACGAGCAGCGCGTGCTGGTGGGCTGCCGCTCGGAGGACAAGGGAGCGCAGACGCGCAAGATCTGCGACGCGGGCTGCATCGGCTGCATGAAGTGCCAGAAGGAGTGCCCGCACGAGGCCATCAAGGTCGTGAACTTCGTCGCGACGATAGATTACGACAAGTGCACCGGCTGCGGCCACTGCGCCGAGGTCTGCCCGAGGCACATCATCCACCCGCAGAAGATCTACGAACAGTAAGCGAAAAAGCGAACGATCCCCCGGCCAAAAGGCCGGGGGATCAGTTTTTTGGCGGTTTCGCGCGCACAGGGGCCCATTCTACTGAAGGCAGGTTGCCGCACGGGACGCAGGGAGTGTAAACTGGGGCCGAGGTGAGGGCTGTGTACGAGCTTGACAAGAGCAGATTCGGCGCCTTCGTGGCGCAGCTCAGGCGCGAGAAGGGCTGGACGCAGAGGCAGCTTGCCGAAAGGCTCTTCGTCTCCGACAAGGCCGTGAGCAAGTGGGAGACGGGCGCGGGGCTGCCGGACACGGCGCTGCTCGTGCCGCTTTCGGAGCTGCCCGGCTACTACGACAGCGAGCGCATCGGCGCCTATTACGACGGCCCCTTCCGCATGAACCTGCCGGGCCTGGCCCTGAATAACCGGAATTGGCCGCGCATCGTCAGGACCTGCCGGGCCTGGTGCTGCCGATGTACCTGGGCGCGAAAAGGTATGGATGAATCCAAAAAATACGATGCCGCAGGCCCGCCGCAAGGCGGGCTTTTGCCGTTCACAAATCGTAAGCGGAAACTTCAAATATTTTTCTATTTTTGTTCATAACAAGGACATAAGTTCCTTTTATCATTACGCTCGTAAACAACAGATGGAGGCAGGAGCCATGAATCCATATGAGAATAATAACAATGAAATGAACAACGAGAACAACCCCTCAGGCTCGTCCTGGTACAACAGGGACGAGAGGCCGGCGGAGGACGGCAGCTACAGGATAGTAAAGCCCGACGCCGAGCGTGAGGACTGCTGCTACAGGGACGCGAGCTTCGCTTCCCAGCCAGAGGGCGGCTACTATGTGCCCGGCGGGCGCGGCCCCAAGGGCCCGGAGCCCGAAAAGAAAAAGAGGCGCGGCATCTCCGCCGCAGGCATCATCGCCCTCTGCCTCGTGTGCGCGCTGCTCGGCGGCGTGTCCGGCGGGCTCATCGCCAACGCCAACCAGACGGCGGCAGTCAGCCAGGACACCGACGAGCCCGCCGAGACCCTGACCCAGAGCAGCCCCACCGCCAGTCCCAACGGCACGGTGGCCGCAAACAGCGACGGCACGATGTCCGCACGCGATATCTACTATAACCTCGCCATCGAGCAGGTCGTCGGCATCCAGACCGATATCACCCAGACGAACGTCTTCGGCATGACTGTCTCGGGCTCGGTCTCCGGTTCCGGCTTCGTCATCAGCCAGGACGGCTACATCCTGACGAACTACCACGTCATCGAGGACGCCTACACCGGCGGCTACGAGGTCAAGGTCATGTTCTACAATGGCGACACCTACACCGCCGAGATCAAGGGCTATGAGCGCAACAACGACATCGCCGTGCTGAAGATCGACGCCACCGGCCTGAACGCCGCGGAGCTCGGCACCAGTGACAGCCTCTACGTCGGCGACACGGTCTACGCCGTCGGCAACCCGCTCGGCGAGCTCAACTACTCCATGACGAGCGGCATGGTCTCAGCCACCGACAGGCTCATCACCACCGAAGAGGGCACCATGACCATGTTCCAGTTCGACGCGGCGGTGAACTCCGGCAACTCCGGCGGCCCGGTGTACAACACCAGCGGCCAGGTGGTCGGCGTCGTGACTGCCAAGTCTAACGAGTCCAACACCGAGGGCCTGGGCTTTGCGATACCCATAGACGACGCGGTGCGCATAGCCAACGACATCATCTCCGGCGAGCGCAGCCTTGACGCCGAGACCGGCGACGCCTACCTGGGTGTGGAGGTCCAGGACGTGGACAGCATGGCCGCCCAGTACTACGGCTTCCCCGAGGGCGCCTATGTCAGGACCGTGAACTCCGGCGGCGCGGCCGAGAAGGCCGGCATCAAGGTCGGCGACATCATCACCTCGCTCGACGGCTACGAGGTCGGCAGCAGGGATGAGCTCAAGCAGGAGCTGCTCTTCCACTCCGCAGGCGAGACGGCGACTATAACCGTCTGGCGCTCCGGCGAGTATCTGGATCTGAGCATAACCTTCGACCAGGCCCCTGCCGAGACCGATACGGGCACCGACAGCGGCTCGGGCAGCCAGTACTACCCCTGGTCGCAGAACGGCGGCTACTTTGGCTGACCTATGACCTCCCCCGCGGAGTTTATATAGAAAACCACCTCTCAATTTTTGATAATCCCCTCTTCATTTTCACTCCTCTCTTTTTGACAGCAAAACGCCCGGCCCCGCGCCGGGCGTTTTGTTTGTGTGCCCCCCGCCGGGCGTTTTGTTTGTGGTAATTGACCTGAACTTTCAGGCATGGTATAATACATGATTACTGAGTACGGGGGAAGATGCTGATGTGGACGGCTGACAAGTGGAAGGATTTTGAGCTCATAGACTGCTCCGGCGGCGAAAAGCTGGAGCGCTGGGGAAACTATACCCTGGTGCGGCCCGACCCGCAGGCCATCTGGGACACGCCGCGCCGCGACCCGCGCTGGCTCAGTTGCGACGGGCGCTACACCCGCAGCGACACCGGCGGCGGGGCCTGGGATAAGCGCCGCCTGCCCGCAAACTGGCAGATAGGCTACCGCGGGCTCACCTTCAACGTCAAGCCCATGAACTTCAAGCACACGGGCATTTTTCCCGAGCAGGCCGCGAATTGGGACTACATCATGCGGAAGATAAAAGGCGCGGGGCGCGAGATAAGCGTGCTGAACCTTTTCGCGTATACGGGCGCCGCGACGGTGGCGGCCCTGTACGCGGGCGCCTCTGTCTGCCATGTGGACGCCGCCAAGGGCATGGTCGCCTGGGCCAAGGAGAACGCCGCGTCCTCGGGCGTCGCGGACAGGCCCGTGCGCTGGATAGTGGACGACTGCGCCAAGTTCGTCGAGCGCGAGATACGCCGCGGCCGGCGCTACGACGCAGTCATCATGGACCCGCCCAGCTACGGGCGCGGGCCGGGCGGCGAGGTCTGGAAGCTCGAGGACAGCCTCTGGGGCTTCGTGCAGCTCGTCTCCGGCGTGCTGTCGGACGACCCGCTTTTCGTCATCATCAATTCCTACACCACGGGGCTTTCGCCCTCGGTGCTGACCTATATAAGCGAGAGCATCTTTACAAAGCGCTTCGGCGGCCGTTCGGAGAGCCGGGAGCTGGGCCTGCCCGTCACAGCGACGGGGCTGTGCCTGCCTTGCGGCGCCGCCTGCCGCTGGGAGCGCGGGGAGTGAATTTACAGGATATGCAGCCGATAATCAGGGTAGAAGACCTGCACTACACCTACCCCGGCGACGAGATAGAGACCCTGCACGGTCTCGACCTCGAGATCGCCGAGGGCAGTTTTGTCGCCGTGCTCGGGCACAACGGCTCGGGCAAGTCCACGCTGGCAAAGCTCATGAACGCCATCCTCCTGCCCACCTCGGGCAGGGTGTATGTGGACGGCATCGACACCGCCGACGAGGACAGGCTCCTGGATGTGCGCCGCACGGTGGGCATGGTGTTCCAAAACCCGGACAACCAGATAGTCGCGAACGTCGTCGAGGACGACGTGGCCTTCGCGCCCGAGAACCTCGGCGTGCCCTCTGCGGAGATACGCAAGAGGGTGGACGACGCGCTCAGGACCGTGGGCATGTACGAGTACCGCCTGCACGCGCCGCACCTGCTCTCTGGCGGGCAGAAGCAGCGCGTGGCCATAGCCGGCGTGCTGGCCATGCAGCCGAGGTGCGTGGTGCTCGACGAGCCGACGGCCATGCTCGACCCCGTGGGCCGGCGCGAGGTCGTCGCCACCGTGACGCGGCTCTGCCGCGAGCGCGGCATGACGGTGGTGCTCATCACCCACCACATGTCCGAGTGCGTAGGCGCGGACAGGCTCGTCGTCATGTCCGAGGGCCGCATAGCAGCGGACGGCACGCCGAGGGAGGTCTTCTCCCAGGTGGAGCTGCTGCGCAGTGAGGGGCTCTCCGTGCCCGCGACGACGGAGCTCATCTACGAGCTGCGTCGCGACGGCTATGAGCTGCCGCTCGGGGCGCTGAGCGTCGGGGAATGTGCCGCGGCCATAATGGCGGCGGTGAAAGGGGCGTGAGCGCATGGATACGGTCATAAAGGTCGAGGGCCTCAGCCATGTCTACAGCGAGGGCACGCCTTTCGAGAAGACGGCGATCCACGACATCGACGTCGAATTTTACTCAGGCCAGCTCGTGGCGGTCATAGGCCACACGGGCTCGGGCAAGAGCACCTTCATCCAGCACCTGAACGGGCTTTTGAAGCCCACGTCGGGCCGGGTGTACTGCGAGGGCGAGGACATCTTTGCCACGAAGGAGGCCACGCGGGACGTGAGGTTCAAGGTGGGCCTCGTGTTCCAGTACCCGGAGTATCAGCTCTTTGAGGAGACGGTGTACCGGGACATAGCCTTCGGGCCGAAGAATATGAAGCTCTCGGAGAAAGAGGTGGACGAACGGGTGCGCGAGGCGGCGCGCTTCGTGGGCCTGTCGGAGGACCTCTTCGAGAAGTCGCCGCTGGAGCTCTCCGGCGGACAGAAGCGGCGCATAGCGATAGCGGGCGTCATAGCCATGCGGCCGAAGGTGCTCATCCTCGACGAGCCGACGGCGGGCCTCGACCCTGCCGGCTGCGAGGGCATACTGAAGAACATCACCGACTACCGGCACGAGACCGGCTCGACTGTGCTGCTCGTGACGCACAGCATGGACGACGCGGCGCGGATAGCCGACCGGCTCATAGTTTTCCACGGCGGGCGCATAGCCATGGACGGCACGCCGGAGGAAGTGTTCAAGAGGGCGCAGGAGCTCACCGACATGGGCCTCGACGTGCCGCAGCCGGCGGCCATAGCCTCCGAGCTGCGCAGGCTGGGAGCTAAGCTGCCCGAGTCCATCTACACCTCGGCGCAGCTGCACGAGGCCGTGTTGGCCCTGCTCAGGAAGGGGGCGGCGGACTGATGCTCAAGGACATCACCCTCGGCCAGTTCTTCCCGGGCAACACCATCGTGCACCGGCTCGACCCCAGGACGAAGCTCATCCTCGTCATCGTCTTCATCGCGGCGCTCTTCACGGCGGTGGACTGGTTCTCCTACGGGCTCATGTTCCTCGTCACGGCGGGCTGCATCTCGCTGTCGAAAATAAAGCTCAAGACCCTCACAAAGGGCTTAAAGCCGCTCATATTCATCATCGTCCTGACCGGCGTATTGAACCTCTTCTACACGACGGGCGGCAAGGTACTGCTCGACTGGTGGATCTTCACCGTGACCACGGAGGGCGTGAAGCGGGCCTTCCTCATGGTCGTGCGCATAATGATGCTCATAATGGGCACGTTTTTGCTGACCTATACGACGAGCCCCATAGCGCTCACCGACGGGCTGGAAATACTGCTCGGGCCGCTCAAGAAGCTGCATGTGCCGGTGCATGAGATGAGCATGATGATGAGCATGGCGCTCCGGTTCATACCGACGCTCATCGAGGAGACGGACAAGATCATGTCGGCGCAGAAGGCGCGCGGGGCGGACTTCGAGACGGGCAAGCTCACGGACAGGGCGAAGGCCCTGCTGCCGCTCTTGGTGCCGCTTTTCGTCTCGAGCTTCCGCCGGGCGGACGAGCTGGCAGTGGCGATGGAGAGCCGCTGCTACCACGGCGGCGAGGGCCGCACAAGGATGAAGCAGCTGCACATGAAGGGCCGCGACTGGGCGGCGCTCGCGCTGGGCGCCGTCGTGCTCGCCGCGACCATAGTCATGAACGTGTACGGGCTATGAGGAACATCGCCTTAAAGCTGCGCTACGACGGCACGGCCTACCACGGCTGGCAGGTGCAGAAGACGGAGACGAGCGTGGCGGAGACGCTGGAAAAGGCGCTGGGGAAGGTCTGCGGCGAGAGGATAAAAGTCACGGGCTGCGGGCGCACCGACGCTGGCGTCCACGCGCTGAGCTACTGCGCGAACTTCCGCACGGAAAGCCGCATACCCGTGGACAGGCTGCCGCTGGCCGTGAATACGCGCCTGCCGGACGACATAGCCGTGCTCGACGCCTGCGAGGCGCCGGAGGGCTTCAACGCCATTTTAAGCTGCATACAAAAAGAATATATATACAAGATAATGAACACCCGCATACGCGATCCCTTTTTGCAGAAACGGGTCTGCTTCTATCCCGCGCCCCTGGATATCGAGAGGATGAGGGCGGCGGGGCTGGCCTTTGAGGGCCGGCATGACTTCAGGGCAGTCCGCAGCGTGGGGACGCAGACCAAGACTACCGTCCGCACCGTGCATTGGTGCCGGGCCTGGCGCGAGGGCGACATGATAAGCGTCGCCGTCTGTGCGGACGGGTTTTTATACAACATGGTGCGCGCCATCGTGGGTACCATGGTCTATGCCTCCCACGGCAAGCTGGAGCCGGAGGAGATACCGGCCCTGCTGGAGAGGGGCGACAGGCGGCTCACGGGCCCGACCATGCCGCCGCAGGGGCTGTATCTGCGCCGGGTCTGGTACGAGGGCGCCGTGGGCGAGATGATGCGGGAGGAGTATCCTGATGAAACACCCGGCGGTATTGGCAAGACGCAGAGCGCTGTTCGGCCTTGCGGCGGCGCTCATAGCGGCGGCGGCGATCCTGGCCTTCTCGATGAGATGGAAGGGCGCTGAGAGCGGGAACGGAAATTTTTCAGCGGCGCAGGGGCCGGAAACGCCCGGATACGGGAACACTTTCGTCCGGCTTTCGTCAACGGAATTGGACAGCGCGTCATACGGGGGCCTGAGCCTCAGCCTCTCCGGCGGTACGGACTGCCAGGGGCTGGTGACGCTCTGCGGCGAGAACGGCGAAAAGCTGCTCGAGTGGCACTGCAATACGGGCCTGCCCTATGCCGTGGAGCTGGCGGAGGACCGCTTTTATGTGCTGCTGCTCTCGGATACGGGCACGCAGCTGCGCTGCCTCGGCACGGCGGACGGCGCGGAGCTCTGGCGCCGCGAGGACGCGGAGGACTACTGCGACCTGGGCCTGCTGGAGGGCGGGACGCTCTGCCTAATCGGCAGCAGCCGCGCCCTGGTGCTGGACGCCCAGGGCGGCGAGGTGTACGGTTACGAGTACGGCGCGCGGCCCCTGGGCTGGAGCTTTGAGGACGGGCACGCGGCCATAATGTTGGAGAATGGCCGGGTCGAGCTTTACGCGGAAGGCGAAAGGGTATATAATGAGGACTGAGATAAGAGTAAGGAGGGCAAAGAAATGAGAACTGTCATAGATCTCGTTCTTCTTGCCATAATAATAATCAGCATATGGTCCGGCTATAAGAAGGGCCTCATCATGGGCATAGCCGGGATAGTGGCCATAGTGGTGTCGCTGTATGCGGCCTCGCTGGTGTCCTCGGCCTTTTCGTATGAGGTCGTGCCGGCGCTGCGGCCCTTCGCCAGCGGCTACGTCGAAAGGCAGATGCAGGAGAATGTGCTGGAGGACATGGGCATAGCCGACACCGAGCTCTCTTACGAGGACATACTCTCGAACGACCCCGAGCTCAGGCACGCCTTCTGCGTCTCCTGCTACAAGACCTTCGGCATTTACGAGGACGCGGCCGAGCAGATGGCCACCGAGGCCGAGGAGTACGCCGATACCCAGGGCAGCACCATAGAGGAAGCCATAGTCGAGACCCTCTGCGTCCGCGTGGCCTATATCGCGGGCGTCACGCTGCTGTTCATCATCTTCCTCATCACGCTGATGACCCTGGCAAATATCCCGAACCTGTCCTTCAGGATACCGAATATGGACATCCTCAACGACGCGGGCGGCGCAGCCGTGGGCCTGTTCACGGGCATGCTCTACTGCATGCTGCTGTCTTGGATACTGCGCTTCGGCGGCCTGGCCATAGGGCTCGATACCTTCGGCGAGACCCTGCTTGCGAAGTTCTTCCACTCCATTGACTTCCTCACGCCCGGCCTCGGCATCTGAGGGCGCGAATATATGAACAAAATGTCAATTCGGCCCCGCCGGTGTTGACAATTTGAAGACTTGGTGATAAATTAGCACTCGAAGAAAAAGAGTGCTAATTTGTTTTCGGAGACTATTTTACAGGAGATCAAACTATGCAACCAACGCTTTGCTCACGCTGCAAGAAGAATGTGGCGGTTATATTCATAACGAGGCTCGAGGGCGGCCAGACGCGGAACGAGGGCCTCTGCCTCAAGTGTGCCCGCGAGCTGCATATAAAGCCCGTGGACGACGTGATAAACAAGATGGGCCTGTCGGACGACGAGCTGGACGGCCT
>CALXEH010000050.1 GCA_944387285.1 uncultured Oscillospiraceae bacterium | reverse complement strand
CAATAAAACGCCGCTTTTCTTTGGGGCTCCACCCCGTTTCTTTGGGCAAGGGCCAAAGAAATGGGGTGGAACATATACAAAAGGAGGCACGCCCATGAAACGCAGATCCGCCCTATTCTGCATACTGAGTATTATCTCCGTCCTCGGCCTCGCATCGGCGGGACTGGGCGTGAACGCCCTGCAGGAGCGGCCCGCGCTCGTCTCGGAGCAGATATCCGGCAACGCCGCTGCGGCCGGTGGCTTCACCGTCGGGGCAGAGCAGCTGTACCTGGCGCAGTTCAGCCAGTGGCTCAGCTTCGACCTCGGCCTCGACGCCGCGAGCGGCGAGTCGCGGTGCGAATTCACGCTTGAGGACATGTACGCATACGACTACGGAGCTCTCAGCTATTACAACGTCTCGAGCGGCGTGGACTACTACGAGCACCCAGGCACGGGCTTTGACGAGGCGGAGCTGCCCGAGCCCTGGCTCACGCTCGCATCGCAGGCCGCACCCGGCGAGACAGCAAGCCTGACGGCCCGGCTAGCGGACTGGTCAGAGGCCTGGCCCCTCAACGTGTTCGGCACGGGTCTGAGCGATTTTGCCAAAGAGCACACGGTCTCGGTCATGAGTCTGCCCGTGCCGGAGGACACGCTGGTCGAGTACACCCTCACGCGGGACGCGCAGGGCCTCGTAAGCGGCTATGGCCGCGAGTACCTCTCGGGCAGCGATTACAGCATCAAGACCATCACGCTGGACGACGCCTGCTTCACGCTCGCGCTCAGGCAGGACGGCGGCGCGCTCTATCACCTGCGCCTCCGCTTGGAGGAAAGCCGGACACAGGTCGAGATAACGACCCTGCGGCAAGTCATGGAATTCGAGGGCGGCGCGAAGCTCGCGCAGACGCCCGGCGGCGGCCTCGTCGCCTTCGAGCGCGGCGAGGGCCACATGCGCCTCGCCTCCGTGTCGCACAAGGGCGAGGTCGTGCAGGACACATACTACTCCCGTGACTTTGAGCCGGGCGACTTCAACGTCGTCGCCGGTGAGGGTTGGGCGCTCTGCGACGAGGGCGGCAGGATAGAGGTCTACGCGGAGCGCGGCGGCCTGTACGAGCCGGGCTTCGCCTGCGAGCCCGGCGCCTCCGGGAGCTATGCCTTCAGCGCCGACGCAGGATACGCCGTCTCCGGCGAGAGAGCCGCCGTGCTCATCCCCGGCACGGACGATGCCCTTCTCATCGTCGCCGACACCAGCGGCGTCCTGAGCGTACAGCACATCAGCGGCACAGGCCTTGCATTTCTTCACCTCATCCACTCCCTCACCGTCGAGGCCGCGCCATGACCACCCAAAGCCCGCGCAGCCCAGAGACTGCGGAGGAGATGCGGACCCTTGCCGCATCGACGACGTCAGTCGATAATTGAAATAAAACGCCGCCCAAAGGGCGGCTGCTACCTTATTCCTTTCGTTAGCCGAGACGGCCATCCCCGTATATTCAAACGCAAATAACCTTCCCGCGCCCAAACGTCATGTAGGCGTAGGGCGTCCGTGGGAGAGGCGGGTGGGACGCACACGGTACGAAGGGTGCTACCAGCCCAATAAAAGCCGCTTTTCTTTGGGGCTCCACTCCCGTTTCTTTGGGCAAGGACCAAGGAAATGGGGTGGAACACAAATACCAACGCAAACGCAAAGGAGGCGCGACCATGAAACGCGCTGTTTTGACACTCATCATACTCGCCCTCGTCTCCGTCCTCGGCCTTGCCGGGGCGGGGCTGGCACTGGACTCCAAGCGGGACGCGGCGTACATCGCCTCGGCCTCGGACACTGGCGGCGGCGTACCGCTCGAGGGCCTGACGCTCTCGGCCAGGGCCGAATTCCGGGGCCGGGCCGGCTGCCGGCTCAGGCACACGCTGCGCTACGACGCGGACTCGGACAAGAGCCTGTGCGCCTTCGAGCTGGGCTTCGGCAGCGAATACACCGATTTCGGCGCGAGCTACTGGACGCCCTTCATAAACGACTGGCTGAGCAGCAGCGGCTCCGGCAATTTCGAGCTGAGCGACCTGCCCGCGCCCTGCCTGTACATCCTCGACCGGGCCGAGCCCGGCGGGACGTACACCGAGACCTTCCCGCTCTCCGACTGCTGCGAGCGCTGGCCCTTCAGGGTCGACGACGACTTGTCCGGGATCGGCATAGACCTGGGCGAACTGCTCGCGGGTGAGCTGGCACAACCCGTGCCCGAGGGCGCGATGGTCGAGGCCTCCGTCACCCTGGACGGGAAGGGGCAGGTGACCGGCTATGACTGCAGCCTCATAAGCGGCGGCGGCATCTGGGCCGACTGCCGGGCATTCGAGAACTTTTACATCCTCAGCTTCGCCGACATGAACGCCGACTATGAGCCGCAGCGCACCCGCGTCTACGTCCTCGACGCGCTCTGGTCGGAGGAACACGGGGCCTATGTGCCCGACACGTCGAGCCTGCGCTACCTCACGGAGCTGCGCGAGCTCTCCGCCAGCATCGACACGCCGGACGGCGGGGCCTTGCTTGCCGAGGCGGGCGAGGACGGCTATACGCTCATCCAGCTCTCGCCCGAGGGCGAGCTCATGGGCCGGCTGCATGTGGGCTACGCCGACGCGGAATACCGCGCCGCCAAGCTCGTCGCGGGCGGGGACTGGACGCTGCTCGTGCAGGAGGGCCTCGTCACGGCCCTCGACTACGAGGACGGGCGCATCGTGTTCGGGCACGAGTACGCGCTGCCCTCCGTCAGCTTCGGCCGGGACTACGACTATATCTACGCCTACGACGGCGACCGCCTCTGCGCCCTCGCCGTCGGCCGGAGCATAGGCTGGTACTCCAACGAGCCCGGCTACAGCGAGGACACGCTGCTCATCGCGGCGGACGCGGACGGCAATGTGCTCGAGCGCGTGCTCGACTTCCCGCTGCTCCAAAACGGCTATTCCAGCTTCAACTTTGAACTCTCGTTCGCCTGAACGGAAGGAGGCATGCCATGAAACGCGCTGTGATCCTGCTCATTTTGCTGTTCATATTCTCGCTTTCCGGCTCCGTCTGCGCGGCGGCGCTCGTCAATTCGGCGCAGGACAAAGCGCACTTCAAGCCGGAGACGCTCGCGGGCGACCCGGCCCTCTGTGAGGGCGTCTCCGTACGGGCGAACACCTCCGAGGTCGCCGAGTTTTCAAACGAGCTGTTTTTCGAGCTGGACTTTGACGCCGTCTCGGGCGAGACGGACCGTACCTTTTCCCTGAACGAGCCGATACGGACCGGGAGCGGTTACAGCCCCAGCTACACAGACCGGCTGGCGCCTATTATCCAAAGCAGGCTCTACTCGGAAGGCTACGCGAGCGCCGCGGAGGTCGTGCTGCCGCCGCATATGCAGTACGTCGCGGACGAGACCCCGGCGGGCTGCGAGTACGAGGAGACGGTGCGCCTTGCGGACTTCTACGAGACCTGGCCCTTCTACTGCATAGCCAACCAGGCATATCCCGCGGACAGGGCGGAGGAGATAAACGCGCTGCTACAAACCACCCTCGCCCGGCCCATGCCCGAGGACGAGATGCAGAAAGTCTCGATAACAAAGGACGAGGACGGTGCAGTCCGAGGCTACGGCATCAGCGGCGATTTCAGCCTCGATATTTCCTGCGAGTGCTACGAGAACTTCTACGCCTTCGTGCTGAGGGACGGCGGCTCGGGCACTACAGAGTTCTGGCTCATGGACCTCATGTGGTCGGACGAGGACGGGCTGTATGTGCCGGACACGGCCTCGCTCCGGCAGCTCGCCGTCTGCGGCGATGGAGCGTACATGACGCCCGCGCCCGACGGCGGAGCGCTGCTGTACGAGAGTGGCGGCGACGCCTGCACACTCACGCAGGTCACGCCCGAGGGCGAGCTGGGCAGCAGCTTCGATATCGCCACGCCGGACGACACATACTACGCCAGCCTCTGGACGGGCGAGGGCTGGGCGCTGGTGGACACGCTGCACGCCGTCCACGCCTTCAACTATGTGGACGGGAAGCTCAGCGAGGGCCCGGTCTTCGAGCTGTACGGCACGCCCGGCTACGAGCTCATGGGCTCAGACCTCGTGCTGGGTACGAGGGAGTACGCCTACGACGGCGAGCGCCTCGCGCTGCTGCTCTTGTTCTACACACGCTACCCCCAGGAGGTGAGCGAATACTCCGAGCTCTGGCGGGTGCAGCGCAGCGAGGTCTACCTCGTCTGCGCGGACACGCAGGGGCGCATCTGCGCCCGGTCGCTGCCGAACAGCCTCATGACCGTGCCCGCCAACACCATAGATTACGCGCTCGAAATGAGCTGATGACATGAAAGGAGGCCCGGCATGAGACGCGCCGCGATACTGCTGGTTTCATTATCCATCCTCTCAATATCCTCCCTCGCGCTCACCGGCGCGCTCGTTAACTCGCGCCGGGCGGACGCATACCTCGAGTCGGAGCTGCTCTGCGGCGAGTGGGCCGATTTCGAGGGCGTCTCCCTCAGCGGGTCCACCTCCCTCTCCGGCCTCATCGGGAACTATCTCAACTACGGCCTCAGCTACGACGCCGCCTCGGACGAGAGCGCCTGTGAGTACAGCTTCAACGAGAGGAGAAGCCGCAGCGCCGGCGACGACACCGACGAGGGTCCGGCCTGTGCCGACTTGCGTGTGTATCTCGAGGACGGCGCCGTGCGCTGGAAGCTGTACGACCCTCAGAGCTATGAGGAACTGGGTAGCGGCACGTCGGAGGAGCTCGGCACGCTCACTGAGGGCGCGCAAAGCCTGCGCTGCTACCGGCTGGGCGGGAGCTGGGTCATCGAGGCCGCCTACACGGACACTGCGGAATACTGGCTGCTCGCTTCACGCTGGTCGGAGGAATACGGCCTCTATATGCCGGACGCGGGCACGCTGAGCCTGGTCAAGAGCTGCTCCTCGCTCTCCACCGTGGGCGAGACCCCGGGCGGCGGGCTGCTGCTGCTCGAGAAGGTCGGGGCCGACTATCTGCTCAGCCAGTTCGACGCATCGGCCCGGCTGCTGCGGGAATATGCCGTCGAGGGCGCGGAAAACCTGCACTTTGCAGACTGGACCTGGGGCGGGGACTGGGTCACGGTGGACATCCTCGGGACAGTGCACAGCTTCGTGCTGCGCGACGGGCTGCTCGAGCGCAGCACAGTGTACCGGCTCGCGGACGCGCCCGGCTGCCGCTACTTCGACAGCGAGACCGAGGACGGCATCCTGTTCTACTACGAGAGGCAGTACAGCCTCGACGGCGAGCGGCTCTGCCTGCTGGTGGAGGAAAAATCGATGCAATATCAGGAGTCCTACGAGGCCGGGGTGCCCCTGCCCGAGCCCAGGCTCTGGCTCATAGCGGCGTACCCGGACGGCTCCGTCAGCTCCATGAGCCTGCGCTGCTCTATGTGGGACAATGTCCAACGCAGTTTTACAAACATCGGCCTCACAGCCTGACAAGCCTGCCCCCGCCCGTCTCGACAAGAGGCGGGCGGGGGTGTATAATGCCCTTATCACTTTGAAGGGGGACGGAGCATGGCCAGGTTGAGCGGCCTCTGCCTCGCGCCGGGCGAGGATGAGGCGAGGCTCAGGCCTCTCGCGGCGCGTCAGGCGGGCGTGCGCGAGGCCGATATCGAGGGCTTCAGGATAGTCAAAAAGAGCCTGGACGCCCGGCGCAAGCCGGCGCTCCGCTGGGTCTACACGGTCGAGTTCCGCCTGCGCGGCGAAAGCCCCGCGCCGGAATCGGGCTACGTCATACCCGAGGCCGGGCCGCGCGGGCCCCGGCCCGTGATAGCCGGCTTCGGCCCGGCGGGCATCTTCGCCGCGCTGGTGCTCGCCCGCGCGGGGCTGCGCCCGCTCGTCCTCGAGCGCGGGCCCTGTATGGAGGAGCGGCAAAAGGCCGTCGAGGCCTTCCGCGCCGGCGGGGCCTTCGACCCCGAAGCCAACGTCCAGTTCGGCGAGGGCGGCGCCGGGGCCTTCTCCGACGGCAAGCTCGGCACCGGTACCCACGACAGCCGCATCGCCTTCGTGCTCTCCACGCTCATCGAACACGGCGCAAAGCCCTCCATAGCCTACGACGCCAAGCCCCACCTCGGCACCGACGTGCTCTCCCGCGTCGTGGTGAGCATCCGGCGCGAGATCGAGGGCCTGGGCGGACAGCTGCGCTTCCGCACCCGGCTCGAGGGCCTGGATATCCGGGACGGGCGGCTTTGCGCGGTCACGGCCCGCTCCGGCGGCGAGTGCGAAAAGATAGCCGCGCAGAGCCTCATCCTCGCCACGGGCCACAGCGCCCGCGACACCTTCAAAATGCTGCTCGAAGCGGGCCTGCCGCTCGAGCCCAAGCCCTTCTCCATGGGCGCGAGGATAGAGCACCTCCAAAGCGCCATAGACCTCGCCCAGTACGGCATGCCGCGCGGCAGAAAACTGCCCGCCGCGGATTACGGCCTCAACATCCACCTGCCCGGCGGGCGCGGGGTCTACACCTTCTGCATGTGCCCCGGCGGCGAGGTCATAAACGCCGCGAGCGAGCCCGGCGGCCTCGTCACGAACGGCATGAGCTGGTCGGGCCGCGCTGGGAAAAACGCCAACTCCGCCCTGCTCGTCTCCGTGACGCCGGCGGACTTTCCCTATGCCGGGCCGCTCGGCGGGGCGCTCTGGCAGCGCGATATCGAGCGCCGCGCCTTTGAATACGCCGGCGGCGGATACCTCGCCCCGGCCCAGCTCGTGGGCGACTTCCTCGCCCGCCGGGCCTCGTCCGGCCCGGGCCGGGTCGAGCCGAGCATCAGGCCCGGGGCCTTCTGGGGCGACCTGCGCGAGGTGCTGCCGGAGCCCGTCACCTCAGCCATGGCCGAGGCCCTGCCCCTGCTGGGCAGGAAGCTCCACGGCTTCGACGCGCCCGACGCCGTCCTCACCGGGCCCGAGACCCGCTCCTCCTCGCCCCTGCGCATACCAAGGGACGCGCGGCTCTGCTCCGCCGTCGGCGGGCTCTACCCCTGCGGCGAGGGCGCAGGCTGGGCCGGCGGCATCACCAGCGCCGCCGTGGACGGCATGAAATGCGCCGAGGCGCTCATAGCGGAGGCGAGAGGGACATGAAAACGCTCTGGCTCATAGGCGGGCCGATGGGCGTCGGCAAGAGCAGCGCCGGGCGCGCCCTGCGCGAGCGGCTGCCCCGCTGCGTCTATCTCGACGGCGACTGGTGCTGGGACGCCAGCCCCTTCGTCGTGAACGCCGAGACCAAGGCCATGGTCATGAAAAACATCCGCTTCCTGCTGCGCAGCTTCCTCGAGTGCTCCGAGTACGAGAACGTCGTCCTCGCCTGGGTCATGCACGAACAGGGCATAATAGACGCGCTGACCGAGGGCCTGCCGGACTGCCGGGTGCTGGCCTTTTCTCTCATCTGCAATGAGCCCGAGCTGGAAAGGCGCATACGAAAGGACGAGGCCTCAGGCCGCCGCGCGCCGGGCACATTTGAGCGGGCGCGGGCCTACCTGCCGCTCTACGCCGGCCTGAGCACGGTGAAGCTGAACACATCCGCGTTGAGCGCCGCAGAGACGGCAGAGCGGATAATAAAAATATCCGGAACTGATCGGGGGTATATGAAATGAAAATAGCAGTCATAACGGGCGCGTCCTCGGGCATGGGCCTCGAGTTCGCCAAGGCCATCGACGCCGAGGAGACGCTCGACGAGGTCTGGCTCATCGCCAGGCGCAGGGACAGGCTCGAGGAGCTGTCCAAGTCGCTCAAAGCCAAATGCCGCATCCTGCCCCTGGACCTCGGCAAAAGCGAGAGCTTTGACGAGTACAAGGCCCTGCTCGAAAAAGAAAAGCCCCTCATCTCCACGCTCTGCAACGCGGCGGGCTTCGGCCGCTTTGCGCTCTTCACGGAGACGGAGCTTGAGGTCAACCTCGCTATGATAGACTTAAACGACAAGGCGCTCGTCGCCATGACCCAGCTGAGCCTGCCCTACATGAAGCGCGGCTCGCGCGTCATAAACCTCGACTCGCTCTCGGCCTTCCAGCCCGTGCCCTACCAGTGCATCTACGGCTCGACCAAGGCCTTCGTCCTGAGCTTCTCCCGCGCGCTCAACGTCGAGCTCGAGCCGCGCGGCATACGGGTCATGGCCGTCTCGCCCGGCTGGGTCAAGACCGAGTTCTTCGACCACGCCGTCTCCGACAACGGCGCCGTCACCTACTACGACATACTCTGGGAACCCGCCGACGTCGCAAAGCGCGCCATGCGCGACTACAAAAAGGGCAAGGACCTCTCCATCCTCGGCCACAGCGTCCGCCGCCAGGTGCTGCTCGTGAAGCTGCTGCCCCACCGCCTCGTCATGAAGGTCTGGATGAAGCAGCAGGGCCACGCCCACCGTCCGCCCGAGGACTGATACCGCGCCCGTTCAGCCCGCGCCGTACTCCCGCAGCCAACCTGCGGCGATGTACGGCGCGTTTTCGTTCCTCTGCCGCACCACGGCGCAGGCGCCCAGCCTCTGCGGGTCCTCGCCATAGCCCAGCTCCACCGTCACCGAGGGGATGCCGAGCTCCGAGGCCGCCCAGTCCTTGTAGCCGCCCGCGTCCAAACCCTCCGTCTCCGCCAGGGGATAGTCCGCCGCGCCGCCCAGCGCCTCGCCCAGGCTGCGCGAGGCCGCGTTTACCTCCGCCGTCGCACCGGCGTATTCGGCGTAGATCAGGCTGCCCGAGCTGTGATAGCTCACAGCGGCGTCCGGCATGACGCTGCGCGTGTACTCCGCCAGCGCCCGGCTCTCCGGCTGGTCCTCAGGCGCGGCGCCCTTGCAGCCCGCCGACGAGGCCGCGCCGCCTTCCAGCTGCGCCCAGCCCGCGTCAAAGTTCCGGTTCAGGTCCACGCCCGCAGCGTTCGCCTTCCACTGCGCCGCGTACTCCGACTCCGCCAGCTCCGTCAGGCCCGACACCAGCTCCGCCAGATACACCTCGCGCTGCGCCTGGCCCAGCGCCCGGCTCCGGCTTATCTCCACGCCGTCCGGGTTCACCATCGGGATAAAATGACAGCGCACATCCTCGGGCACGCCCTGCTCCAGCATGTGCTCGAGCTGGCTGAACACCAGATATGCGCTGATATATTCCCTGCCGTGGATGCCGCCCTGGATGAGCAGCTCGTACCGCGCGCCCTCGTCCCCGACGACGGCGGCGTAGAGCTCCCGGCCCTCAAGGCTCGTGCCTATGGAGCTTATCTCCACCTCGCCCGGGTGCTCCTGCGCGAGCCGCTGCAGCCCGGCCTCCAGCTCGCCGTAGCCGAAGGCCGAGGCCGGCACCGCGCTGTCGTTTTTCGGCACTATGTAGGTCGAGAGCACATAGCCGCGCCGGCCCTGGTACTCCACCTGCGCAAACGCGCCCTCAAAGCCCAGGAGCGTCATCTCCCCGCCCCTAGGTATCGTCGTTATCGCCGCCGCGTTCACGTCCGGCGCGCTCCTGAGCGTGATGAACTCCTCGCAGTCGGCTATGTACGTCCCGCCTGCGAACTCCTGTCCGCCGTCCTGCGCCTGCGCGCTGCCGGCATAGGTCAGGCTCCAGAGCTGGGCGATCTGCCCCTCCAGCCTGCTGAAGCTCCAGCTGCGCTCGCTGCGCTCTATACTGTTCGGGTCGTACACCTTAAAGCCGCCGAGGCCCGTGCCCACGATGACGATGAAATGCCCGCTGGTCGTGAAATCGCCCGGCGACATCGCCGCAATGAGCACCGCGCCCGACTCGAGCCTGTCCTTCATCGTGTCCTTATTCACGACTATCGTCTCGCAGCGCAGGCCGTACTCCGCCGAACCGGCCGTGAAGAGCGACCAGGCCGTGCCCGCGTCCATGACATAGTGCCCGCCCGCCTCGGCCCGGTCCGCCACATAGGCCGGCGTGTAGCTCGTATTGCCCGTCAGCCCTATCGCCGCCATCGACAGGCAGGTCGGCCCGCAGGCCGTGAAGCCCATGACCGAGCTGCCGTAGGCGTGATAACACCAGCGCGAGTCGTATTGCAGCAGATACGGCACCTCGCCCTCCGAGACCTCGATACGCACGTCCAGGCCCGAGGCGTCCGGCGCCCGGAAGGCCGACAGCAGCGCGAAGGGCGTCTTCTCCACGCCGTTTATCGCCGTCACGACGGCCTCCTCCGAATAGATGTCGATGTGCCGCGCCATGAACTCCAGCTCGTCGGCCCAGGCGCTGTGCTCCTTGGCGAGCTGCCGCAGCTCCTCTGCCTCCTGCGCGCCGCACTCGCCTATGGACATGCCGCCGCTTATCTGCGCCTCGAGCGCCTCAAGCCCGTAATCGAACCGCGTGTCCGTGTTGTCCAGCGAGAGCTTCACCGGCAGGCTGAAGCCCGAAAGGCCGCCCCTAAACTTGTAGGCCGCAAACCCCAGCGCAGCGATGAGCAGCAGCGCCGCGGCCCTGCCCCAGCCCCGGCGCCTGCGCCGTCGCCTCTTCCTGCGCCGCCGCGGCTCTTCCATATATTCAACTTCATGAAAAGAAGCCATACAGACCTCCTGTATTAACTAATATAATACAGATTATATGACACTTTAGGCGTACTTGTCAAGAGCGCCGCCCTGTTTGGGGAGCATTTCCGCCGGCTTTGGCGGGAGGGGCCTGCGTCCGGGCCGCGCCGGCGCGAAATTAATCGGAAATTAAAGAAAAGTTCACGAATAGGTAAAAGAAATGATGCAAATTTGATGCAAACGGGTAGTACCATGTGCACACAGTCGAGAGACGGGAGGGACGGCGATGAAAAAGCTGCTGACGCTCATAACGGCGATGGCGCTGAGTTTTACTCTGCTTTCCGGCTGCGGCACGGACGACCGCGGCGGGCAGGGCACGGCGGTCAACAGCACGGTTTCGAGAATGCCGCGCGTCGTCGTCTCGCTCTAGCTCGAACGACCCGGCTGTTTATCATACTTTTTCCCTCCTGATTGGTCACGCTTTCAGGAAACTCCTCTCACCCCCCAACCAAGTGAGATCCCCCGGCCAGTGTCAAAGACCGGGGGATCTTGCTATTCTTTTTTGCCCAGCTTGCGCTTGTTTCCGGCCTCGTCCACGATCCAGGTATTCTCGAGGACGTCGATGGTGCTCCTGCGCCAGTCCTGGATATATTCGGCCCTGAGCGCGGCGCGCTCGGTCTTTTCGTCCTCGGTCAGCTCGCGCTCCCTGGACAGGCGTGTGAGCTCGGAGATGCGCTCCATTTTTTCTTTATCCATGCTCCACCTCAGTTTTTGAGCGAATGTATGGGCGCGGGTATCCTGCCGCCGCGCTTGATGAATTCCGCGCTGGAGAAGGGGTGGACGGCCATGACGGGCGCGGAGCCCAGCAGGCCGCCGAACTCCACGGTCTCGCCGACCTTCATGCCCGGGGCGGGGATGATGCGCACCGCCGTGGTCTTCTGGTTTATCATGCCTATGGCAGCCTCGTCCGCGATGATGGCGGAGATGGTCTCCGAGCTAGTGGAACCGGGCACGGCTATCATGTCGAGGCCGACGGAGCAGACGCAGGTCATGGCCTCGAGCTTGTCTATGCAGAGCGCACCGGACGAGGCGGCGGCGATCATGCCCTCGTCCTCGGACACGGGTATGAAGGCGCCGGAGAGCCCGCCCACGGAGGAGGAGGCCATGACGCCGCCCTTTTTCACGGCGTCGTTGAGCAGCGCCAGCGCCGCCGTCGTGCCGTGGGTGCCGCAGACCTCCAGGCCCATCTCCTCGAGTATCCTGGCCACCGAATCGCCTATGGCCGGTGTCGGCGCGAGGGAGAGGTCCACTATGCCGAAGGGCACATTCAGCCTGCGCGAGGCCTCGCCCGCCACGAGCTGGCCCATGCGGGTCACCTGGAAGGCGGTCCTCTTTATGGCCTCGGCCACGACGTCAAAGCTCGCGCCGCGCACGGCCTGGAGCGCGTGATGGACGACGCCGGGACCGGAGACGCCGACGTTTATCACCCTGTCCGGCTCGGACACGCCGTGGAAGGCGCCGGCCATGAAGGGGTTGTCCTCCACCGCGTTGCAGAAGACCACGAGCTTTGCGCAGCCGAAACCGCCGCGGTCCGCCGTGAGCCGCGCGGTCTCCTTTATCGTCTGGCCCATGAGCGCCACGGCGTCCATGTTTATCCCGGCCTTGGTGGAGCCGATGTTCACGCTCGAGCAGACCAGCTCCGTCTCGGACAGGGCGCGGGGAATGGACCTTATGAGCAGCTGGTCGGCCCGGGTCATGCCCTTCTGCACCAGCGCGGAAAAGCCGCCGATGAAATCCACGCCCGTCTCCGCCCGGGCCCTGTCGAGCGCCTTGGCGAAGGGCACATAGTCCTCCGTCTCCGACGCGCCGGCCACCAGCGCCATGGGCGTGACGGATATACGCTTGTTGACGATGGGGATGCCGAACTCGGCCTCTATATCCTCGCCGGTCTTTACGAGGTCCTTTGCGGACCTGGTTATCTTGTCGTAGATCTTCCCGCAGGCCTTTTCCGGGTCCGGGTCGCAGCAGTCGAGCAGCGAGATGCCCATGGTCACCGTCCGCACGTCGAGATGCTGCTGGTCGATCATCGCGATCGTCTGGAGTATTTCGCTTCTGTTTATCATGTCAGCCGCGCCTCAGATCCTGTGCATGGCGTGGAACAGGTCTTCCCGCTGCGCCCTGATGTCCAGCCCCAGCATGTCCCCCTCGCTCTTGAGCAGGGAGGTCAGCTCGGCAAAGGGCACCGTGCAGCGCGAGGCGTCCACGAGCATTATCATGGTGAAATACTGCTGCAGAACGGTCTGGCTGATGTCCAGGACGTTGACGCCCCGTTCCGCGAGTATTCGGCTCACGTCGGCGATGATGCCCACGCGGTCCTGGCCTATTACTGTGACTATGGCTCTCATGTTTCATCCTCCTGTGTCATCGTGCCCAGCTCGTCGAGGTTCTTCTCGAAGGCCGGCATGAAGTGTTTGAGAAAATAATCCGCCTCCGGCAGGCCCATGTCCTCTATGCGCCGCCGGGTCTGGGCCTCGGCCGAGAGGAACTCGCGGTTGCCCGCCTTGCGCTCCTCCACGCACTTGATATAGGCCGAGAGCCGGTCCGCCGCCTTGACGAGGCATTTGGCGTCTTCACCCACTTCGCCGGATATAAGCGGCGACATGGCGTTTTGAAGCTCCACCGGCAGCATATTTATGAGCTTATCCGAAGCTGCGCGCTCCACCTCATGGTAAGCCTCGCTTATGCGGCCGCTGTGGTACTTGATGGGCGTCGGCATGTCGCCCGTGAGGATCTCGGGCGCGTCATGGTAGAGCGCGGCGGCGGCGAGGAAGTTCGGGTCGCAGTCCTTTTTGAAGATGTCCCGGCGGATGAGGCCCAGGGCGTGGGCCAGCACGGCGACCATATGGCTGTGCTCCTGCACGTTTTCGGGTATGCTCGAGCGCATGAGGCCCCAGCGCTCGATATAGCGCATCCGGGATATCAGCGCGAAAAAGTCACTCAATCAGGCTCGCCTCCTCCGTCTCCGGCTCGGGTATCGGGTCCTTTACGACCCGCTTGGTCATCCATTTGCGGCTGAAATACCTCGGGATAACGATGCAGATGCCCACTGCCCAGCCCGCCGGCAGCGCCAGCCAGCACGAGGCATAGCCCACATGGAACACATACGCCAGCATATACGCCGCCTCCACCCTCACAGACAGGGTCGCGAGGCTGTTGCACGACACTACGATCGCGTCGCCCGCCCCCTGCAGGAGGCCCGAGGTCGGCATGTACGCCGCAAACAACACCACACAGTAACTCATATACCGCTGGTACTCCACCGCCTGCGACATCGCCTCGCCGCTCAGGTTGAACAGCCGCGCGAACTGCACCGCCAGCAGGTTTATCACCAGGCCTATCGCCACGCTCGAAACACAGCTCATGATGGTCGAGACCTTCCAGCCGCGGTGCACCCTGTCATATTTGAGCGCGCCCACGTTCTGGCCGGTGAAGGTCGCCACGCCCGTGTTCAGGCCGAAGATCGGCACGAGCGCGTAGGCCTCCATGCGGTTGCCGACGGTGAAGGCAGCCATGGTCGCGTCTTCAAAGCTGTTCACCAGCCGCTGGATAAACACGTTGCCCAGGGATATGACCGCCTGCTGGATGATCGCCGGGATGCCCAGCTTGAGCGAGATTACAAATTTCTCCCGGTCAAAGACGAATTCGCCGCGTTTGAAGCGGAATATCGGGTATTTTATGAACATATACGCCACGCTGACCGCCGCCGAGGCCGCCTGCGCTATGACCGTGGCCACAGCCACGCCCATGACGCCCCAGCCGAAGCTGACGACGAACCAGACGTCCAGCACCGTGTTGAGCACCGCGCTCACGATGAGGAAGTACATCGTCGCCCGGCTGTCGCCTATGGCCCGGAGTATGCCCGCCACGGCGTTGTACACATACTGGAATATCAGCCCCAGAGAGTAGATGGCAAAGTACTCTATCGCCATGTCCACTATTGCCGGCGAGGTCACGCGCATGAGGCCCACCACCAGCGGCCGCGCGAACACGCTGCCCACTATGGTCAGCACAGTGCCCAGCACCACCAGCGTTATGAGCAGCGTAGATGCCGCCCTGCGCAGCTCGGTTGTCCGCCGCGCGCCGTACAGCTGCGCGACCAGGACCGCTCCGCCGTTGCCAAGGCCTATCGAGATCGCCAAAAACAGAAAGATCAGCGACACGCAGCTGCCAACCGCGGCTATCATGTTCTCGCATATAGTCTGGGTCGCGCCGCCGTAGTTGCCGACGACCACCCCGTCCACTGTATTATACAGCTGCTGTAAAAACTGCCCGGCCATGATCGGCAGTGAAAAGAGCAGTATCTCCTTCCACTCCGAGCCGGTGGTCATATCCCTCCGCTCCAAGCTCTCACTCCCCTGATCTCGTAAAGCTCATCTTAACACATGCCTGCCGCAAAGTAAATAATAAGCCTTGCAATATGGCGGATACGGTGATAGAATTCGAGTTTGTGAATAAATAAGAGGTGGTTCATTTGGACAAGCTGAGGAACGTCGCGATAATCGCCCACGTCGACCATGGCAAGACTACGCTGGTCGATGAGATGCTCAAGCAGTCGGGCGTGTTCCGCGAGAATCAGGAGGTCGAGACCAGGGTCATGGACTCCGGCGACCTCGAGCGCGAGCGCGGCATCACCATACTCGCGAAAAACACCGCCGTGCGCTACGGTGACACAAAGATAAACATCGTCGATACCCCGGGCCACGCCGACTTCGGCGGCGAGGTCGAGCGTATACTCAAGATGGTCAACGGCGTCATTCTGCTCGTGGACGCCGCCGAGGGCCCCATGCCCCAGACCCGCTTCGTGCTCTCCAGGGCGCTGGAGCTGGGCCACAGGGTCATTGTCGTGCTCAACAAGATAGACCGGCCCGACCAGCGCGTGCTCGAGGTCGTGGACGAGGTGCTGGAACTGCTCATGGACCTCGGCTGCACCGACGAGCAGCTCGACTCGCCCATGCTCTTCTGCTCGGGCCGCAACGGCACCGCGTCCTACTCGCCCGAGGTGCCGGGCACGGACCTCAAGCCGCTCTTCGACACCATTATAAAATATATCCCCGAGCCCACCGGCGATGAGACGGCGCCCTTCCAGATGCTCGTCTCCTCCATAGACTACAACGAGTTCGTGGGCCGCATCGCCATAGGCCGCATCGAGCGCGGCACCGTCCGCGCGAACCAGGAGATCGCCGTCTGCAACTACCACGACGCCGAGGCCGCCCCGCGCAAGGCCAAGGCCGTGTCCATGTACCAGTTCGAGGGTCTGCAGCGCGTCCCCGTGCAGGAAGCGACCGTCGGCAACATCATCGCCATGAGCGGCATAGGCGACATCACAATAGGCGACACCATCTGCGCCCCCGAGGCCGTGGAGCCCATCGAGTTCGTCAAGATCTCCGCGCCCACCATGGAGATGACCTTCGCCGTGAACGACAGCCCCTTCGCCGGACGCGAGGGCAAGTTCGTCACCTCCCGTCAGATCCGCGAGCGGCTCATGCGTGAGACGCTCAAGGACGTCTCCCTGCACGTCTCGGAGCTCGAGGGCGCGACTGACAGCTTCGTCGTCGCGGGCCGCGGCGAGATGCACCTTTCCATCCTCATAGAGACCATGCGCCGCGAGGGTTACGAGTTCTCCGTCTCGCCTCCGAGGGTGCTCTACCAGACGATAGACGGCAAAAAGTGCGAGCCGGTCGAGCGCGTCGTCGTGGACGTGCCCTCCGAGGCCATAGGCGCGGTCATCGAGAAGCTCGGCTCGAGAAAGGGCGAGTTTGTCGAGATGCTGCCCGTCGGCGCGCGCACGAAGGCCACCTTCCTAGTACCCGAGCGCGGCCTCTTCGGCTACCGCAACGAGTTCATGACCGACACGAAGGGCGAGGGCATCATGTCCTCGGTATTCGAGTGCTACGAGCCCTATAAGGGCGAGCTGACGCGCCGCGGCACGGGCAGCCTCGTGGCCTGGGAACAGGGCGAGGCCGTGACCTACGGCCTGTTCAACGCGCAGGAGCGCGGTGCGCTGTTCATCGGCCCCGGCACGCCGGTCTATGCGGGCATGATCGTCGGCGTCTCGCCGAAGAACGAGGACATCCCCGTGAACGTCTGCCGAAAAAAGCAGCTCACCAACATGCGCGCCGCCGGCAGCGACGAGGCCCTGCGCCTCACCCCGCCGAGGGTCCTGAGCCTCGAGCAGTGCCTGGAGTTCCTCGCCGACGACGAGCTTTTGGAGGTAACCCCGAAAAACCTGCGCCTGCGCAAGCGGATACTTGACCACAGTCAGAGGATGAAGGCGCTGAAAGGGAATAAGGCGTAATTGTGAAGCGGGAGGTGCGTGTGTGCGCCTCCCTGCTCGTATAAATGCCACCCCGTTTCTTTGGGCAAGGGCCAAAGAAACGGGAGTGGCGCCCCAAAGAAAAGCGGCGTTTTATTGGGCTGGGAGGACCCTTCGTACTGTGTGCGTCCCACCTGCCTCTCCCTCCGGCCCTCTACGCCTACATGACGTTTGGGCGCGGGAAGGTTTGCTGCGTTTGATTTTACAGGGATGGCCGTCTCGGCTGACGATTGGGAATAAGGAAGCCGCCGCCCTTTGGGCGGCGTTTTATTTCAAATATCGACTGACGTCGTCGATGCGGCAAGGGTCCACATCTCCTCCGCAGTCTCTGGAGGCGGTGAAACGCTTCGCGTTTGGATTTCATTCCGGGCGGGGGTGGAACCCCGCCCGGACGTTGCGGTTTCGGACAACGCCCAACCCACGCAACGCCGGCTGACGCCGGCGCACCGCGCGCCATACGGCGCGCGGCCGGGTCGTCGGGGACGCCGACCCCTACGGGTGGGCAAAAACCGTACACGGCTGCGAAACCGCAACAACGGCGCACCGGGGTCGGTGCGCCCTACGATGGGCGTGCGCAAGCCCGTGACGCCGGGCGGGGATGGAACCCCGCCCCTACAGGGGAACGTTCCGGACACCACCCACGCCAACACAGAGACTGCGGAGGAGATGCGGACCCTTGCCGCATCGACGACGTCAGTCGATAATGTAATAAAACGCCGCC
>CALXEH010000049.1 GCA_944387285.1 uncultured Oscillospiraceae bacterium | reverse complement strand
GGCATCGTCATCATGCTCATGAACCAGATGTCCCTGCGCAGCCGCAAGAGCTACACCACCGTCACCGGCAAGTCCGGGCAGAGCTCGAAGATCAGCCTCGGCAAGGCCGGGCGCTTCATCATAGCGCTCATCCTCGTCGTGCTCACCTTCTTCACCAGCATCTTCCCCATCGTCTCCTTCGCCTTCGAGACCTTCCTGCCCAACCCCGGCGACTACAGCTTCCTCTACACCGGCGATACCTCCAACCTCACCACCAAGTGGTGGACGACCAGCGAGAATATCACCGAAAACGGCATGTACGGCCAGAAGGGCATACTCTATAACCAAACCATCTGGTCTGCCTTCAAGGGCACCATACTCGTGTCGGTATGCTGTGCCCTGCTCGCAGGTACCATCGGCACCATGATAGGCTACGCCGTCGCCAAAAAGCGGCGAAGTAAATGGGCTAACTACGTCAACTCCGTGGCCTTCCTGCCCTACCTCATGCCCTCCCTCGCCGTCGGCGCCGCCTTCTTCATCCTGTTCTCGAACGAGCACCTGAACCTCTTCAACACCTACACCCTGCTCATCATCGCGGGCACCGTGAAATACATACCCTTCGCCTCGCGCAGCTCGCTCAACTCCATGCTCCAGCTCTCGGGCGAGATCGAGGAGGCCGCCATCATCCAGGACGTGCCCTGGGTCAAGCGCATGACGCGCATCATCATCCCCATCCAGAAATCGTCCATCATAAGCGGCTACATGCTGCCCTTCATGACCTGCCTGCGCGAGCTGTCGCTGTTCATGCTGCTCTGCGTCCAGGGCTTCATCCTCTCGACCACGCTCGACTACTTCGACGAGATGGGCCTCTACGCCTTCTCGAGCGGCATAAATCTGATACTCATCATCACCATTCTGGTCTGCAACACCCTGGTCAACAAGGTGACCGGCGCCAGTCTGGACAAAGGGATAGGAGGTTAAACCATGCCTGAGATAGTTCTGACCCACGTCACAAAGCGCTGGGATAAGTTCTACGCTGTCGAGGATCTGAACCTCGTCATCGAGGACAACGCCTTTGTCACCCTGCTCGGCCCCTCGGGCTGCGGCAAGACCACTACCCTGCGCATGATAGCCGGCCTCGAAACGCCCACCAGCGGCCGCATCACCATCGGCGACCGCGTCGTCTTCGACAGCGAAAAGGGCATCAACATCCCCGCCAACAAGCGCAAGGTCGGCTTCCTCTTCCAGAACTACGCGCTCTGGCCCAACATGACCGTCTACAAGAACATCGCCTTCGGCCTCACCAACATCAAGGACGAGCTGCCGCGCATCGACTTCGACGCCAAAAAGGCCGCGCAGCTCATCGAGGTGCTCAAGAGGCCCGACGAGACCGTGCGCATCATCAAGGAGTGCGTGGACAAAAAGGGCAAGCTCGACACGAACAAGGCGCATATAAAGCTCATCGACCGCTTTGAGATATCCATGTTCTCGGCCAAGACCGTCATGGGCTGGAAGCTGCACGAATCGCTCGAACCCGGCACCGTCGCCGCCGCGCGCCTCGCCGAGTGCGAGAAGACGCTCGAGACCGCGCGGGCCAAGTGCGCCGCCGAGGGCTGCGAGTTCAACGCCGACTTCGCCTATGTGAAGGACGGCAAGGTGCTCACGAGCCTGCGCAAGCTCACGCCGGAGGAGATAGACCTCACGGTGCGGCGCGTGGCGCGCATCGTCAAGATAGGCATGTTCATGGACCGCTACCCCTCGGAGCTCTCGGGCGGCCAGCAGCAGCGCGTGGCCATCGCCAGGACGCTCGCGCCCGAGCCGACGGTGCTGTTCATGGACGAGCCGCTGTCGAACCTCGACGCGAAGCTCCGGCTCGAGATGCGCTCCGAGCTGCAGCGCCTGCACATCGACACGGGCAGCACCTTCATCTACGTCACCCACGACCAGATGGAGGCCATGACGCTCGCGACGAAGATCTGCCTCATCGACAACGGCGTCCTGCAGCAGTACGACGCGCCGCTGGACGTCTACAACCGCCCGAACAGCCTGTTCGTCGCGGACTTCGTGGGCAACCCGGCGATAAACTTCATCCCGGCCTCGGGCAAGCAGCGCTCCGACGGCGGCATCGCGCTGGAGATGTTCGACAGCATCCCGGCGGTGTTCAAGCCGAACGGGAAGCTCGACCTGGCCAAGTGGTTCCGCGACGAGGACGCCAAGGACGAGGCCAAAAAGGCCCGCGAGGCCGAGCTCGCCAAGGACAAGAAGCACGTCGAAAAGGCGAATAAGGACACGGTCTTCCGCTGCCACATCGCCATGGTGGACGAGCCGGAGGATTTCGGCGACGAGGAACTCCCCTCGGATGAGGATTTCATCCTGGGCGTGCGGCCGGAGTTCATCAAGATAAGCGAGGACGGCGCGCTCGAGGGCGAGATATACAGCGCCATGCCGACCGGCATGGAAACGACGGTCAGGATAAAGATTGGCAACTACCTGCTGACCGGCGTGGTGTTCGGCGGCGTGCTGTACAGGATCGGCGAAAAAGTGCGTCTGGACTTCGACGGCCAGGGTATGGTATTATTCAGCCGAAGGAACGGAAGGCTCATCGCCCTAGGCTCCGTGGAGCTGAAGTAAAGCGCCAAAAAAGCGGCGGGGGCGTTCGCCCCCGCTGTTTTTGTTTCGCAGCCGCAGGGCGCATCGACCCCGATGCGCCGCCCGCACCCGGCCGCGGCAACGCGCACGGTAACGACACGCGCGAAAACCGTAGGGGCGGGCGCATATTTGATGAACTGGAAAAGGTGTTTTACATGATAAGACTCATTGTCAGCGACATTGACGGGACGCTGCTGCCTTATGGGCAGGCGGAGCTGGAGCCTGAGCTGTTTTTGCTCATTCGGCGGCTGAGGGAACGCGGGGTCGTATTCAGCCCGGCCTCGGGCAGGCAGTATCACTCGCTGCGGGCGCTTTTCAGGCCCGTCTGCGACGAGCTGGCCTACATCTGCGAGAACGGCTCCATCGTCTTCGGCCCAGGGCCGGAGGACAGCGCTCAGGTCCTCGGCAAGACCGTCATCGAGCGCGCGAAGGCCGTCGAGCTCGCGCACGATATCCTCGCCCTGCCCGGCTGCCGCCTGCTCATCTCCGGCGCCAACACCAGCTACATACCCGAGGGCGACCCCTGGTACGAAAACTTCATGCACGAGTCCAAGGGCAACAACGTCGCGCTCATCGCCCGGCCCGAGGACGTGCCCGAGGACATCATCAAGCTCGCCGCCTACTGCCCCGAGGGCACCTCGCCCTGCCGCCACGCGCTCGCGCCCAAGTGGGAAGGCGTCCTCAGCGTCGCCTCCGCCGGGCCTGACTGGGTCGATTTCAACCTCGCCGACAAGGCCTCCGGCCTCGAGACCCTCTGCGCCGCACTCGGTATCGGCCTGCGCGACACCGCCGCCTTCGGCGACAATTGGAACGACGCGCCCATGCTCCGTCTCGCCGGGCGCGGCTACATCATGTCCACCTCCGACCCCGCCCTGCGCGGGCAGTTCGCGCTCCAGTGCCCCAACGTCCTGCGCGTGCTCGAAAACTTCCTCGAAACGGGTGAGATATAATGAAACGCGCCCTGGCCCTGCTGCTGCTCCTGCTGCTGCCGCTCTCCGGCTGCGGCGGCGGCGACTTTTCCGCCTTCGCGCCCGGCGAGGCCGAGCGCCTGGTCATCTACACCTCGCACAAGGAGGAGGTCTACGGCCCCATCGTCAAGGAATTCCAGCAGCGCACCGGTATCTGGGTCGAGGTCGTCACCGGCGGCTCCGGCGAGCTGCTCGAGCGCATCGCCGTAGAGGCCGAGGCCCCGGCCTGTGACCTCATGTTCGGCGGCGGCGTCGAGAGCCTCGCCGCCTATGAGCAGTACTTCGAGCCCTGCACGCCCGCCGGCGTCGAGTACCTGCGCCGCGTCGGCCGCTCCGACGAGGGGCTTTGGACGCCCTTTTCCTGCCTGCCGCTCGTGCTGGTCTACAACACCCGCCTCGTCTCCGAGGGCGAGCTCACGGGCTGGGCAGACCTGCTCGACCCGCGCTGGAAGGGCCGCATAGCCTTCGCCGACCCCACCGTTTCCGGCTCCAGCTACACCGCCGCGCTCACGCTCTTTTCCTGCATCGAGGGCGATGACTGGGACATCCTCGCCGCGCTCGCCGCGAACCTCGACGGCGGCGCGCTCTCCGACTCCGGCGACGTCGTTGAGAGCGTGCGCAGCGGCAGCCGCTACATTGGCGTCACGCTCGAGGAGACCGCGCTCAAGCAGCGCTCGCCCGAGGTCGGCATCGTCTACCCCGCCGAGGGCACCAGCGCCGTGCCCGACGGCTGCGCGCTCATAAAAGGCGCGCGCCACCCCGAAAACGCCCGCGCCTTCCTCGACTTCGTTCTGGGCCGCGACGTGCAGGAGCTGCTCGTCTCCGGCCTCAGCCGCCGCAGCGTCCGCACCGACGTCCACGCGCCCCAGGACCTGCCCTCCGAGGCTGAGCTCGGCATCATCGACTACGACGTGCACTGGGCGGGCGGGCTCAAGGAGGAGTTCAGCGCCCGCTGGGCCGCACTCACGGAGGCGGCGGCATGATGAAGAACCTCTCCTTCCGCAGCAAGCTGCTGCTGGCCTTCCTGCTCATCGGCGTGGTGCCGCTGCTCATCTGCACGCTGCTGATGCTCAACATCTTCCGCGTCACCCTCGCCGGGAACGCCCGCGACGCCGCCGAGGCCGAACTCGACGGCGCGGCCCGCGCGCTCGACGCCCTGCTGCTCGAGGGCGTGGGCGTGCTCGACTCGCTCACGCAGGACCCGCTCATCCGCGCCGAGCTCGGCGAACCGGGCTCCGCCGCGTCCCAGAGCGTCTATGACTCGCTCTACACCCTCTCGAGCGGGCTGCGCGGCCAGGCCGACTTCGCCCTCTACTCCGGCGCGGGCGAACTGCTCTTCACCACCGGCACCGGCAGCGCCGCCGAACTCGGCACGCACTGGGGCCTGCTCAACGCCGCGGCCGGCGGCGAGGCCGCCTTCTCCGGCAGCGAAGGCTCGCTCTACGCCGCGCGCGCCCTGTTCTCCGGCGGCGCGCCCATAGGCTACGCGCTCATGTCCCTCGGCAGCGCACAGCTCGACGAGCTGTTTTCCGCCTACCTCGGCACCGGCGGCATACTGCTGCTCGACCCCTTCTGGGACTTCGTCTACCGCTCGCAGAACGCCGGGGACGAGGGCCTTGCGCCCCTGCTGCGCGACAGGCTGCTCTCCGGCCAGGACCTCTCCGACGGCAGCGGCAGCGAGTTCTACGTCCGTGAGAGCGCCGTGTCCGGCTTCGTGCTGCTCTACGTCCAGCCCGAGCCCGTCGCGGACTGGGTCATGCGCCTGCTCTACATCGTCGCGGCCGGCACCATCGTCATCTGCCTGGCCCTGTGCGCCCTCGCCTCCATGCTCATGAGCCGGCAGCTGTTCCGGCCCGTGCGCGAGCTCAACTCCGCCATGGGCGCGGTGGAGGAGGGCAAGCTCGACACCCGGCTCGAGGTGCGCTCCACCGACGAGATGGGCCAGCTCGCCGGGCGCTTCAACCGCATGGCGGAACGGCTCCAGGCCCACCTGGACGAGTCCGTCCGCCGCCGTCAGGAGCTCAGCGAGGCCCAGATCCGCCTCATGCAGGCCCAGCTCAACCCGCACTTCCTCTACAACACCCTCGACACCGTCAAGTGGATGGGCAAGATAAACCGCGTGCCCGAGGTCGCCACCGTCGCCGCCGACCTCGCGGACATTCTGCGCAGCAGCATCTCCGGCGACGAATTCGTCACGCTCGGCCAGGAGCTCACCACCCTCGGGCGCTATGTGGAGATTCAGAGCATCCGTTTCCCCGGGAAATTCACGCTGGAAACGGACGTGGACGAGGCGGCGGCGGACGTGCTGGTGCCCAAGCTGATGCTCCAGCCCATCGTGGAAAACTCCATCATCCACGGCTTCGCCGAGTCGGGCGGGCGCATCACGGTCACGGCGCGGCTCGAGGGCGGCGAGCTCGAGGTCACGGTCAGCGACGACGGCTGCGGCATGTCCGAGGAGAGCCTGCGCCGCTTCCGCAGCGCGGACGCCGGGGAGGGCGGCCGCCATCACCTCGGCCTGCGGAACGTGGACGCCATACTCCGCCTGCACTACGGGCAGGAACACGGCCTGCGCATCACTTCCGCCGAGGGCCGCGGCACCAGCGTGGCCATCACGCTGCCAGCCAGATTCAAGGAGGATTGAAACTGTGTTCAGGGTCGTCATAGTCGAGGACGAGGAGCTCGTCCGCCGCGGCATCGTCACCGTGGTCAACTGGGCCTCCGTCGGCTGCGAGGTGGTCGGCGAGGCCGCAAGCGGCGCGGAGGGCGTCGAGGTCATTCGCAGCAGCCACCCGGATATCGTCGTCACAGACATCCGTATGCCCGGCATGGACGGGCTCGAAATGATGCGCCGCCTGCGCGAGGAGGGCTGCCGGGCGCGCTTCATCCTGCTGACCGCCTACAGCGACTTCTCCTACGCCCAGACCGCCGTCAAGCTCGGCGCGGCCGACTACCTGCTCAAGCCCTTCCACGACGGCGAGCTCGAGGCCGCCGTCGCGCGCATACTCGAAAAGGGCCGCGCCCGCGCCGATACCGGCCTCGAGGCCGCTGCGCGCTCCAAAAACCGCTACGTCGCCGAGGCCGCGCAGTTCATGGCCTCGCACCTCAATGACCCCGACATGTCCGTCGGCGCCGTCGCCCGCCAGCTCGGCCTGAGCGAAGGGCACCTCAGCCACCTCTTCAAAAAGGAGACCGGCTTCACCGTCTCCAGCTACCTCACCGCCTGCCGTATGGAAAAGGCCAAGGAGCTGCTCTCCGACTGCCGCAGCCGCGTCTATGAGGTCGCAGAGCGCGTCGGCTACCGCGACATCGCCCACTTCAGCAGCAGCTTCAAAAAGGCCGTCGGCGTCTCCCCTTCCGAATTCCAGAACAGCCCCAATTGAGCCCCGCGCGCCCTTGACAAGCGCCGGGGCCTGGTTTATATTGTACCTATACCCCCATAGGTATGAAAGGCGGTAATGCTATGGAGAAGCTGGAGGCCCTGCTCGAGTGGGGCGGGCTCAGGAAGGACGTCGTTTGCCTCGTGCTGGGCGGCGCGTCGCTGCTGGTGAGCATATTCGGCCTCGCGCCGGGGCTGCCCTTTGACCCGGCCTGGGCGGCCATCGTGCTCTGCGGCGTGCCCATCGTGCTCGAGGCGGTCATCGGGCTGGTGACGGCCTTCGACATAAAGGCGGACGTGCTGGTGTCCATGGCGCTCATCGCCTCCGTTATCATAGGCGAGGACTTTGCCGCGGGCGAGGTGGCCTTCATCATGCAGCTCGGCGCGCTTTTGGAGGATCTGACCGTGGCGAAGGCGCGCGCTGGCATCGAGAAGCTGGTACAGCTCACGCCGCAGACGGCGCGGGTGCTGCGCGGCGGCGCGGAAACGCTCGTCCCGGCGCAGGAGGTGCGCGTGGGCGACATCCTGCGCGTGCTGCCCGGCGAGAGCATACCCGTGGACGGCGTCATCGTCTCCGGCATGACCTCGGTAGACCAGGCCGTCATGACCGGCGAGAGCCTGCCCGTGGACAAGGGCCCGGGCGACGAGGTCTCGAGCGGTACGGTGAACCAGTTCGGCTCCTTCGACATGCGCGCGGCGAAGGTCGGCGAGGACAGCTCCATCCAGCGCATGGTACGGCTGGTGCAGTCCGCGGACGCGGGCAAGGCGAAAATAGTCGGCCTGGCCGACCGCTGGGCGACCTGGGTCGTGGTGGTCGCGCTGCTGTCGGCGGGCATCACCTGGGCCGTGACGGGGCTCATCATCCGTGCCGTGACCATCCTGGTGGTCTTCTGCCCCTGCGCGCTGGTGCTGGCGACGCCCACGGCCATCATGGCGGCGATAGGCAACGCGACGAAGCACGGCTTCCTCGTGCGCGAGGGCGACGCGCTGGAACGGCTGGCGAAGGTGAGCCGGGTCTGCTTCGACAAGACGGGCACGCTGACCCTGGGCAGGCCCGAGGTCGCGGCGGTGCGGAGCTTTTCCGCCGGGCTGGACGAGGCGGGGCTCTACCGGCTCGCGGCGGCGGTGGAGGCGCGGTCGGAGCACCCGCTGGGCAAGGCCGTGGCCGCCGGCTGGCGCGCGGTGAACCCGGGCGCGGAACTGCCCGGGGCCGAGGAGTTCCGGATGCTGCCCGGCAGGGGCGTCAGCGCCCTGGCCGAGGGCAGGCGCGTGCTGGCAGGCAACCCGGAGCTGCTGGGCGCAGAGGGCGCGGCGCCGGGCCCGGATATGCTCGAGGCCGCGGCGGGCTTCCTCGAGCGCGGCTGCACGGTCATCTACATAGGCGCGCCCGGCGAGGCGATGGGCTTCATCGCGCTCTCGGACACGCTCAGGCCCGGCGTGGCCGGGACCATCCGCGACGTGCGCGAGGCCGGGGCCGAGCCCGTGCTGCTCACCGGCGACCACAAAAACGCCGCCCGTACCATCGCCGACACGCTCGGCATCACGGAGTACAGGGCCGAGTGCCTGCCCGAGGACAAGCTGGCCTGGATAGACGCCTCGCAGAAGGCCGGCCGCCAGGTCTGCATGATCGGCGACGGCATCAACGACGCGCCCGCGCTCAAGCTCGCCTGCACCGGCATCGCCATGGGCGGCGTGGGCAGCGACATCGCCATCGACGCCGCCGACATCGCCCTCGTCAACGACGAGATCGGCGAACTGCCCCACCTGCTGCGCCTCTCGCGCCGCATGATGCGCACCATCAAGCTCAACCTCAGCTTCTCCATGGGCCTGAACTTCGTCGCCATCGTCCTGGCGATGACCGGCGTGCTCGACCCCGTGGTCGGCGCGCTAGTCCACAACGCCGGCTCGGTGCTCGTCATCATAAACTCCGCCTTCCTCCTGGGCTGGAAGCGCCGCGCAGGCGCAAATCGGGCGTGAAATAGCAGAAAAAAGGCCCGAAAGGGCCTTTTTTCAACTTTGCGCTATGTGCGGCCGCTGCCGCGCAGGCGGCTTAGGGTCACCGGCGATATGCCCAGGAACGAGGCCACATGCCTGTGCTTTACCTGGTCTATCAGGCCGGGGTAGTTCTTCAAAAACCAGTTGTAGCGCTCCATCGCCGTGCGCTGGTAGAGCATGACCTTCAGCTCCCAATGCCGCCGCAGTGAGGCGCTGAGCATCTCGGCATAGACCCGGCCCGCCTCCGCATAGCTGTCTACCAGGCGCTCCGCCAGCTCCATCGGGAAGCTCAGCAGTTCGCACTCCGTCAGCGCCTCCAGGCTTATCGGCGAGGGCACGCCTATCTCAAAGCAGGCCATGACCGCCGAGCCGGGCCGGAAGGCAAAGCAATCCGTTATCTCGCGCCCGCCCAAGTCCAGCAGGAAGCCGCGCACGACCCCGGATACGAGCAGCGGGACCTGGCCTTGCAGCTCTCCGGCCCTGACCAATATCTCGCCCTTCTCTACGCGGCAGTGCTCCGTCTCCTCCGCAAGCTGCCTCGTGAGCTCGCCCTCGCTTATGCCCAGAGCCGTTGAGTAAAATTTCTCGATATCCAATCGCAGCTCCTCATTTCTATAGGCGTATCTTACATTATTATATATACATTTTCGGAGGGCTGCAATAACACAGGTTAACAGACTGGTATATTCCGGGCATAAAAAGGGCCCGGCACGCCCGTTTTATGCGTGCCGGGCCTGTATTCTTTTGCCTATCACGCGCCCTTGGCGATGCCCTTCTGCCTGGCGTACTCCGCCGCGCCAAGCGCGCCCATGAGCTGCGGGTCGGTCTTCAGGTTGATGACCTTCAGCTTCAGCACGTGCTCTATGGCCACTTTCAGGCCCTCGTTCTTAGCGCAGCCGCCCGTCAGCGTGATGCTGTCCGTCGCGCCCGCCTTCTTCGCCATGACGAAGCAGCGCTTCGCGACCGCCATCTCGATGCCCGCCGCGATCTCGTCCGTCGGCTTGCCCTCGCCCACCAGCGTGATGACCTCGGACTCAGCAAACACCGTGCACTGGGCCGTGATGGGAATAACGTTCTTCGCCGTCAGGCTCAGGTTCGAGAACTCCGGCAGGCTCAGCTCGAACGCGTTCGCCATGGCCTCGAAGAAGCGGCCGGTGCCGGCCGAGCACTTGTCGTTCATCGCGAAGTTCTTGACCGTGCCGTCCGTGTCGATGCTGATGCCCTTGACGTCCTGGCCGCCGATGTCGATAATCGCGCGAACGCTCGGGTCGGTGACGTGCACGCCCATGGCGTGGCAGCTGATCTCGGAGATATTCTCGTCCGCAAAGGGCACCTTGTTGCGGCCGTAGCCGGTGCCGATGAGGTACGCCAGGTCCTTGGAGCTCGACAGCTCCGGCACCTTGGCGATGACCTCGTTCATGGCCATGATGGCGCTCTGCTCGGAATTTATCTTGCTGCGTATGGTGGTGTCCGCGACCATTTTGCCGGTCTCGTCCAGTATTACGGCTTTGGTATAGGTGGAGCCGACGTCGCATCCTCCGTAGTATTTCATATGACCTCTCACACCTCGTATTCGTATTTCGGGAATTTATCTATGTCGTAGCGCTGTTTGAGGATATCGCGGCGCTCCATGCCGTCGTAGTGCTTCTTGAGGAAGGGCTCCACGACGTAGAACAGCAGCTTGCCGTCCAGATCGAAGTAGAACACCGCGAACAGGCCCGCGTACAGCAGCGCGCCCGCGCCCGCCAGGACGCCCAGGGTCTTTTTCAGCTTCTTCATTTTCCGCCCTCCTTACCAGCTCATGGAGTCGTCAAACTCGAGCAGCGTCGGGTCGAGCGGCTCCTCGTGCATGACCGTGAACATGTAGTCGTTGACGATGCGGCGTATTTCCGCCCTCGACACCGTGCGGCTGTCCGGCAGCGCGTGGGGCATCCAGATGGCGTGGATATTGCGCTTTCTGAACTCGTCCTCGAACATGCCCGTGATGCCCTGCATGCCCTTGCACTGCACCTGGTCGTACATCATCACCATGTCGCAGTTGAAGCGCTCCATGTTCTCCCATATCTCAAAGATGTGCTTGTACCCGCCGACGGCCATGCGGCGCATGGGCGCCCACTCGTTGTAGATGGTGAAGTCCTCCATCAGGTGCTCCTTCGTGTCCGTGCGCATGACGATGTCGAACATCAGCGAGTCCATGTTCATGATGGTGTTCAGGCCCCAGCAGTTGTAGGCCCAGGTGCACCAGTGCGAGTAGTAGAGCGGCGCACAGCTCCAGGCCAGCACCCTGTGCCGCGTCTCCGGGAAGGTCTCTATCTTCTTCTCCACGCAGCGGTACATGATCTTCTTGACCTTCCTGTCCGTCTGCGCCCAGATATCCCGGTAGCCGTCCTGCGAGTAGTAGATGCGGTAGAGCGCCTGAGCCACGCTGTTGATGGGGTAATACGGCGTGTTCGCCGCGACGTCCCACTTCTCGCGCTCGAAGAGCGTGAGCTGGTTGTATTTCTCGATATACTCGACGAACAGGTCCCAGTTCATGGGCAGGCCGGTCTGCTCCTCGATGAACTTCCAGCACTCCTCTATCTCGCGGCGGCAGTGCTTCTGCACCAGCGGGTCGTCGAACTGCATGGGCTGCGGCATGGCGAAGAGCGGCTTGTCGTAGGCCCAGTCCTGCAATATGCTCGTGCCCACCGAGCCGTCGCAGGCCTCGTTCGACGTGACCAAAAACGGGAAGTAGTCCGGCATGTCGTCGAGTATCGACAGGCCCGCCTCGGCCTGGCACATCGGGCAGGGGTCGCCCGGCAGGCCGATGGACTGCGCCGCGTCGATGTAGTTGAGCACCGTGTGGCAGTTGACGTGGCAGGTGACGAAGTAGGGTATCATCTGCAGGGGCACGTCGTCCATCCTGTCGCGCCAGGGGTAGAAGATGGCGCCCGCCACGGTCTCGTCGTGGGCTATCGTGTGGTGCCACTTCTCGTTGTGCTTGCCGCCGTGGAGGTTGGCGTCCGCCGTGAACATGCGCATGAACTGCCTGATGGTCTCGTTGACCATGGCGCGGTAGTGCCAGCCCGTGGCCTTCATCGCCTCGCCGCGCATGCCCTCGAAGCCGCGGTCGAACCAGTGCATGACCGTCAGATACGTCTGCCCGACCCAGCGGTAGCGCCAGATGCCCTTCATCAGCGGCACGGGCCCGCCGTAGCGCATCACGTCGTACACCAGCATGCCGTAGTTGTACAGCCAGATGCGGTTGAAATAGTACATCGTGTCCATGAACCCGCGCCACTCGCGGTGCTTGTAGAGGCCGGTCTTGGGTATGTACAGGTCGCCCAGGCGGCGCTCCTTATGCGGCTTGCCGTACCAGAAGTCGCGGGCAAGCTGCTTGACCTTCTGCATCTTCATCTTCACTTGCCCTCCTGTATCTTCTTTATCTCAATGCTCTCGATGAACGCCTGGAAGCGCGTCCTGAGCTGGCCCGAGGCGCTGTTTATGTACTCCTTCTCGATGGAGCAGACCGGGATGCCGAAGTCCCTTTTCAACACGATGGTGTTTATCGTGCGCTCGTAGCTCCAATACTCGCAGAACTTGTTCGACTCGACGATGATGCCGTCGGCGTGGTACTCCTTCGCGATATCCGCGAGCTGCTTTTTGCGGCCGCGCATCTCGTCCTGGCCCATAAAACGCGGGCACATGCCGGTCTTGAGGTAGTGCCGCGCGATGGCGTCGAGCGGCTCCTGCCCGTCCGCGACTACTATCTCCTCCCTGCCCGGCATGGAGCCGTAGCAGTACCTGTCCGCCACGACCATCGCGCCGCAGCCCTCGATGAGCTGGGTGAAGCCCGGGTCGTCGTTCTCCGAGCCGGCGAGCATCACCTTGCAGCGGAACCAGGGCTTGGCGTCCGCCTCGCGCCCGCGCAGTTCCTCCGCCGTCTCGCGCAGGTAGGGCAGGATGAGGTACTTGGGACACACCAGCGTCACCAGCTGGATGACGTGGAACTCGTAGCCCGTGATGGGCGGGTTATCGAGCTTGCGGTACTCCCCTATCTCGCTTATGAGCCGGCAGACCTCGTTGTGCTCCTCGATCGTCCGCATCAGCGCCTCGTCCGAGGTGTCGATGCCGAAGCGCTCGGCCAGCGGCTTGAGCACATGGGCCCGGAGCTGTTCGCGGTAGTGCTCATAGCTGTTCTCGGTCTTCTTGAAGGGCACGTCGGAGAACTCGCAGAAGAAGTCCGGGTTCTGGATGAGGTCCATCATCTGCAGATGCTCCTGGAAGCGGCAGGTGACGGTGCAGGTCTCCGTGGCCATCTGCGCGTCCAGGAAGTTGTAGCCGCCCTCGAGCGCGCGCTCCAGCAGGCTGCGGCCGTAGTGGCAGGTGCGGCCCGACATGTAGTAGGTCGCGATATCCGGCGAGGTGCAGCGCGGCGCGCGCAGCCTCACCCCGAAGCAGCCGGGCAGGTCCAGCAGTACCTCGGGCATGAAATAGCAGGTGTAGCCCAGGGCGCGCTTCCCCTCGCCCTTGGCCTGCTTCACCAGCTCGTTGTTCGCCTCCTGCAGCAGATCTTCAAAGAAAATCAGGTGCTTCAGGTCTCTCATTCAAATCCCCCTCTATTAAAAGTTACCAAAACACCGTTCCAAATCTCCCTATCTAATGTCAAGGATACCAAAGCCCATGTTAATTGTCAAACACATTTTTTCAACACTCGGCACTTTTTGTGCCCGGTTTCCGTTTCGCGGGACTTTGTACGCCCGATATTAAGCATTTACCGGCTCTTACCCCTGGTTAGACCACTATGCCGCCGCAAACGTGCAGTAAAAAGCCGCGCCCCTGCCGCTCTCGGGCGCGGCGCGGTTTACAAATCGCGCGGCTTGTGGTATATATATAGTTTGCAGAACAGTTAAGGAGAGTTAAAATGCTGGAAAAGCTCAGGGACATAGAGGCGAAATTTGCCGAGCTCGAGCGGAAGATGGCGCAGCCGGAATACTACTCCGACGCCGAGGCCTACGCCCGGCTCGCCCGCGAGCAGAAAGAGCTCGCGCCGCTGGCCGCCGCCTGCCGCGAATACCTCAAGTGCGAGGCCGAGCTCGAGAGTTCCAGGCAGCTGCTCTCCGACCCCGAACTCGCCGAGCTCGCACGCGAGGAACACGAGGCCGCCAAGGCGCGTATGGCCGCGCTCGAGGAGGAGATAAAGCTGCTCATGCTCCCCTCCGACCCCAACGACGGCAAAAACGTCATCATCGAGATCCGCGCCGGCGTCGGCGGCGAGGAATCCGCCCTCTTCGCCGCGAGCCTCTACCGCATGTACTCCATGTACGCCGAGTCCCGGCGCTGGAAGACCGAGGTCGCCAACGTCAACGACACCGAGCTCGGCGGCATCAAGGAGATCAGCTTCGTCGTGGAGGGCGCGGGCGCCTATTCGCGGCTCAAGTTCGAGTCCGGCGTCCACCGCGTCCAGCGCGTGCCCGAGACCGAGGCCTCCGGACGCATCCACACCAGCACCGTCACCGTGGCCGTGCTGCCCGAGGTGGACGAGGTCGAGTTCCAGCTCAACCCCGCCGACCTGCAGATAGACACCTTCCGTTCCTCCGGCGCGGGCGGCCAGCACGTCAACAAGACCGAGAGCGCCATCCGCATCACCCACCTGCCCACCGGCACCGTGGTCGAGTGCCAGGACGAGCGCAGCCAGTACAAAAACCGCGACCGGGCCATGAAGATCCTCGCCTCCCGCCTCTACGAGGCCGAGGCCAGGAAACAGGCCGAGGCCATCGCCGCCGAGCGCCGCAGCCAGGTCGGCACCGGTATGCGCAACGAGCGCATACGCACCTACAACTTCCCGCAGGGCCGCGTGACCGATCACCGCATCGGCCTCACGCTCTACAAGATAGAACAGATAATGGACGGCGCGCTCGACGAGCTCATCGACGCGCTCATCGCCGCCGACAGGGCCGAGCAGCTCAGGCGGCAGACGGAGGAGCTATGAAGACAGAAGTCATAACAGGGAATGTGGAAAACGCCGCGGCGCTCATACGCGCCGGCGCGCTGGTGGCCGTGCCCACCGAGACCGTCTATGGCCTGGCCGGCAGCGGCCTGGACGAGGCCGCCGTGGAGCGTATCTATGAGGTCAAGGGCCGGCCCGAGGTCAAGCCGCTCTCGCTCATGGTGCCGGGGCCCGAGGCCTTTGAAAAGTGCTGCCTCGACGTGCCGGACGCCGCCCGCGCCCTCGCCGCGCGCTTCTGGCCCGGGCCGCTGACCATCATACTCCGCGCCGGGCCCGAGATCCCGCGCATCGTGCTCGCCGGCGGCGACACCGTCGGCCTGCGCTGCCCTGACCACCCGCTCACGCTCGAGCTGCTGCGCCGGTGCGGCCTGCCGCTCGCCGCGCCTTCCGCCAACCCCTCCGGCGCGCCCAGCCCCAAGACCGCCGGGCAGGTGCTAGACTACTTCGACGGGCAGATCGAGGCCGTCATCGACGGCGGCAAATGCGGCATCGGGCTCGAGAGCACGATAATCGACATCACCCGAACGCCCTACCGCATCCTCCGCCAGGGCGCGCTGCCCGAGCGCGATATCGCCGCCGCGCTGGCGGAAAATATGCGCATAATAGGCATCACGGGCGGCACCGGCACCGGCAAGACCACCGCCCTCGGCGTCCTGCGCCGCATGGGCGCGCTCTGCCTCGACTGCGACGAGATCTACCACGAGCTCACGTCCACCAGCGCCGCCCTGCGCGAGGCCATCGAGCGCCGCTTCGGCGAGGTCTATACGCCCGCCGGCCAGCTCGACCGCAAAAAGCTCGGCGCCATCGTCTTCAGCAACGCCCACGCGCTCAACGACCTCAACCTCATCACCCACGGCTTCGTGGACGACGAGATAAAGCGGCGCCTGCGCGAGCACGCCATGCACGGCGGCCGCCTCGCCGCCATCGACGCCATCGCCCTCATCGAGAGCGGCGCGGCGCGCTTCTGCACCGAGACCTTCGGCATCACCGCGCCCAGGCAGCTGCGCGAGCAGCGGATCATGGCCCGCGAAGGCATCTCGCGCGAATATGCCCGGCTGCGTATCGACGCCCAGCAGCCGGACGAGTTCTACCGGCGGCACTGCACCGCCGTCATCGAAAACAGCGGCACTAAGGCTGAATTTGCGGTCAGATGTACGACCGCTTTCACGGAGGTAATTAAAAATGGAAGAAAAGCAGGACTACCGCAAGGAGCTCTTCTATGAAAAGAAGAACGGCTACGACCTCATGTGCGCAGAGGAGCGCGCCGGGATGGAGCGCTACTGCGAGGGTTACAAGGCCTATCTGAACGATTCGCGCACCGAGCGCGAGGCGGTCGCAAACGCCATCAGGCTGGCCGAGGCCGAAGGCTTCGTCGAGTACGAGCGGGGCATGCAGCTGCGGCCCGGCGACAAGGTCTGGTTCAATAACCGCGGCAAGGCCCTGATGCTGGCCGTCGCCGGCAAGCGCCCGCTGGACGAGGGCATCGTCGTCGCCGCCGCGCATGTGGACGCGCCCAGGCTCGACCTCAAGCAGACGCCGCTCTACGAGGACAACGAGCTGGCCTTCTTCAAGACCCACTACTACGGCGGCATCAAGAAGTACCAGTGGACGGCCATACCGCTGGAACTGCACGGCGTTGTCGTGACCAAGTCCGGCGAGGTCATCGACGTTGTCATCGGCCGCGAGAAGGACGAGCCGCAGTTCGTCATCTCCGACCTGCTGCCCCACCTGGCCGCCGACCAGATGAAGAAGACCATGGCCGAGGGCGTCACCGGCGAGGGCCTGAACATCCTCATCGGCTCCGCGCCCTACGACGACGAGGGCAAGGACCGGGTCAAGCTGGCGGTGATGAGCATACTCAACAGCAGCTACGGCATCACGGAGGAGGACTTCGTCTCCGCCGAGCTGTGCGCCGTGCCGGCCTTCGACGTGCGCGACATTGGCCTCGACCGCAGCCTCATCGGCGCCTACGGCCACGACGACCGCGTCTGCGCCTACGCCGAGCTCAAGGCCATCTTCGACGTCAGCGAGCCCGAGCAGACCTGCGTCTGCATCCTGGCCGACAAGGAGGAGACCGGCTCGGACGGCGTATCCGGCATGAAGAGCGAGGCCTTCGAGTGGTTTGTGGGCGACATGTGCAAGGCCCAGGGCGTTGACCTGCGCGACTGCTTTGCAAAGAGCATCTGCGTCTCGGCGGACGTCACGGCGGCCTTCGACCCGAACTATCCGGAAGTCAGCGAGAAGCAGAACTGCGCGCGGCTCAACTACGGCGTCGGCCTGCACAAGTTCACCGGCTCGCGCGGCAAGGCCGGCACCAACGACGCGCCCGCGGAACTTGTGGCCTTCATGCGCCGCATCTGCGCCGAGAACGGTGTGCAGTGGCAGATGTGCGAGCTGGGCAAGGTAGACCAGGGCGGCGGCGGCACCGTGGCCATGTACATGGGCAACCGCAACATCGCCACCATCGACGCCGGCGTGCCCGTGCTCTCCATGCACGCGCCCTTCGAGGTCGTCGCGAAATACGACTGCTACATGACCTACAAATGCGTCCTCGCCGCCTATAACGCAAAACTGTAAAACCAAACGCCCCCGTACACCCAGAAGTGTACGGGGGTTTCCCATCCGTGCGCCGGCCGTGACGGTTTCGCAGCCATGTACGGTCACCGCGCGACCGTATGTGCGGGGTGCGGTGCGGCAACGTGTCCGCGCCCACGCGGCGCATCGGGGTCGATGCGCCCTACGGGTGACGGCTTCGCGGGCGGTTGCGGTTTTTTGCCAGCCCGTAGGGGTCTGTTGTTTTTGCCCAAAGCGCTGTCGTAGGGGCGGGGTTCCATCCCCGCCCGGGCGTTATGGGTTTGCGTGCGCCCATCGTAGGGCGCACCGACCCCGGTGCGCCGTTTGTGACGGTGTTGCGGGCGTGTGCGGTTTTTGTCCGACGCCGGTGCGTGGGGTTGGCGTTGTGCGAAACCGCCGCGTCCGGGCGGGGGTGGAACCCCGTTGGGTGCGGTGCGCCGGCGTCAGCCGGCGTTGTGGTGGGGCGCAAAAAAA
>CALXEH010000048.1 GCA_944387285.1 uncultured Oscillospiraceae bacterium | reverse complement strand
TTTTAGACCTGCTCTCCTCTTTCCCAGCTAAAGAAAACCTGCCGCAGAATTTTTCCATTCTGCGACAGGTCCTTTTTGCCGTCCGGGTGCTATTGCAGGCGGTCGGAAAAGCACAGGCGGGGCAGGCCCATGAGCGCCGCCGCGCCCGCCAGGGTCGTGCCGTAGTAGAGCACCTTGTCATAGCCCAGGAAGTTCACGATGCTGCCGTTGCAGACCGTGCTGCCCGTGCAGAGTATGAGCTCGGCCCAGGAGCAGGCCTCCAGCCTCAGCGCCTCGTCCCCGCCGTCCTCGACCACCACGCCCGAGCGCGTCTGGCCTATGTTCTGCGGGTTCAGATCCAGCACCCTCAGCGGGAATTCCCGCGAGAGCGCCGCCAGCAGCGAGGGCTGATAGCCTATGAGCGTTATCCTCGGCCGGCCGTACTCCGCCTTTATCCGCTCCACCGCCAGGGGCGCGCAGAGCTCCGGGCCGTCGTTCCGGCAGTGGACGGTGCACTCCACTATGCCCAGCCGGCACATCACCGCGTTGAGCGCCGCGATGAAGATGCCGCGCCCGTGCGCGTCGTTTTCAATGTCCAGCGCGCAGACCTCGCCCAGCGTGCCCTCGAAGGCCGCCGGCGCGTCCGTGAAGGCCTGGCCCAGGCAGCCGCCGCACTCGGCCTGTACCATGACGTCCCGGCCCGTCAGGATGGGATAGTCCTGCCGTTTCGTTATGCCTATGGCCTCCTCAGGCGTCAGCGACTTGGCCCTGAGGCTCACCGCCTCGCCCAGCAGGCCGCGCCCGGCCAGCAGGGCCTCGAAGCGGCGCTTGAGATCCGAATAAAACTCGCTCTGCTTCAATTCCTGTCCCTCCCCAAAAATTCCTCGACCTCGGCGCAGTAGCGCCGCTCCATGAGTTCCGCGCCCGGCGTCACCGCCAGCAGCCTGCCGCCGAGCAGTATGCCGACCCGGTCGGCCAAAAGCTGCGCCTCGGCAAAGTCGTGCGTCACGAACACCACCGTGCAGCCGAAATCCTCGTGTATCCTCAAAAGCTCTGCCTGCATGCCCTGCCGCGTAGCCGGGTCCAGCGCCGAAAAGGGCTCGTCGAGCAGCAGCAGCTCGGGGCCCAGCGCCAGCGCCCGGGCAAGGGCCGTCCTCTGGCCCTCGCCGCCCGAGAGCGTGCCCGGGTACTGCGAGGCGATGCCCGCTATGCCGAAGCGCTCCATGAGCTCGGCCGAGCGCCGCCGGCGCTCTTCCCGGCCCCAGCGGCGCATACGCAGGCCGTATTCTATATTCTCCCTCACCGTCATGTGCGGGAAGAGCCCGCAGTCCTGATACACCAGCCCCAGGCCCCGCTCGCCGGGCGGGATATCGGCCACGTCCTGCCCGTCCAGCAGCACCCGCCCGCCGTCGCCGCGGAACATGCCCGCCATTGCCTCCAGCAGCACCGTCTTCCCTGCGCCCGTGCGGCCCAGCACGGCGAAGATCTCGCCCGCCTCTATCTCCAGCGAGAGCGGGCCCAGCTCAAAGCTGCCCCGCCTGGCCGTGAGATCGCAGACCTCCAGCCTCTTCATCTGCGCTCCACCCGCTTTCTGCCCCGGCGCCTGCCCGCCGCCAGCTGCGAGAGGAACAGCGCCGCGCCCGAGATGAGCAGCATCAGCACCGCCGTGGACATCGCCGCGTCGTTCCGGCCCGTAGAGATGCTCAGATATATACTGCCCGGCAGGGTCTCCGTCTTCATGCGCGTGATGCCCACCAGCATCAGCGTCGCGCCGAACTCGCCCATCGCCCGCGACCAGGTCAGTATCGCCGTGCTGACTATGCCCGAGCGGCACAGCGGCAGCAGGACGCTGAGAAAGCTCCGGAACCGCGAGGCGCCCAGCGTCTCCGCGATGAATTCCAGCCGCAGGTCCGAGTCCTCAAAGGCCGTCTTCACCAGCCTCACGGCATAGGGCAGGTTCACCAGCAGATGCGCCATGACTATGCCCGCCGGCGAGAACACCACCGCAAAGCCCTGGGCCTTCAGCCACTTGCCCAGCGGCGACGAGAACATTATGAGCAGCGCCAGGCCCAGCAATATGAAGGGCAGCGAGAGCGTCAGCTCTATGATGAGCGAGGACAGGCGCTTTAGCGGCATGCCCGTGCGCGTGAGGGCATAGGCCGTCGGCAGCGCCAGCAGCATGACCAGCGCCGTGGATATCGTGGAAGTCAGGACGCTCAGCCTGAGCGCAAAGCGCAGCTCCTGCGAGCGCAGGTTCTCGAAAAAGCCCGGCGCGCCGCCCAGGGCGATAGAAAAAATCGCACTGCTGATGAACAATATCACCAGCAGTGCAACGACGATGGCAAAGACGGAAAAGCCGTCGGCACGCCTTCTTTTTCGCGGCCTATTCGACGATCTCATAGCCGTAGCTCATCCAGATGCCCTCGGCCGTGTCGGTGGCGAGGAAATCCAGGAAGGCGGCCAGGGCTTCCGCATCCGCGCTGCAGCTGAGCGAAGCGGCGGGGATGGTTTTAATATACGGCACGAGGTCCTCCGTGTCAACGATCTCCACGCCCTCCACATTGCAGTTTTCCTTCCACACTATGGCGGCGTCCGCCTCGCCGTTGGCAATGACGGTCGGCATCTGCGGGGCCGTGGCGGTAGTGGCGACGATGTTCACCTGGTCGAAGATGCCCAGGTCGCTCAGCGCCTTCTGGGCTATCTTGCCTATGGGCGTGGCCTCGGTGTCGCCTATTATGAGCTGCACGCCTTCGTTTGCGAGGTCGGCCAGGCCCGTGATGCCCTTGGGATCGCCCGCCTGCACGGCCAGCACCGGTATGTGCTTCACAAGGTCGACGCTCGCCGTGACGTAGTCCTGCACGGGCTTGAGCTCGTCCGCCGAACCGGCGATGAAGAGGTCGCCCTCCTCCGCCGTCGTGATCTGCGACTGTATCTGACCCGCATTGGCATAGGTCACCTGCATGGCGCAGCCGGTCTCAGCCTCAAAGGCCGCGGCTATCTCCTGGAAGGGCTCGGTCATGCCCGCGCCGCAGAAGACCATGAGCGAGTGCCCCTCCAGCGCGAGCGGCGCCTCGGTCGGCTCCACGGTGGGCTCCACAGTCGGCTCCGCCGCAGGCTCGGAGCCGCAGCCGGCAAAGAGCGCAAGGCAAAGCGCCGCGCAAAGCAGTACGGATAGCTTCCTTTTCACTTCAAAAACCTCCAAAATCCTCTTTTTCAGCATTTGCTGCACTTGGATTATAGACTCTCACACTGTGCATGTCTATAACTCAACAAAGCGTTTATTTTATTTTTGTGATTTGTAACATAATACATGTCACATAGCTGGGTATTAGGCCGAATGGGCGCGTATTCTCGGCGGCCGGGTTTTGGGGCTGTTCAAGCGGGGCATTCTCTGCTATACTCGAGTTGGAGGCTGATGTTATGAGCAGAAACGATTGGTACAAGTCCATGATCGTCTACCAGATCTGGCCGAGGAGCTTTTGCGACGGTAACGGCGACGGCATCGGCGACCTCTGGGGCGTCCTGTCGAAGCTCGACTACATCAGCAGCCTCGGCGTGGACGCGATTTGGTTTTCGCCGCTCTACCCCTCGCCCAACGCCGATTTCGGCTACGACGTGGCGGACTACAAGAATATAAACCCCGAGTACGGCGATCTCGAGGTCTTCAAAAAGGTGCTGGACGAGGCGCACGCGCGCGGCCTGCGCGTCTTCATGGACCTCGTGGTGAACCACACGTCGGACGAGCACGAGTGGTTCAAGCAGAGCCGGGATCTGCACAGCCCGTACCGGAGCTACTATTTCTGGCGGCGCGGGTCGAAGAGCCGCTCGGGCGGCATAAAACCGCCGAACAACTGGGACAGCCTTTTCGAGGGCGGCGCCTGGGAACTCGACGAGGACACGGGCGAATACTACCTGCACATCTTCTCGAAGAAGCAGCCCGACCTGAACCATGACAACCCCGCGGTGCGCGAGGAGGTCAAGGGCATCATGCGCTTCTGGCTGGACATGGGCGTGGACGGTTTCCGCGAGGACGTCATCACCTTCATCTCGAAGACGCCGGGGCTGCCGAGTGCCTTTCCGAAGCTGCCGGCGGCGACGGGCATGTCGAAGTATGTGAACGGCCCGCATGTGCACGAGTATTTGAAGGAATACCGCGCCGTGGCGGATGAGTACGACTGCATGCTGCTGGGCGAGGGCCCGCGCATGACGCCGGAGACGGCGCTGAGCTATCTCGAGCCGGGCGAGCTGGACCTCATGTTCAACTTTGCGCACATGGAGGCCGACTGCGTGATGACCGACTTCCTGCAGCGGCCTTTCAGCCTGAGAAAGCTCAAGCGCGCCTTCTCCGAGTGGCAGGAAAAGCTGGCCGGGAAGGCCTGGAACACGCTGTATATCGAAAACCACGACCACCCGCGCATCATCAGCCGATACGGCAGCGAGCGCTACCGCACGGAGTCCGGCAAGATGCTGGCGGCGGCATACATGCTGCAGCAGGGCACGCCCTTCATCTATCAGGGGCAGGAGATCGGCATGACGAACCTGCGCCTGCCGCGGCTGGACATGTATGTGGACGTGATGCTCAAGAACAACTGCCGGATAGCCTCGAAGCTGCTGCCGCAGTCACTGGTACTGAAGCTGGCGCAGAACTCCTGCCGGGACTCGGCCCGGACGCCGATGCAGTGGACGGGCGGCCCTTGGGCGGGCTTTTCGGAGACGCGGCCCTGGTTCTATGTGAACGAGAACTACCGGGACGTGAACGTCGAGGTGGAGGAAAAGGACGAAAACTCGCTGCTGAACTTCTACCGCGAGCTCATAGCCTTCCGCAAGGCCGAGCCGCTGGTCATGGAGGGCGAGTACAAGGAGCACCTGAAGCAGAGCCCGAACTTCTACGTCTACTCGCGCGAGGCAGGCGGGCGGCGAATGCTGGTCATCTGCTCGTTTGCGGACAAGGAGACCTACTTCACCTGCCCCGAGGGCTTCGACCTGGCCAAGGGCGAGCTGGTGCTGAAAAACCACGAGCTCAATGTGGTAGTGAACAATCAGTTCACCGCCCGGCCCTATGAGCTGCGGGTGTATCTGTTTGAATAAAGGTTGCTGTTGTTATTCCACCCCATTTCTTTGGCCCTTGCCCAAAGAAACGGGGTGGAATTCCCCCGCACCGTAAGAAAAGTCTGTGACAAGGTTCCTTGACGCGGCTTCGCGGCTCGTGTATAATCACGATAAATTTCAAGATACTGAGCCGGGAGGTGCTCTATGAAACGCATATTTGCTCTTCTTACTGCCGTCCTCATGCTGCTGCTCGCGGCCTGCGGCGCCGCCGCGCCTGAAGCTACGGACAGCCCCGATGCGCAGGACACTGACTCCGCGGGCATACTTTCCAGCTTTTCCACCACGGACCTCGACGGGAACTCCGTGGACGAGAGCGTGTTTTCGGACTACAAGCTCACGATGGTGAATATCTGGGCCACCTACTGCGGGCCCTGCATCTCTGAGATGCCGGACCTCGGCACGCTGGCGGAGGAATACGCCGACAAGGGCTTCCAGATAGTCGGCCTCGTCTCGGATGCGCTGGACTCGGACGGGAATATCGACAGCGCGCAGGTGGATAAAGCGAAGGAGATCGTCGCGTCAACAGGCGCGGATTATATCCACATCGTGCCAGGAGAGGGCACCTACGGGCTGCTCTCGCAGATCTACGCCGTGCCCACGACGCTTTTTGTGGACAGCGAGGGCAGGCAGGTCGGCACGGCCTACATGTCCGCCAAGAGCCTCGAGGCCTGGAAGGAGATCGTCGATCCCCTGCTGGAGGAAGCCGGAGCATGAGCCGCCGCGCAAGAGACATCACAGCAGCGCTGACCGCAGCAGCAGGAGCCGCCCTGCTGCTGCTCGGCCTGCATATGGGCGAGGCGGAGATCGTCCTGCGCAAGGCCGTGAACATCTGCCTGGAGTGTATCGGCCTTGGTTAAGCGGCTGGGAAAACATATACGGCTCATCGTCCAGCTCTGCTGGACGGCGCTGACGAACGGCTATGCCATGGGCTTTCTCAAGGGCGGCATCTATAAGGGAGAGCTCAAGAAGATCTGCGTGCCGGGCCTCAACTGTTACTCCTGCCCCGGCGCGCTCGGCGCCTGCCCCATAGGCTCGCTGCAGGCGGTGCTGGGCGAGCAGGGCAAGTGGTTCTCGTTTTACATCGTGGGCTTCCTCATGCTGGTCGGGGCCTTTTTCGGCAGGTTTATCTGCGGCTGGCTCTGCCCCTTCGGGCTGGTGCAGGACCTGCTGCACAAGATACCCTTCCCCAAAAAGCGCAAGCGCCTGCCCGGCGACAGGTACCTGAAATACCTGCGCTACCTCGTGCTCGCCGTGCTGGTGGTCATCCTGCCGCTGACGGTGCTGGACATAGTCGGCCAGGGCAGCCCCTGGTACTGCAAGTACATCTGCCCCTCGGGCACGCTCTTTGCGGGCATACCGCTGGTGCTGATGAACGAGGGCCTTCAGTCCTCGCTCGGCTGGCTGTTTAACTGGAAGGTCGGGCTTCTCGTTGTCATACTGCTGCTCTCGGTGTGGTCTTACCGGCCCTTCTGCCGCTATCTCTGCCCGCTGGGCGCGATTTACGGGCTCTTCAACCCCATAGCGTTTTACAGGTACGAGGTGGACAAGGACAAGTGCGTGAGCTGCGGGGCCTGCACACGGGCCTGCGGCTTTGCGCTCAGGCCGGACGTGGAGCCGAACAGTACGGAGTGCATACGCTGCGGCGACTGCATCCGGGCCTGCCCCACGCAGGCCCTGCACCGGCGCGGTTTCGGAAAGGAAAGGAAGGTCGAGCGAGAGGATGGAGCTTAAGGGCTTTTTCCCGGTCTGGGACAAGCTGACGGAGGAACAAAAAAGGCAGCTGGAGTCGGCCTCGAGCCTGAGGCGGCTGTCGGCCGGCGAGCTGGTACATTCGGCGCAGACGGACTGCGTGGGGCTGCTGGCCCTGCGCTCGGGCAGGCTCCGGGCCTTCATGCTCTCGGAGTCGGGCCGTGAGATCACGCTCTACCGGCTGTTCGAGCGGGACATCTGCCTGTTTTCCGCCTCCTGCATGGTGCGCAGCCTGCAGTTTGACGTCTCGATAGAGGCGGAGCGGGACTCGGAGTTCATCGTGATAGCGCCGGAGGCCTACCGCCGGGTCATGGAGCAGAGCGCGGCCCTGGCGAACTATACGAACGAGCTCATGGCCACGCGCTTTTCCGAGGTCATGTGGCTGGTGGAGCAGGTGCTCTGGCAGAGCTTCGACAAGCGGCTGGCGGGTTTCCTGCTGGACGAGGCGGCGCTGGAGGGTTCGGACAAGCTCGCCATCACGCACGAGCGCATCGCCGCCCACCTGGGCACGGCCCGCGAGGTCGTAACGCGGATGCTGCGCTACTTCCAGGCCGAGGGCCTCGTCTCGCTCTCGCGCGGGGCGGTCACGCTCAAGGACAGAAAGGGCCTTGCGGCTATTTCAAAATAATCCCCGCCCCGCGCAGCTTGAGGTTGCCGAGGCGGGATTTTTAATGTATTATATTGATTGTGGTTATAATCCAGGCGAAAGGAGGCTGGGACTTGGAGTTCAATCGTAAAAACGTGCGCGTCATACTGCTGGTCATCACCTTCGCCGTGGTGCTCTATACGGCGGCGCAGAACCTCGCGTCCGTCTACGGCGCGGTGAAGACGGTCTGGAACGTGTTCGGCGTGGTCATAACGGGCCTCGCCATGGCCTTCGTGCTGAACGTGCCGCTCAAGCTCTTTGAGAACCGGGTGCTCTACGGCATGTCCGAGGACAGGCGGCCCCTGGTGCGGAAGCTCAGGCGTCCGGTCTGCCTGGCCTGCGCCCTGGTGGTCACCCTGGGCGTCATCGTCATCCTCATCGCCGTCGTGCTGCCGCAGCTGACGCGCACCGTGACGGAGGTCGCGGCCCGCGTGCCGGAATACATCAGCTCCGTCGTCAACTGGCTCAACGAGTTCCTGGCCAGGTACAATATAGAGATCGAGGCCCTCAAGGAATTCACCATCAACTGGGAACAGGTCTTCAAGGACCTGACGACCTACCTGAAGGAGGGCTCGACGAACGTCATAAATACGGCGACGGACGTCGGTACGGCGGCGGCGAGCACGGTGATGAACACCTTCTTCGGGCTGATCATCGCTATCTACATCCTGGCGCAGAAGGAGCGCATCGGGCGCTTCACCCGCCGCTGCATCGAGGCCTTCCTGCCCCACAAGCTGGCCTCGGGCATCAGCCGCATAGCCTCTATGGCTTCGGAGACCTTCTCCAACTTCGTGGCGGGCCAGCTGGCCGACTCCTGCATCCTGGGCATACTCTGCTACATCTGCATGCGCATTTTCCGCTTCCCCTACCCCGAGGTCATCTCGGTGGTCATTGGTGTGACCTCGCTGGTGCCCATGGTCGGCTCCTTCGTGGGCGAGGTCATCGGCGCGCTGCTCATCCTCATTTTCAGCCCGCTCAAGGCGCTGCTTTTCGTGGTCATGGTGCTGGCCATACAGCAGGTGGACGGGGCCTTCATCTACCCGAGGGTCGTGGGCAAGTCCGTGGGCCTGCCGGGCATCGCCGTGTTCTGCGCGGTCATCGTGGGCGGCAACGTCGCAGGCGTGCTGGGCGCGGTGATGGGCGTGCCTGTCTGCGCCGTGCTCTATGCGCTGCTGCGCGAGGCCGTGGACGCCAGGCTCCGGCGCAGGCGCGAGGCGGAGAGCCCGCTGGTATAAGGTCAGACCAAAACTTCTGTGCACCTCTACAAAAATCTGCAAAAGCCCCGTTTTCCTTGAAAGAGCGGGGCTTTTGTGATATATTTTTAGCAATGGGTGATGATTTGACCTCACGCCCGTTGACCGAACAGTCGTTTTAATATGCGGTCCTGCCTCGGGCAGGGCGGGGCCGCGGCTTGGAGTGAGCGGGAGAACGCTCGCCGGGAAAGCCGGCCGGAGACGCCGGTGCGCGCCGGGTTTTTGCGGGAACCCGGGCCGTGCGCCGCTTCCCACGTCGAGGGCGGAGCCTACCGGCCCCGTGACATTCCACGAAAGAAGAGGACACGCGGCAGAATGAACGCTTTGCCGCGTGTCCTTTTTAAACCGGCCCTTGCTCTGGGCAGGGCCCTGTGTTATTATTGGTTTGACCAGAAAAGCCGGAGGTGGCAGGAACATGGAATTTGGGCAGATCGTTGCGCCGACCATAAAGGAGCTGTTCATAGAGCGGATAGAGGGCCTGATCTTTTCCGGCACGCTGAAGCCGGGCGACAAGCTCCCGTCCGAGCGCGACCTGGCCGAGCAGATGAAGATAAGCAAGACGATTGTACATCTGGGCCTGGAGGACCTGGCGCGGATGGGCTTTCTGGAGGTCACGCCGAGGAAGGGCACGGTGGTGGCCGATTTTGCGGAGACGGGCAATCTGGAGACGCTGAACGCCATCCTGCGCTATAACGGCGGCAAGCTGGACAGGCAGATGGTGGTGTCCATAGTCGAGCTGCGCAGCGCCATAGAGGGCGGCGCGCTCATAAGGCTGGGGCGCAGCCACAGCGCGCGCGACATGGAGGAACTGCGCTCCATGATGGCGGAGTTCGAGGCGGCGAGCCTGCGCTCGCCGGACACGGCGGCGGTGGCGGCGGCCCTGGCGAAATTCCACTACAAGATCTGCACGCTCTCGGGCAACCAGCTCTTCCCGCTCATCATGAACGCCTTCCGGGGCGTGGGCAGCGTGCTGTGGGAGTCCTCGGCGAGGTTCTGGGGCGAGAAGGCGCTCTACGAGCAGGGCATGCACATCATAGAGCTCATAGACGCCGGCCGCGGCGAGGACGCGGCAAACTACATGAACGCCCTCTTCGACCACTATCTCGAAAACGTGGGCCTATAAAGACGTATCCGCCCGATGCCTGGCATCGAGCGGATGTTTTTTATTAGGCGGCGGGCATTGCGCCGTCCATGAGAGCGTCGTACATCTCCTGGGTCAGGTCGCACTGGTAGAAGAGCGAGTAGTACTCGGTGACTTCGGTCTGGAGGTCATACTCGCAGTAGTCGGGGTAGAGCAGGGCGCCGAGCCAGAGCATACCGAGGTAGCGCTGCACCGACGGCGGGCTGGACAGCCAGCCGTAGGGGCCGTAGGGCGTCTTGTAGTAGTTCCCGCTGCTGACAGCGGAAAGCTGCTGCCAGGTGCTGCTATCAGCCACAGTGTCGTAGACGGTGTCCGGCGCGAAGATGATGACGTTCGGGTCCCAGACGAGGATCTGCTCCATGTCCACCTCGTTGCCCAGGCCGGAGGACACGACCTCGGGCACGACGGCAAGGTTGTTCGACATGAGGTTGATGGTCTCGGCGTGGTAGCTGCCCTCGGCGATGACGTTCAGGCCCTTGTCGCCCAGGCAGTAGAGCAGGCTCTTGCGCGCGCCGTCGGCGTCGACCTTGGCCATCATGTCGGTCATCATGGCGTAGGTCTCCTCGCACCAGGTCGCGAGCTCCTCGGCCTTTTCGGTCTGGCCGGTCAGCTCACCGAGCAGGCGGTAGGCCTCGGGCGCGGTCTCGACCGTGGCGTCGATGTGGACAAAGGGGATGCCGGTCTGCTCGGTCAGGCTGTCCATGTCCTCGGCGATGCTGTCCTTCGTGTCGCCCACGTCGATGACGACGTCGGGGTCGGCGGCCAGCAGGGCCTCGAGGTCCATCTCGCCCTTGCCGCCGTAGAGCTGGCCCAGCTCGGGTAGGGTGGAGATGTACTCGGGCAGGTAGAGCGCGATGTCCTCGGCTATGTAGTTCGACACGCCGACCATCAGCTCGCCGACGAGCGGTATGGCGTAGACCTGGGTCAGCGGCCCGGAGATGGCTACCTTCGTCACCTCATAGGGGATGGTCACCGTGCGGCCCGTGGAGTCGGTGAACTCGCGGGTCTCGGGCGTAGTCTCCTCCGCAGCGGGCTCCGTCGCGGGCGCGGTGTCCTCCGCGGGCGGCTCCGTAGCCTGCGTCCCGGTCTGGCCGCAGCCGGACAGCAGGCCGACGAGCAGGCAGAGCGCGAGCAGCATTACGAGAAGTCTTCTTTTCATTTCGGGTTTCCTCCTGATATATAATGACGCTGTGAAACGCAGATCTAATCCTCCCCGATGACGGAGGCGGGCGTGCAGACCCGCACCCTGTCGCCGAAGAGGCTGGAGACCTCGACCTCGACCCCGTAGAGCCGCCGCATCATGTCCTGGGTCAGGACCTCCTTGGGCCTGCCCTCGGTGAGCACCTCGCCGCCGCGTAGGGCGAGGATGCGGTCGGAGAACATGTAGCTCTGTTCGGGGTTGTGGGTGGTCTGGATGACGGTGTAGCCCTCGCGGGCCAATTCGCGGGCGCAGTTGAGCACCAGCAGCTGGTTGCCGAAGTCGAGGCTCGCCGTGGGCTCGTCGAGCATGAGTATGGGCGCGCGCTGGACGAGGGCCCGGGCGATGAGCGCCAGCTGACGCTCGCCGCCGGAGATGCGGTGGAAGCAGCGCTCCGCCAGGTCGAGTATGCCTATCTTTTCAAGGGCCTCGTCCACCCTCCTGACGTCCTCCTTCCTCGGGGTCGAGAAGGTGCCGAGCCCGCTGGTCGTGCCCATGAGCACGATGTCTCGCACGCTGTAGTTGAAGGCCGGGTGCGAGCTCTGGGGTATGTAGGCGATGAGCCGCGCGGCCTCGCGTATGCTCAGGGTCTTGGCGTCGCGGCCCTCGACCGTGATGCTGCCGGTGTAGTCGCGCAGCAGGCCCAGCACGCAGCGGAAGAGCGTGCTCTTGCCCACGCCGTTGGGGCCCAGGATGGAGAGGAACTCGCCCGCCTCGACCTTGAAGCTGACGTCGTGGAGCACCTCGTGCTCGCCGTAGGAAAAGCGCAGGTTTTTCACTTCGACGCTCACAGCCGCTCACCCCTTCCCGTTATGAGCAGCAGGAAGAAGGGCGCGCCGACGAAGGCTGTGAGTATGCCTATCGGTATGCCCGAGGTCGAGATGTTCCGCGAGATGTTGTCGACGATGAGCAGGAACGTGCCGCCGCCGAGCATGCAGCAGGGCATGAGCCAGCGGTAGTCCGAGCCGCAGATGCGCCGGACCATGTGGGGTATGACGAGCCCCACCCAGCCGATCATACCGGAAACGGAGACGGAGGCGGCCGTGACGAGGGTAGCGGCGATGATGAGCCAGATGCGGAGCCTGCCCGCGTCCACGCCCATGGCCCTGGCCTCGTCGTCGCCCATGGACAGGACGTTCAGGCGCCAGCGCAGGCAGAAGAGCGGCACGAGCCCTATGAGCATGGGCCAGATGACGAAGCCCAGGTCCTCCCAGGCCATGCCCGAGAGGCTGCCCATGAGCCAGTAGGTGATCTCGGGCAGCTTGTTCGTCGGGTCGGCGGCGAGCTTTATGAACGAGGTGCCCGCCTGGAAGAGCGAGCTTATCATGATGCCCGCGAGCACCAGGCCCAGCACCCGCTCGCCCTTGGCGTGCTTGCTCACCCAGAAGACCAGCACGACGGTGAGCAGGCTCATGCCGAAGGCGGCGAAGGTGATGTACATGCTGGACAGGCCGACATAGATCGCCAGCGCCGCGCCGAAGCCCGCGCCGGCGGAAGCGCCCAGCACGTCCGGGGCAGCCATCGGGTTCTGGAACACGCCCTGATAGGTCGCGCCCGCCGCCGCCAGGCAGCAGCCCACGAGCACGCTCATGAGCACCCTCGGCAGGCGCACGTTCCAGACGGCTATCTCCATGCTGCTGTCCCAGAAGGGCTCTATGCCCGCGCCGAAGATGGAGAGGAACTTGTTCCAGAGTATGCCGCAGAGCTCCTTGAAGGGCACGGGATAGCGCCCGAAGAGGAAGGAGAGCAGCGTGCAGGCGATGAGCACCGCCGCCATCAGCAGTATGGCCTTCGGCCCGCTCAGGAGCCGGTCCCTTTTCCTGACCTTGAGGCTCATAGTCCCCTCCCCAGCAGGAAGGTGCGCCCGTAGGGATAGGGCGGGCCCTCCAGGCATTCGGCGGCGTGCCGCCTCGCCCCGGCGCGGTCGGTCACGACCATGCCGGCGAGCCGGTCAATGCCGAGCTCCAGCAGCGCCGGGCAGAGCGGCACCGTCGGCCCCGTGAGTACCACAAAGGCGTCCTTGCACAGCTCCAGCAGCCGCGGCAGGGTCTTGTTCACGATGGAGCTGCCCGTTATGAGCACGATGTCGCAGCCTGGCAGGATGAACTCGCAGGCCGAGTCCGGGTAGTCGCCCGGCTTCGGGTGCTTTTCGAGTATGTACACGCTCTCAGCCGCGTCCAGAGTGCCGGGCGGCATGCGCAGGTGGCCGATGAGCCCCACCTTCTTTCCAGCCACGTCGAGGCCGCGCAGGCAGTAGTTGTCGTAGGGCTCGGCGCAGCCGAGCTCCTCCACGCGCTCCGGCGTGTTGTAGAAGGCGTTTATCGCCGCGATGCCCAGGCCGGCCTCGGCAAAGTTCCAGCTCTTCGCCGCCTCCGCCGCGACCCTTATCCTCATGCCCTCGACGCCGTTCGGATAGCGCGGGGCGATGGAGTCGCCCTCCGTCGTCATGGCGTAGCCCGCGCCGCCCATATCCGTCTCGACCAGCGTCCAGCGCTCGCCGGGTATCGCCCTCGTCACCGTGCCCGTCCTGGGCAGGCCCGAGAGCAGCGCGTCATATATCTCCCACATGCTGCACACTCTCTTTTCCCTTAAAGCGTTTTATAATCATTTACAAGTCCTTGGGACAGGCCTCTCCCCGCAAAAAGTGCGCGGGGAGGGGTATTTTGTTTACAGCGCGTATTCCTCGGCCCAGTGCCGGAGCGCTCCCTCGGCGTTCTGGTCGTAGCGGCCCGAGGTCTCGAGCAGGAGCGTGTCCGGGTCGGCGGCGAGCAGCTCGTGCAGCTCGCGCGCAGCCTCGAGGTAGCCCGGCGGCAGCGGTACGCGGCGCGCCAGCTCCTCCGCGCCCGGCAGGGCCTTGAGCACGCCCACGCAGGGCTTGCCCGAGAAGAGGAAGGCCGTCAGCGCCTCGTAGAAGTCGGAGCAGAGCAGCTCGAAGCCGCCCGTTTCGTCGATGAGCGCGAATTTTTTCGCCTGCGCCTGACGGAGCAGCGCCGGGGCGGTCTCGGTGAAGGGCCGCTCGTCCCGCACGGCGCCGCCGGGGCCGAAGCTCAGGAAGCGTTCCCGCGTCTTCCCGTCCACGGAGCAGAGGTCAAAGCCCGCCAGCCGCCCGTTTTCCATGACCCGGAGCGTCAGGAAGCCGCCCGCGTTTTGTATGGCGCCGCCCAGCGCGTTTATGATGAGCGTGGATTTGCCGCAGCCTATTGCGCCGGTGAGCAGGAGGCGTCGCTTCAAAGCGCGTTCCTCCCGGCCCTGACCTCTATCATCTGCGCGGCGATGGAGATGGCGATCTCCGCCGGGGTCTCGGCCTTGATATCCAGCCCTATGGGCGTGGTGATGCGCTTGAAGTCCTCGTCCGTGAAGCCCTGCTCGCGCAGCTGGCGCTGCACGCCCGCGGTCTTGGCCTTGCTGCCGATGACGCCGATGTAGCAGGCGGGCGTCCGCAGCGCCTGGGCCTGGACGACGGTGTCGTAGGCATGGCCGCGCGTCATTATACATATATAGTCCTCGGGGCCTATGGCGACGCTCGCGCCTATGTTCTCAAAGTCCACGAGCAGGATCTTTTCGGCCCCGCGCATGACCTTTTCGTTTGCGAATTCCGGCCTGTCGTCCATGGCTACGCAGCGGAAGCCGACGTGCTCGAGCACGGGCACCAGCTCCTGGGCCACATGCCCGCAGCCGAAGACGTAGACCTTGCCGGAGGAGTTTATCTGCTCGGCGTAGAAGTCGCGCCCGTCCTGCTTTTTCCGCGTCGGGTGGCGGGACATGATATCCCGCGTCCAGTCAGGGGCCTCGAGGCCGAAGAAGCCCTCGGCCGCCGACCACAGGCCGAGCTTCCCGCCGTCCGAGATCTCCGAGAGCAGCCAGAGGTCCTCGCCCTCTGCAAACCTGCGCTCGGCCTCCTCGGCTATGGACAGGACATAGGGGTCGCTTGCCGGGATGTAGCTGAAGTAGACGTTCACGGCCCCGCCGCAGATCATACCGAGGTTCTGCACGTCGTTCTTCGTCAGGGAGAAGTCGTGCTCGCCGCTGCGCTTTTCGTCGAGCACCTTCTTGGCCAGCTGCTCGGACTTGTACTCCACCGCGCCGCCGCCGATGGTGCCGCAGATGCGGCCCTCGCGGCCCACGAGCATCCTTGCGCCCGCGCCGCGCGGGGTCGCGCCGGAGGAGGCGATGACCGTCACCATCACCAGCTCCTCGCCCTTCCTGAGCCTCTCGGCTATCGTCCTGAACATATTCCTCATACGGGTATTACATCCTTTCCGCAGATATCGTTTATCGTCTTTGCGGCCTCGAGCGCCGCCTTGTACCGCCTGTCGTGGGCCTGGCGCGCCTGCTCGTCCCGGCATTTGCCGAGGCTCGCGCGGAAGCGCTCGGAGACGCTCACCCGCCGGCCGCCCAGGCAGAGCTTGTCCGCAAGGTATACGGCCATGGCCTCGTCCGGTTTTGAGCAGTCCTCGAGGTCGTGGTGCTGGGCGATGAGCGGCGCGAGCGCCGGGTAGCCCAGCTGGGACATCAGGCCCGCGCCCGCCAGCGCGTGGTCGGGCGTGCCTTTTGAGACGTCGTGCAGCAGCGCCGCCGCGTAGACCAGGTTCTCGTCCAGGCAGACGCCCGCCGCCGCGAGCCGGCAGACTATCTCCATCGCCGTCTCGGCCGTCAGCCGGCAGTGGGCCGCAAGCTCCGCCGGAGGCTCGGAGGCGTCCAGCAGCCGCCCGGCCAGCCCGGGCGTCAGCTCCGGCACGGGCAGCAGGCCGTATCCGCGCAGGATAAAGCCGTCCCCGTCAAAGCCCAGCCGCGTCACCGAGCCGTAGGGGAGGCTGAAGTCCCGCGCGCAGTCGAAGGGCCGGCCCTCAAGCACGCACAGCAGGGTCTGTATGACGGAGGAGTGCGAGACTATGGCCACGTCGCCCCTCGAGAGGGCCAGCGCCCTTTTTACAGCCGCCGTGAATCTCCTGTTCGCGGCCTCGAACTCCTCTCCGCCCGGCGGCGGCAGGGAGCGGTCGCGCCCGCGCCTCTCGTAGTATTCGGGCCAGCGCCGGCGTATCTCGTCGAAGCTGAGCCCGTCCCAGTCCCCGGCGTCCATCTCCTCGAGCCCGGGGATGATGACCGGCGAGGCAAAGCCCATGAGCTCGGCCGTCTGCCGGCTCCTGGACAGGTGCGAGCAGAAGCACTCGCCCGCGCCGGACGGCCCGTACACGGCCCCGAGCAGGACCGCCTGCAGCCTGCCGCGCAGGCCCAGCGGCAGGTCCGTCCGGCCGAGGCACATCCGCGCCCCGCCGGGAAAATCCGGCATGCCGTGCCGGATGAGGTATATCTCTCTCATCTTGCCTCCAAACGGCTAGTTCTTGAAAAGGTCGGGGAAATATTCGGCAAAGAGCTCGTCCGCCGTGGCCCTCACCCTCTGCGTGTAGGCCTCATAGGCGCGCAGCAGCTCGCGGCCCTTCGGCGTGAGCTCGCTCCGGCCGCCCTTCGGGCCGCCCTGGGTGCGCACGACTACCGCATAGCCCAGCTCTTTTTCCAGCAGGTTGATGGAATTCCAGCCCGAGCTGTAGGACAGCTGCATCCTCTGGCAGGCCAGGCGCACGGAGCTCGTCTCGTCCGTGAGCGCCAGCAGCATGGCCACGCGGGAATCCAGGAATTTCTTTTCCCTCGCGACGGCTATCTGCAGCACGGGCCGCACCAGCTGGCTGTTGTGAAGTTCCAGCAGTTCCCTGTAGTCCTCAGGCGTGTCGGCGTCGTGGAGTATGCCGGGGTCGTCTACCTCGACAAAGGTCATGGGCACGCCGCAGCGCGAGAGCGCGCCCTGCAGCCCGCCCTCGCCGGAGTCGTCAAGGATGCGGTCGATGACGCCCGCGGACATGAGTATGGGGTGCCCGCGGCTGCCGCCGCAGACCGGGCAGGCCAGCTCCGCGCCCGAGGCCAGCAGCGCCTCGGCGGTGGCGGCCGTGAAGAGCGGGATGTCCACAGGCGTAAAAAGCACCTGCCGGCACTTGTCCCGCAGGTACCTGAGCCCTATGAGGGCCGAATCGAACATATGCGTCGTCCGGTAATGCTCGTTGCGCAGGAAAATGACGCCGCTGCGGGCCAGATGCCACTCCAGTTCCTCGGCGTTGTAGCCCGTGATGACAACGATCCTAGACGCGCCCGCCTGCCTGAGCGTGGCGATGACGCGCTGGGCTATCGAAATAGAGCCGATACTGAGCATGGGCTTGAACTCGCCCATCCGCGACGACATGCCCGCCGCGACAACGACGGCGCCGGTCTCCATACCGCCGCCTCCCTTCGCAAACTGTGTATCCGCCCGGGAGCATCTGGTAATACCGGGCTCTCAGGCTTTTGTATTATATCACAGAAAAAGCGACTTGTAAACCAAAACAATTTGACGGCATTTCACAGCGAGAGTATAGTCGGAAGTGTAAAGACATGGGCAATTACACGCCGCCGCTGTGCCCGCCGCAGGGGTCCTTGTCGGGGCCTCCGCCGGTGAGGTCACGCAGGCGGCCAAGGCCCGTATTAGAATAGAATACCAGCTCGGCGGGTCTGCCCTCGGCGTCTTCGGCCGCGAGGCGAAGGCAGTTGGCGGTCTCCGTGTAATCTATGGGCAGCGTGCGCCTGAGGGTGAGACCGGTGGCGGCGTCGGTGACTTCGACGGTTATTTCCGAAGCGCGTATCTCCTTGAGTTTGTTTTGAGCGTCCATTGCAGCAGCCTCCTTTGCGAATAGGGCCCGCGTATGGGGCTGCTTTAATATAACACATCCTGTCAGCGTTTTAAAGTGTTGATTTGAGGCGCGATGCGCTTTAAAGGATATTTGCGTATAGTTTCAACAATAAAGGAGGAAACCGCATGTTCAAGAAAGTCCTAATCATCAACGGGGTCGAGCGCACGCTCGTACTGGAGGGCACTGAAACGCTTGCGAAGGTCCTGCGTGAGCGGCTGCTGCTCACGGGCTGCAAGATAGGCTGCGGTGAGGGCCACTGCGGCGCCTGCAACGTCATTGTAGACGGCAAGGTCACCCGTTCCTGCATCACGAAGGTCATGAAGCTGCGCGACTACGCCGAGATCACGACCATCGAGGGCATAGGCACGGTGAACAATCTGCATCCCATCCAGGTGGCGTGGATGGCCTACGGCTGCGCCCAGTGCGGCTTCTGCAGCCCGGGCTTCATCGTCAGCGCGAAGGTGCTGCTCGA
>CALXEH010000047.1 GCA_944387285.1 uncultured Oscillospiraceae bacterium | reverse complement strand
CGACTGGCCCGACCGGCCCCACAGGCCCGACAGGTGCGACGGGCGCTACCGGCCCGAGCGGCACGGGCCCGACAGGCCCCACCGGCCCCACCGGTGACGAGGGCCCCACAGGCCCGACCGGTCCTACCGGCCCCACGGGCGAGAGCGTTACCGGCCCGACTGGCCCGACGGGTGCAGAGGGCGAGGAAGGCCCCACCGGCCCCACAGGCGACACTGGCCCGACCGGCCCGACCGGCCCGACCGGACCCACGGGGCCCAGCGGCAGCACGGTGCTCAGAGCCGCGGCGGCTGTTTCCGATGCCACCGGCACCGGCGACATCGTGACGCAGTTCAACGAGCTGCTCGCCAACCTGCGCAGCGTCGGCATCCTGGCGGAATGAGCGGAATCTGGAGGACGGCCCAGCGCCGTCCTCATTTTAAAAGGGAGGGCCTATGAAGGTTTACGTCTACGCCATCTGCAAAAACGAGAGCAAGTTTGCCGAGCGCTGGATGGCGTCCATGTCCGAGGCCGACGGCGTGTATGTGCTCGACACCGGCTCGCAGGACGACACGGTCAGCCTGCTGCTCAGCCTGGGCGCTGTGGTGGAAGTCGAGGAATTCCGCCCCTGGCGCTTCGACCGAGCCCGGAACCGCTCGCTGGAGCTGGTGCCGGAGGACGCCGACGTCTGCGTCTGCACCGACCTGGACGAATACTTCCACCCGGGCTGGCGCGCGCTGCTCGAGGCCGCCTGGACGCCCGGCACCGACCGTGCGGCCTACCGCTACACCTGGAACTTCAACCCGGACGGCTCAGAGGGCTTTGTGTTCTGGCTCAACAACATGCACACGCGGCAGGGCTGGCGCTGGACGCATCCCGTACACGAGGTGCTCGAGCGCACGGACGGGGCCTTTGTGAAGCAGATAAACATAGAGGGCATCCAGCTCGACCACCGCGCGGACGACACCAAGCCGCGCAGCCAGTACCTGCCCCTTTTGGAGATGTCCGTGGCCGAGTGCCCGGAGGACGACCGCAACATGCACTATCTGGGCCGAGAATACTACTTCTACGGCCGCTGGGAGGACGCCATACGCACGCTTGAGCGCCACCTCAAAATGCCCAGCGCCACCTGGGCCGACGAGCGCTGCGCCTCCATGCGCTACATCGCGCGCTGTTACAACGCTATGGGTAATACCGCCGAGGCCAAGCGCTGGCTCTGGCGGGCGATAGGCGAGGCCCCGCACCTTCGCGAGCCCTGGCTCGACATGGCAAAGCTGCTGTACGAGGAGCAGGACTGGAACGGCCTGGTCCACATGTGCAGCGCAGCCCTGCGCATTGCGGAGCGCCCGCGCACCTATATCTGCGAGGCCGAATCCTGGGGCTGCCGGCCCTGGGACTACCTCTCGCTCGGGCTCTACTACACCGGCCGCTATGCCGAGGCCCTGGCCGCTGTGCGCCGCGCCATCGAGCTTGCGCCGGGCGAGGAACGCCTGCGCCGGAACGAGAAATATATGCTCGCCGCAAATAATGCTTGACCCCGGCGCGGTTTGCTGTTACAATAGCAACATAGTTAGAAATCACTAACCGGCTTGGCCGGTGTTCTTTTGAGATGCAGTTAGACAATACTAACCAATGAGGTGAAAGGCATGAGCGTAGTCATAGTAGGCGGGAACGAGTGCATGGCGGGGCAGTATGAGAGCATTTGCCGAGAGCATGGCTGTCGGGCGAAGGTGTTCACGAAGGAGAACGGCTCGCTCAGGAAGAAGGTAGGCACGCCCGACCTGCTGATACTTTTCATCAGCACGGTCTCGCACAAGATGGCGCTGAGCGTCATACAGGAGGCGAAGAAGAACCGCGTGCCCGTGGCGCGGGTGATGACGAGCAGCGGCACGGCGCTGAGGGCCGCCCTGGCGGAGCATTGCGGCTGATTCCATGAGCGGCGGACGGAAAAAGACGCCCGGACAGGAGTCCGGGCGTCTTTTGTGCGCCATAAATCGCCGAAAATTTGCTTTTTTTAACTGACGATAATGCAAGAATAACGGGTTTGTAATACAATGTTTGAAAATGCCATACAAAGGGGGGTGGTGCCGTTCGTGCGCAGCGAAGATTTTTACTCGAACGTGCTGGGGATAACGCAGAAGGAATTGGTACGCCGGCTTTCGCACAGGACGGAAGTGCGCATGGTCAAGAGAGGGGAGACTCTTATCAATGCGGGAGAAGTACAGCGCCACATGTACTTTCTGGTCTCCGGAGTAGCCAGGGGATATCTTCTGGAGGACGGCGGCAGCGATATTACGGATTACTTCTATTACCGGCTGGGCGAGCCGATAATATGCGGCATGGAGCCCAGACAGCCATCACAGATAAATGTGGAAGCTCTGACCGACTGCGAACTGCAGTGTCTGCCCATGGAAGAGATACCGGCGATGCTGTCGAGCTACCCGCAGTCGGTGAAGTATGTGGTGGAGCTGCTGCTGGCCTCGGCGCAGCTGCACTGGCAGTTGAAGATACTGCTCTACCGCCACACGGCTATGGAGCGCTACGAGTGGTTTTTGGAGAACTATCCCGGCCTGATAGACCAGGTAAAGCACAAGCACATAGCGTCCTTCCTGGGGATGACGCCGGTGACGCTCAGCCGGCTCCGCGCGGAGGTACGCAGCCGTCAGGACTGATCACCAGACCTGCAGGCCCAGGCAGAAGGCCAGCAAATAGCATAGGGACGCTGGGAGGAGCGCGCACAGGAGTGCGCGCTCGTTTTTCTGCTGCACATCGAGCGCCAGGGCGAGGGCGATGACGGGCATGGCCACGAGGTAGCGCGGCGCGCTCAAAAGCCAGGTCGCGCCGATGGCGACGGCGTAGTAGGCGATGAACCAGGCGGTGTACGAGGGCCTGAGCCGCTTTGCCGCCGGCGCCATGACGCCCAGGGCGAAGAAGCTGCAAACGAGGTTTGGTATCCACAGGCCCCAGGCGGTGCTCCTGCCCTCGGCGAGGTAGGCGATGGCGTTCTCGAGCTGGTAGGCGGCGGTGTTGAAGAAGAAGCCAAGGCTCTGGCCCCAGTGTACTTTTTGGTACTCCATGTACTTGAAGGGGTCGCCGGAGACCTGCCAGTTGATGAAGCAGTAGGCGCCGAAGCCGGCGGGGATGAGTACGAGCCAGAGGAAGCGCCGCCAGCCGCGCTTTTCCTGCACCAGCTCGAAGAAGACCGGGGCAAAGAGCATGAGCCCGAGCGAGCGCGTGAAGGCCGCGTAGCCGCCGACGAGGCAGCCAAGGCCCGTCCGGCCGCGCCGGACGAGGTAGAGGCAACCGGCGCAGCACAGCAGGAACAGGCCCTCGCTCATGGGCGCGGCGAAGAAGAAGGAGCCGGGCAGCAGGCAGAGCAAGGTCACGGCCCTGCGCGCCGTCTCGTGTCCGTAGTCGAGGCGGAAGAGCAGGTAGAGCAGCGCGCCCGCGCCGGAAAAGCTCAGGGCCGAGACGAGGAAGGCCGCCAGCGTGTAGTCGCGTATGACGAGGCCGAAGAGCCGTATAGCCAGCGGGTAGCCCGGCAGGAAGACCAGCTGCACCAGCCTGTCCCACTCGCCCTCGCTGAGATACCAGTCGCGGGCGATGTCGAGGTAGTGGTGGCTGTCGGTGTAGGTCCAGTATTGCAGGGACTGATAGTAGCCCTCGCCGCAGCCGAGGGCGAGGCGCAGCAGCCAGACCAGCAGGGTCATGCCGAGGCAGAAGCCGAAAAGGCAGAGGAAGACGCGCCGGGCGGCCTGGGCCGCGCCCGCGCCGCTCACGGCCGCGCAGGGCCCGCGCCTGCGCCAGCAGGCGAACCACACGGGCACAAAGCGCAGGCAGACCCAGATGAAGAGCGCCAGGCTCGCGAGCGCCGCCAGGCGGCCCCAGAGCCCGAAGCTGCTGCTGCACAGCCAGTAGACATAGCAGCCGCCGAGCAGGGCGATGCCGCAGCCGGAGAGCGCGGCCTCAGCCTTTCCGTATGCCCTTATCCGTTCCAACAAGATAACCACCTCTGAGGGAATGACGACGATAGTATAAAAAAGTTTCGCGGGCTCAGGCGTTGCGGTCGGGCCTGCAATGTATTATAATGACATAAGAAGCACGCGGCGTCAAGCCGTCAGCAAGCCTGCGCGAAGCCGGGGAGGTATGGAGAAAATGCCGTTTTCACCGACGCTGCTGCGGCGGCCGGTCCGGGTGGACAGGGTCGTGACGGTGCACTATTTTGAGTATTCCAGCAGCTATTATTTCGAGGGCGAGAGGCACGATTTTTGGGAGTTCCTGTATGTAGACAAGGGCGAGGTGTACGTCCTGGCAGAGGGGCAGGAGACGCTGCTGGGGCGCGGCAGCCTCATATTCCACCCGCCCGGGGAGTTCCACGCGCTGCGGGCGACGGGCGGCTCTGCGCCGAACCTGGCGGTCGCGAGCTTTTACTGCGACTGCCCGGAGCTGACGCGGCTGTGCGGCCGCACCTTCACAGCGCGCGAGGCGGAGCGAGCGCTCATAGGCAGCGTGGTGTCGGAGGCGGAGCTGGCCTTCAAATCCGCGCTTGACGACCCGGAAAGCACGGCGCTGGAGCGGCGGGAGGAGCCGGCCTACGGCTCGGAGCAGCTGGTCGGGGCGCATATCGAGGAGCTGCTGATCCGCCTGCTGCGGCGCGGGGCGGGCGAGCGCCCGGCCCAGGAAGCGCCCGGGGCGCAGAGCCGCAGCGAGATCTTCACGCGCGTGGACAGCTACCTCGCGGCGCACCTGGACCGGCCGCTGACCATCGAGCGCGTCTGCCGCGACAACCTTGTGGGCCGCAGCCGCCTGCAGCAGGTATTCCACGCCGAGACCGGCGGCGGCGTCATGGAATATTTCGGCAAGAAGAAGATCGAGGCCGCCAAGGAGATGATCCGCCTCGGCAGCGGCAATTTCACCGAGATAGGCGAGAGCCTGGGCTACCAGTCCATCTACTACTTTTCGCGCCACTTCAAAAAGGTCACGGGCATGTCGCCGAGCGAATATGCCGCCGGCGTCCGCGCCCTGGCGGCGAAGACCCGGCCGGGCGATTAGCACAGCGGTCAAATGTGCAAATAATCTGTGCTTCCGGTTATTTCATTTTCCGCGCCCGGGCCTTAAAATGTACTTAGCCTGAAAAAAGATTTTTTAAGGAGTGTTTAGAGCATGATACTTGTCAGCGGCGGAGCGGGTTACATAGGCAGCCACACCTGTGTTGAGCTTATCAAGGCGGGCTACGAGATCGTCGTAGCGGACAATCTTATAAACTCCTGCGAAGAAGCGGTGCACCGCGTCGAGCAGATCGTCGGCCAGAAGGTGCCCTTTGTGAAGTGCGAGCTTTGCGACCCCATCGAGGTCAAGGAGCTTTTCCGCAACTACCCGAACATTGACTCGGTCATCCACTTTGCCGGCCTGAAGGCCGTGGGCGAGAGCGTTGCCAAGCCGCTGGAGTATTACACCAACAACCTCGTGAACACCCTGATGATACTCAACGTCATGCGCGACTACGGCGTGAAGAACTTTGTGTTCTCCTCCTCGGCGACGGTGTACGGCGACCCGGCCTCGGTGCCCATCCGTGAGGATTTCCCGACCGGCGGCACGACGAACCCCTACGGCACGACGAAGCTCTTCATCGAGCGGATACTGATGGACTACTGCAAGGCCGAGCCGAGCCTGAACGTCGCCCTGCTGCGCTACTTCAACCCCATCGGCGCGCACGAGAGCGGCCTCATCGGCGAGGACCCGAACGACATCCCGAACAACCTGGTGCCCTACATCGCTCAGGTCGCGGTGGGCAAGCTGCAGAAGCTGCATGTGTTCGGCGACGACTACCCGACGCACGACGGCACGGGCGTGCGCGACTACATCCACGTCGTAGACCTGGCGAAGGGCCACATCGCGGCGCTGAAGAAGCTGGAGACGAAGTGCGGCCTGTTCGTGTGCAACCTGGGCACGGGCAAGGGCTACAGCGTGTTCGACGTGCTGCATGCGTATGAGAAGGCCTGCGGCAAGACCCTGCCCTACGTCGTGGACCCGAGGCGTCCCGGCGACATCGCCATCTGCTACGCCGACCCGACCAAGGCGAAGGAGGAGCTGGGCTGGCAGGCGCAGTACGGCATCGAAGAGATGTGCGCCTCGTCCTGGAAGTGGCAGAGCATGAACCCGAACGGCTATCGCGGCTGAAGCGAGGGAGCAAAGAGGATATGGCCCGCCTGTGCGGGCCATATTTTGAGTGATAAGCTGAAAATAAGAGGGAGGACAAAGCTATGAAAAAACCCGTACTCGTTGTCATGGCCGCAGGCATGGGCAGCCGCTACGGCGGGCTCAAGCAGATCGACCCCGTGGGCAATCACGGCCAGCTTATCATCGACTACTCGATCTACGACGCGAAGCGCGCCGGGTTCGACACGGTCGTATTCGTGATAAAGCACGAGATCGAGGAGGCCTTCCACGAGGCCATCGGCGACAGGCTCTCCAAGTTCATAAATGTCAAGTACGCCTACCAGCAGCTGGACGACCTGCCGGAGGGCTATGAGGTGCCGGACGGGCGCGTGAAGCCCTGGGGCACTTGCCACGCGGTGCTGGCAGCCCGCAAGGTGGTGGACGGCCCCTTCGCGGTGGTCAATGCGGACGACTACTACGGCCCGGAGGGCTTCCGGGAGATATACCAGTACCTCGAGAGCCACCCGGACAGCGAGGGCTGCTATGAATTCGCCATGGTGGGCTACCTGCTGGGCAACACGGTGACGGAGTACGGCCACGTCGCCCGCGGCATCTGCGAGGAGGACGCGGACAACTACCTTGTCAAGGTGACGGAGCACACGCACATCGAGAAGATGGGCGACGACGCGCGCTATACCGAGGACGACGGCAAGACCTGGACGGAGGTCCCGGGCAGCACTATCGTGTCGATGAACCTCTGGGGCTTCACGGAGAGCTTCCTGAAGGAGGCCGAGGCGCGGTTCCCGAAGTTCCTGGATAAGGCTATGAAGGAGAACCCGCTCAAGGGCGAGTATTTCCTGCCGAGCGTGGTCACGGAGCTGCTCGAGGAAGGCAAGGCGCGGGTGAAGGTGCTGCGCAGCGCCGACAAGTGGTACGGCGTGACCTACAAAGAGGACAAGCCCTGCGTCGTGGCGGCGATAGCCGAGAAGACGGCGAGCGGGCTTTATCCCGACAAGCTGTGGGAGGTCTGAGCTATGTCCGAGGCTGAGAAGCTGCTTAACGAGGCCCTGTCCGCCTTTGATTTCGGCGGCACGCTGGTCGGCGCGGTGCGCTACGGCTCGGGGCATATAAACGACACTTTCGTGGTACATACGCAGCCGGGCGAGGAGCCCTGCCGCCGCTTCATACTCCAGCGCATAAGCTCCGCGGCCTTCAAGCACCCGGAGCAGGTGATGGCGAACATCGCGGGCGTGACCTCCTTCCTGGGCAAGAAGATAGCCGAGGCCGGCGGCGACCCTGCGCGCGAGACGATGAGCGTCTGGGCGACGAAGGACGGCGAGAACTTCTATACGGACTCCGAGGGCGGCGCCTGGCGTGTGTACCCCTTTGTGGAGGACACCATCTGCCTGCAGAAGGCGGAGACGCCGGAGCTGTTCCGGGCCTCGGCTGTGGCCTTCGGCAGGTTCCAGCGCATGCTGAAGGACTACCCGGCGGACACGCTGTACGAGACGATACCCAAGTTCCACGACACGGAGGACAGGCTCGCAAAGCTCAAGGCGGCGGTGGAGGCCGACGTGATGGGCCGCGTGAAGGAAGTCACGGCGGAGCTGAAGTTCGTTGAGGAGCGCGAGGCGGACTGTTCCGTGGCGCTGTCGGCGCTGCGCGAGGGCCGGCTGCCGCTGCGCGTGACGCACAACGATACTAAGCTGAACAACATCCTCATCGACCATGCGAGCGGCGAGGGCATCTGCGTCATCGACCTGGACACGGTGATGCCCGGGCTGTCGATAAACGACTTCGGCGACTCGATAAGGTTCGGCGCGAACCACAGCGCCGAGGACGAGCGCGACCTGACGAAGGTGAACTTTGACCTGGAGCTCTTTGACGTGTACGCTTCCGGCTTCCTGGAGGGCGCGGGCGGCGCGCTGACGGAGGCGGAGCTGGATTACCTGCCCTGGGGCGCGAAGCTGATGACGCTCGAGTGCGGCATCCGCTTCCTGACCGATTACCTCGACGGCGACCACTATTTCCGCACGCACCGCGAGGGCCAGAACCTCGACCGCTGCCGCACGCAGTTCAAGCTGGTGTCCGACATGGAGGCCTGCTGGGACTCGATGAAGGCCGTCGTGGACAAGTACAGATAGGGCCCAAAAGCACAAAAGCCTCCCGAAAGGGGGGCTTTTTCATATTCATTGACGCTTTGTTGAATAATAAGGGGCAGTATCGGGACGAGGCGGGGATTGACCAAATTGCCGCCGTGTGATATATTTCCACTCGGAAGTGATTTTTTTGAAGAAGGATTGGCGCAGGGAGTATTTCTCCGTACCAAATATAATGAGCTATTTAAGGCTGCTGCTCATCCCCGTGTACCTGGTGTGCTATTTCACGGCGGAGGAGGAGAGCGGCTACGGCTGCGCTGCGGCGGTGATAGCGGTCTCGGGCCTGACGGACATGCTGGACGGCAAGATCGCCCGGCGGTTCAACATGATAACCGAGTGGGGCAAGTTCATCGACCCGGTGGCGGACAAGCTGACGCTTGCGGCGATAGCCCTGAGCATGGCCTTCAGGCATGTGCTGATGGGCGTGATGTTCGGCGTGTATGTGGTGAAGGAGCTCTATATGTTCTGCATGGGCGCGTACATGCTCAAGCGCGGCTACAGGATGGACGGCGCACAGTGGTACGGCAAGGTCTGCACGGCGGTGACCTATTCGGCCGTGTTCCTGCTGCTGGTGGTGCCCAATATGCCTCCGGCGCTGGAGAGCGGGCTAATATGGCTGTGCCTGTTCGTGACCTGCGCGGCGTTTTTGGGCTATATCCTGTTTTACAGGCGCGCGCGGCGCGGGCTGGACACGGCAAAATAGCAGGAAAAATATTGTGTAGAATTTCAGCATGCAAACTGCTATAATATAGAGAGCACATGCGCAAGCGCGGACGGGAGGTTTGAACGGAATGCAGATAGAGCTGACGGCAAAGGAATTCCGGCGCCTGCTGGACATGGTCTATATAGGCAACTGGGTGCTCAACTCGACCAGGGGCGAGGACCGCTTCGAGGATTATGACCTGCTGCAGGAGAAGATGTTTGCCTACTGCGCGAAAAACGGCATGAAAGACCTCTACCAGACCTGGTACGGACATGTGTTTCCGTCAAAGGCCTTTGAGGAGGGCGGGATACACGAGGCGATAGCCGACTATGAGGACGCCGTTTTCTTTGACATCCTCGCCGAGGAGCTCGCCCGGCGCGACATGCACCTTGAGGACACGGACCCCGAGGATTTCACGGAGCTGACGAACCGCATGGACGAATATATAAGCGAGTTCGAGAAAAACGGCATCGACAATTTGACCATGGACATTTGAAAAAGAGGCGCCCGCCGGCCGGCGGACGCCTCTTTTGTTTTCAGCCCATGTTGGAAAACCGCTCGACGGCCTTGGTGAAGCTCTCGATGGTCTTGTCCGCGTCGCCGTGCTCGATGCCGTCACGGACGCAGTGCTTGATGTGGCCCTCGAGCACCACCTGCCCGACGCGGTGCAGCGCGGATTTGGCGGCGTTTATCTGGGCGAGGACGTCCTCGCAGGGCACGTCCTCATCGACCATGCGGTCGATGGCCTGGACCTGGCCGATTATCTTGCGCAGCCTGCGGTGCAGGTTGTCCGCGTCCATACACTGTCTCATGTCAGACCTCCAAGGAAAGGGTTATAGGTTCATGCGCGCCGTCAGTCGTCCTCGAGCACGCGCAGTCCGGCCACGGCGGAGATGGGCAGGGAGAAGGAGATAGCGCCCGAGGGCGTGCCGGGCCCGGCCTGTTCGGCGATGGCCTTCATGATCTTCGCCTTCTCGGAGGCCTTGGAGACTATGATGATGAGCTCCTTTTCCTGCGCTATCGAGACGCCCAGGAACTTTTCGGCCTGCTTGCCGCCGGTGCCCTTGGCGTGGAGCACGGTGCCGCCCGCGGCGCCCGCCGAGCGCGCCGCGTCCATGACGGTATCCGTGTGCCCCTCGTTGATTATGGCCATAATGAGCTCGTGCTCGAACTTCATCTCGGGCACGGCGCCGTCCGGCGCGTTGTTTCCGGTCAGGAATGCCAAGGTACGTCCACCTCCCACGCTCTTTACCGGCACGGCCAGCATGATGCCGTTGCCGGGGATGTCTATGAACAGCTTGCGTTTTGCGCTCTTCATGAGCTGCTTTGTCATGTCCCCGCAGGCCACCGAGGCGACAAGCGCCTTTTCCGTGGCCTCGAGGCCGTACAGGTTCAGGTGCTCGCTGGTCGCGGTGCCCTGGCCGAGCATGGTCAGGACGATGGGCAGGCCGTGGCTGCCGTAGAGCTCCAGCATGTCCGCCGCCTTCGACCTGTCCACGATGGCGGCCACAAAGTCCATTATCATGAGGCCACCTCCCAAAGCTCGATGATCTCATTGTCGGCCAGCTGCGTGACGTCGTAGACCTCCTGCGCCCGCTTCGAGCGCACCAGGTACACCGCGCCCATGACCTGCACCGTGATGAGCGGCATCATGGCCACGAGCGAGACCAGCCCGAAGGCGTCCGTGATGACGTTGCCGCCGACGGCTTCGCAGGCGCCCATGGCGAAGGGCAGCATGAAGGTCGCGGTCATGGGCCCCGAGGCCACGCCGCCGGAGTCGAAGGCTATGGCCGTGAAGATGGGCGGCACGAAAAAGCTCATCGCCAGCGCGACGGCGTAGCCCGGCACGACGAACCAGAGTATGGATATGCCCGTCAGCACGCGCACCATGGCGAGCCCCGTCGCCAGCGCAATGGCGATGGAGAGGCTCAGGCCCATGGCCTTTTCGGACACGGCCCCGGCGCTTATCTCCTCGACCTGTTTGTTGAGCACATGCACGGCCGGCTCGGCGTTTATGATGAACCAGCCCATGAGCATGGCCACGGGCACCAGCAGCCAGGCGGCCTTTTCGGCCAGCCGCGCGCCGAGTATCGTGCCCAGCGAGGAAAAGCCCACGTTCACGCCGACGAGGAACAGCACCAGCCCGACGTAGGTGTACACCAGGCCGATGACGATCTTGAGGAAGGGCAGCCTGCGCAGCTTCAGCGAGAAAACATGGAACAGCAGGAAAAATCCCACGATGGGCGCGAGCGCCGTGGCGACCTCCTTCATGTAGTGCGGTATGGCCTTGACATAGCCGCCGCCGAGCTCGACCGTGTCGGCGTAGCTGTGCACGACGGAGGCGGCGACAGTGCCGTCCTCCATCTTGTAGAAGAAGCCGAGCAGCATGACAGCGAGGATGGGCCCGACGGAGCAGAGCGCGACGAGGCCGAAGCTGTCGGCCTCGGCATTTTTGTCGCTGCGGATGGAGGCCACGCCGACGCCGAGGGCCATGATGAAGGGCACGGTCATAGGCCCGGTGGTGACGCCGCCGGAGTCGAAGGCGACGCTCAAAAAGCCCGCGTCGGAGAAGGCGGCGAGGCCGAAGACGATGAGGTAGCAGGCGAGCAGCACCCAGCGCAGGGATATCGCGAAGAGTATGCGCAGCATGCAGATGACGAGGAAGAGCCCCACGCCGACGGAGACCGTGATGATGAGCACGGTGGTGTTGATGTGCGGCACGTTGGAGGCGAGCACCTGCAGGTCGGGCTCGGCGACGGTGATGGCGATGCCGAGCAGGAAGCTCAGGGCCACGATGAGCCAGAGCTTGCGCGACTTGGTGATGCGCGCGCCGGTGTGGTTGCCGATCTGCGTCATGGAGGCCTCGGCCCCGAGCGTGAACAGGCCCATGCCCACGATGAGCATGATGGTGCCCAGCAGGAAGGCCAGCATCAGGTCGGTGGTCACCGGCACGAAGCTCAGGCACATGAGCGCCACGATGGCGGCGATGGGCACGACCGAGGCTATGGATTCGTTGATTTTTTCGCGGAGTATCGTCTTGCCCGGCACGGGCCGTCACCTCTTTTCAAGTTTCAGCGTTTGTCGGGGTCGCGGGGCATGCGCAGGCCCAGCTCGCGCCGGGCGTAGGGAGTTTTGATGAGCGCGGCAAAGAGGGCGGAGGAGGCCGCGGCCCCGAAGACGCCCTGGACGATGTTGGTGGGGATGCTGCCCGCGGCTGCCCAGCCGTAGCCGAGCAGCACGCCCTCGTAGCCGAAGTAGCCGAGCACCATGACGCACTCGGCGGCGAGCCCGGCGAGCACGGTGGTGAGCACGGGCCGCTTCTCGCCGAACTTCACGAGCAGGCCGCCGGCGGCGAGGGCCATGACGGCCTTGATGACGAAGGTGCCCGGGAAATACTGCACATAACCGGCCATGAGGTCGGCGAGGCTGGAGCCGAGCGCCGCCGCCAGCGAGCCCCAGAGCGGCCCGAGCACATAGGCGGCCAGCAGCACCAGCGCGTCGCCCGCGTGGATGTAGCCGAACAGCGTCGGGAACTTGGGGTACATCGTTATCACACAGCACAGCGCCGCAAAGAGCGCCGCGTAGATGAGCTTCTTATTGCCTTTCAAGTGTGATCGCCTCCGAATCCGCCCGGCAGAGCTTCATAGCCCCGAGCACTATGCCGAGCAGGATGAAAAATCCGAAAAGTATCCTCGGGTAGAACCAGATATACTCGAAGAAGGAGAAGACAGCCATGCCGCAGAAGGCCGCGAGCCCTGCGAGCACCGCCCCGCGCACCTCCGGCGCCCTGTTCCGGCAGCGGCAGACTGCGAAGGCGCTGTCCTTCATCGTGCGGAACATGTACCACATGAAGGCGATGAAGCCCAGCGCGCCCAGCTCGATGATGAGGTCGAGGTAGAGCATCTGCGAGTGCGCGACGAGCGCGGCCTTTTCCGTGATGGCATAGGCGGGGTAGACGTTGTCGAAGGTGTAGGGCCCGAGCCCGATGCCGGTGAGGCCGTAGTCGCAGAGCATGAGCAGCACGCCGCGCCAGACGATGATGCGGTAGCTGGCCGAGGAATCCGCGCTGTTGAAGATGGTGAGGAACCTCGTCACGATGCTGTCCGGCAAAAAGGGTATGAGCAGCAGGCAGGCCACGAAGCCCACGGGTATTAGCCGCTTGTCCGTGTAGTAAACAAAGACCAGCACGGCCAGCATGAAGCTGAGCCAGCCGGAGCGCGAATAGGTCATGATGAGCGCGAGCATGGGCAGCGCCAGCGCGCAGGAGAAGACGAACCTCGCGCGCACATCCCTGAGGTTTATCGCCCAGGCCGCGCACAGCGGAGTGAACAGCACCAGGAACTCCGCGTAGTTGTTGGAGTTGTCGAGCGTGGAGTACACCCGCCCCGGCACGCCCTCGTTGAGCGCAAGGTCGGTGAGCGAGGCGTTGACCTCGACGCCCATGATGCGCTGCACGACCGCATAGGCCGCCGTGACCATCACCGCCGCGTAGAGCCAACGCATGAGCGAGCGCAGCCGCGCCACGGTCGAGAGCTCGGCGGAGACCATGTAGGCCAGCACGAAGGCCGCGAGGAAGAACATGAGTATGCGCAGACTGTCCGCCATGTCGGTGGTGAAGATGAGGCTGATGAAGCAGGAGAGCACGAAGAGCAGGAAGGGCAGCCCCAGCGCCCTCGGGCTCGGCGCCTCGCGCTTCCCGGCCGCCGCCAGCAGCAGATAGATGCCGAACAGGCCGAAGACCGCCAGCACGGCGTAGGAGTTCGACCAGTAATCGTGCGGCGCGCAGAACATGACGAAGATGAAGGCCGGCAGCAGGAAGTCGAACCTGCAGATGTACGAGCCCTTGACTATACGCACAAAAAAGCTCATCTCCGCCGCCCTCGAGAAGAAGCCGAGCACCGCGGCGAGTATCTTGAGCAGCCATTTCCAGAGCCAGTCGATGAACCTGCCCGCGGCGCTGGCCGCGTAGTATTGTTCGACCCTGGACGGCCGGCCCAGGAAGCGCACGATGGCGCTGTACCGGAAGGCGTTCCGGAAGGGGCGGTAAATGCCCCTGAGTATGCGGAAGATGAGGCTTTGCAGCCAGAAGCCATAGAGTTTTCCGAGTACGCTGTCAGCGAGCAAGAGGTCTCACCCCGCTTTCAGGCGGCTTCGACCGAGCGTACCTTGAGAAACAGCTTGCAGTCGCCGAAATAGACGCTCATGGACTGGCCCGCGGCGTAGAGCGTGCCGTTTATCGTGACGCCGTGGTCGCCGATGACGCCGTCGCCGTCCACCATGAGGGTGACGGAGCAGTAGTCCTCGCGCGAGATCTCGACCACCTCGCCGGTGATGTCCGTGACGGCGCTTTTGGATTCGCCGGTGCGCCACTCGGCGAGCGTGCCGAGGGTGACGTTGTTTTCGGCGTCCCAGGCCTCGTCGCCGGCCGTGAGCTGCTCGGCCACATAGTCCGGCGTCTCCTCGCAGTAGAGCGTCAGGCGCACCTTTTGGGTCTGCGCGATGGTGCTCTCGGGCCCGAAGAGCATTTTGCCGAGGAAAATGCCCGCGGCTATGATTATCAGGACAATGAGCAGGTCAACGATATTGACCTTGCCGAAGAGTCTGCCTTTTTCGTCCAACATGATTTGCCTCCTGGAATGTTATTGATATGCGCGGTAAACGTCCCCGGCGAGCTTGGAGAGGTCGTAGACCTCCAGCACCTTGCGCCGGGCGTTTGCCGAGTATTCACGGTACAGGGCCTCGTCCTCCATGAGCCGCAGCACGGCCTTCGCAAAGCCCTCCGCGTCGCCGTATTCCACGGCGATGCCGCAGGCGGGCCCGCCCTCCGCGAGCTCGCGGTTGGTCTCGAGCGCCGTCACGACCAGGGGCAGGGCGGCGTTCATGGCCTCGAGCAGGCCGAAGCTCATGGCCTCGCTCGAGCTGGAATTCACATAGAGGTCGGCGGCGCGCAGGATACGCCCACCGTCGCTCCGGTAGCCCGCGAACAGGACGCGGTCGTCGATACCGAGCCGCGCGGCCTTCTCCTTCAGCTCCGGCAGCAGCGGCCCGTCGCCGCAGACGACGCAGCGGAAGGGCCTGTCCGTCATGCCGCGCAGCTTGGACACGGCGTCCAGCAAGAAGCCGAGCCCCTTCTCGGGCACGCAGCGGGCCAGGGTCGTTACCATGAACTCGCGCTCGCCGAGGCCGAGCTCCGGACGGACGGAGAGGTCCTTGACGGGGTACTCGTCCGGCTCGACGCCGTTCGGTATGACGACGACCTTCTCCGGCGGGAAGCCGTTTTCGATGAGCACCCTGCGCCCCTCGGCGCAGACGGCGATGGCGCGGTGGAGCTTCGGCGTCAGGGCGCGGTTTATCATGCGCCAGAGCCGCCCCGCGCGGAGGGTGAGGTGGTTCGTAAACACCACCTTCGGCGCGGGATAGTGCCTGAGCGAGAGCAGGGCCACGACGTTCTCCGCCGGATACTGCGCGTGGAGCACGTCGATGCCGTTCTCGCGGCAGTAGCCCGCGAGCTTCCGGGCCGAGGCCAGCGCCGCGCGGCGGCTGAAATCCAGCCTGAACGCGGGCACGCCGCGCGCCTCGAGCCGCTCCGAGAGCGCCCCAGGCACGTTGTAGCACAGCCGGCAGTCCTCGCCCTGCGCGGTGAATATCCGCACAAGGTCATCGACGTATTTTTCCGAGCCGCCGTTCCCGGCGTAGTTGATGAGGAAAAGGATCTTCGTGGCCATCCCTCCAGAATTCAGGTCTCACCATTATATAATATTCTTCCAACATCGTCAACATCCGGGCGGCACTTGCCGCGCGGATGCAAATGTGGTATCATCATGAGAAACGAGGTGAGGGCTGTGACAGAAAAACTCTACTACGCGGACGGGCGCCTCGCCGGCTTTGAGGCTCGGGTGCTCACCTGCGAGCGCGAGGGCGGCGCGTATGCCCTGCGGCTGGACAGGACGGCGTTTTTCCCGGGCGGCGGCGGCCAGGAGGCCGACGAGGGCTGGCTGGCGGGACAAAAACTCCTCGCCCTGCGTGAAGAGGGCGAGGATATCATACACGTTGTTGAAAAACCGCTCGAGCCCGGCTCGACCGTGAGAGGCGAGCTGGACTGGCCGCTGCGGTTCCGGCGCATGCAAGGGCACTCGGGCGAGCACATCCTCTCGGGCACGGTGCACCGGATGTACGGCTGCGACAACGTGGGCTTCCACATGGGCGAGGAGGGCATGACCATCGACTTCTCGCTGGAGCTGACGCGCGAGCAGCTGCTGGCGGCGGAGCTGGAGGCGAACCGGGCGATCTGGCGCAATGTCCCGGTGCGGACGCTGCTGCCGGACGCGGCGGAGCTGGCGCGGCTGGACTTCCGCAGCAAGAAGGAGCTGACGGGCCAGGTGCGGCTGGTGGACATAGAGGGCGTAGACCTCTGCGCCTGCTGCGCGCCGCATGTGGCGTATACCGGCGAGGTGGGCTGCATCAAGGTGATAGACAGCATGAGGCACCGGGGCGGCACGCGCCTGACGCTCATCTGCGGCGAGCAGGCGCTTTTGGATTACCAGCTCCTGCACGAGAACAACGCGCGGGTTTCGGCGGCGCTCTCGGCCAAGCGGCAGGAGACGGGCGCGGCGATAGAGCGCTATGCCGCCGACCAGGAGGAGCGCAAGGCCGAGGTCACGCGGCTCAAGCGCGAGCTCCTGCGGCTGAAGACGGCGGCCCTGAAGAAGTCCGAGGGCTGCATCTGCATCTTTGAGGAGGACATGGACCCCATCACCCTGCGCGAGTTGGTGAACGCGGGCTCGGAGCTGGCCGGCGTGCTCTGCGCGGGCTTTGCGGGCCGGGACGGCGACTATAAATACATCATCGGCAGCCGCACAAGGCCCCTGCGCGCCATGTCGCGGGAGATAAACGCCGCGATAGACGGCCGCGGCGGCGGCTCGGACAGCATGATACAGGGCACATCGAAATCGGACCGGGAAGCGATAGAGCGTTATTTCGCAGCACTTTAGAATGAAAATGATGTCATATATACTTAAAATGTTCCACAAAGCAAACCTCATGTCACGCGCGGGCGCAAAATGGAGGTCGATGGGGCATGTCTAAGATATATGGCTACGCCCGGGTCTCGAGCAGCGACCAGAACGAGGACAGGCAGCTGATAGCCCTGCGCGGGCTGGGCGTGCCCGAGCGGAACCTGTTTATCGACAAGCAATCGGGCAAGGACTTTGAGCGCCCGGCTTACCGCAAGCTGCTGCGCAGGCTCAGGCGGGACGACCTGCTGTATGTCAAGAGCATCAACCGCCTGGAGCGCACGGGCCTGAGTTCCTCGACCTTTTACCGCATACTGAACAAAACGGAGCACCCGGCGCTGCATTGAGGGCAGCGCCGGGCGCGTTATTTTATTCCCTGTTGTCCCTGACGGCGATGGCCGCGCAGAGCAGTTGCGCCGCGTCGGCCCGCGTGAGGGTGTCGGTGTACCTCGAGGAGAAGGTGAGGACGCCGCAGGCCGTGAGGTTCGCCGTGGCCTGCGCAGCCCAGGCGGGCACGAGGCCGTCGTATGCGGCCGTGGGCACGTCAGTCGCGCCGAGGACGTTGTTGAGCATGACCGCCGCCTCCTGCACGGTGATGGAGCTCTCAGGGTCGAAGACCGAGGCCCCGTCCGAGACCGTGCCGTTGATGACCCCGTCCATGAGCGCCGTGGCGACATAGCGCTTCTGCCAGACCGGGATGTCGGCGTCGTCGGCAAAGCCCGTGGCGGCCACGGCACTGAGCAGCTCCTCGCCGCCGAGCTCCATGCACATGGCGAGGAACTCACCGCGCGTTACCTCGCGCGCCGGCTCAAAGACGTAGCTGCCGCCGAGCTGCTGCCCGACGAAGATGCCCTCCTCTGCCAGCATGGTCGCGGCGTACTGGCTCGGGTCTCCGGCGAGGTCGGAGTAGGTGGTACGGGTCTTCTGCTTTTCGATTCGGATGATGACCGTGGCCTCCTGCGAGCTGTTGCCCTCGGAGTCTGTGGCCTTGTAGCCGAAGTAGTCGCGGCCCTTGCGGTTGGTGTCGGGCGTGTAGACGAAGCGCCCGTCGTCGGTGAGCTCGACCTCGCCCTTGGTGGGCTCCGTGGTGACGGAGTAGCTGAGCGTGTCGCCGTCCGGGTCCACCGCCGTGAGCCTGCCGCCCACGGAGACGTTGCGGTAGGTCGAAAGCTCCAGATTCTGCGCCACAGGCGCGTTGCCTTCCGCGTGAGCGGGCAGCATGGGCGCCAAGGCCGTCAGCGCTATCGCCGCCGTCAGCAGCAGCGCGCAGAACGCAAGCCCCTTGCGTGTGTACATAAAAATTCCTCCCGTGCTCTGAAATGTGTCCTTATTTTGCACGGGAGGAAATGTTTTATTCTCTTGTACGAAAATTACTCAGCCGCAGAGCGAGGGAATGATTTCCGCCAGCTTCGCGGCGAAGCTGCGGCAATCGGCGCGGGTCATGTGCACGCAGTCCACGGTGTTGAGCTGCGCATAGGGCGCGGCGTCGAGGAAGGCGCAGCCGAGGCGCTTTGCGCTCTGCTCGTAGAGCCCGGCGAGCGCCAGGGACTTTTCGCGCGCCTGCGGGCCGAATTCAGGATAGCTCTCGGTGTCCTCATAGCCCTCGGCGATGGGCGGCGGCGCGACGACCAGGATGTTCGGGCCCTTTTCCGTCCAGCAGGAGGTGTTCTGCGCCCGGCAGACGAGGTATTCCATGCCCGCGCAGATGCGCCCGGCGTCCGCGCCGTACCACTGCTTGCAGTCGTTCGTGCCGAGCATCAGCACCAGCAGGTCTACGGGCTTGTGGCTCATCAGGCAGGGCAGGATGTAGCCCGCGCCGGCCCAGCCCTCACGGTAGGGGTCGTCAAAGACCGTGGTGCGGCCGTTGAGGCCCTCTTCGATTATATAATAGCCCTCGCCGAGCAGGCGCTGGAGCACGCAGGGCCAGCGCGAGGCCTCGGTAAAGCGCATGGAGCCGCCGGGCTGCGGGACGCCGTCGAAATCGGCTGGGTCGCCGCAGTAGCCGTGGGTGTTCGAGTCGCCGAAGCAGACGATGTGCCTCCGGTTCATGCGAGCTCGGGCAGGGAAGCGGCGGCGGCGGACTGGCCGACGCGGCGGAACTTCTCATCGGGCAGCGAGGGGAAGATCTTGCCCGCTATCTCGGGGTACTCGTCCGCGAGCACGGCCTTGCAGGTCTCGAGCACGAGGTCGCCGCCCTTGCCGGACATGACGCGGCCGAGCAGCAGGACGTGCTTGAACTCGTAGAAGTCGTAGTAGAGCGCGAGCGCGTGGGCGAGGTAGGTGCCGATGCTGGCGTAGACCTTCGCGGCGCGCCCGTCGCCGGCCTCCATGAGGCCCTGGACGACCTTGAGCTTCTCGGCGGGCGAGAGGCTCTCGTCGAGCTCGATGCCGGCGCGCGGCGCGAGCTTGATGACGCCGTCCTGGGAGAAGTACTTGACGCCGCAGCCGATGTCGCCGGACCACTCGTCGGCCATGGCCTCCGGGTTGGC